>DATFFA010000311.1:0-8806 GCA_035250605.1 Variovorax sp. | reverse complement strand
GGTTCAGCGCACCTGGTCCGCGATCCAGCGAAGAATGAAGTCGGCCACTTCCAGGTTGTTCCTGTCCTGCATCATCATGTGCGAGTTGCCCTTGAGGCCCACTTCGGGAAGCCGCACCAGGGACGCCCTGCCCCCGTCCGCGCGGTTGATCCGCTCGACCACGGCCTTGCGCGCCTCGTAGCGGGGCTTGCCCGTGAACACGGGGGCGTCCAGATGGTCCCCGAACAGCTCCAGCACGGGGATGCCTCGATAGGCGGCGATCTGCGCGTCGGTGGGCGCGACCGACTGCGCGCCCTCGATGTTGACGACGGCCTTGACCAGCGCGGGCCGCAAGCCGACCAGGGCATCGGCAAAAGGCCCTGCCAGCGAGTGCACGACGACGATCGCGGGCCCGATGTCGTCCAGCAGGGCTGCGAGCGCCTGCGGGGCGGTGCCCATGCCGCCGCCGTCGAGCATGGCCTCGGCGAAGGGCACACCCTGCGAAGCGAATCTCGGGAATGCCTCCACGGGAAACTGCGTGTCGGGGAACGCGGTGCCGTGGGAAGGTCCGAAGCGGAAAAGCGGCCAGGCGAGTTCGGCCGTCACCATCAACACGCTGGCGGGCAGGCCGGCGACGCTGTCGCCGGCCTTGGCTGCGTTGATGGCGGTCGCGTCGAAGCCGGAGCGCCCGCGCCCCGGCGTGTCGACCACGTAGACGGCATGCCCCTTGCGCGCGAGGTAGGTGGCCCAGCCCTCTCGTCCATCGGGCGTGGTCTCGTAGCTCATGCCGGTCAACCCGCCGCCGTGCACCAGCACGACGGGGATGGCGCTGGTCCTGTTCGCAGGGATGCGGTAGTGGACGTACATCTGGTTGACGGCCACCGTCCCCGGCTTGACCGGGCCGGCCGGCGACACGCCCGGATGCTTGGAAGTGACCGGCTTCCCGTTGACGAAGAACATGCCCTCGTCGGCCAGGTTCAGGGGTCCGCCGATCGAGGCGGCGGCGGTTTCGGCGCTTGCGCAACCGAGCAGGATCGCGCAGGCCGCGGCGGCGATCTTTTGGTGGAAGTGAAGCATCAGGCGTCTCCGTGGTGTTCTGGTGACGCAGGCATTAGAGGTCCTCGAGCGCAGCACGTCCAACGAGGAAAGCCAATGAGTCCATTGGCTCGGCTCATCGACGAGCCGCATGGCCGGCCTATCGTTTCCTGTGCAGCAGTTCCAGGAACTGCTCTGCCGGCGTACTGAGCGGCCGGTCGCTGCGCACGATGCTGCCGTAGGTCGCGAGCTTGTGCCGTATCGGGTAGCGCACGATGCTGAGCACGCCATGCTCGGCGTCGCGCTGCGCGACCGTCGCCGGGATCACGCCGATCATCCGGGACTTGCGAATCAGGTTGATGGTCGTGAGGATCGAACCGGTCTCGATCAGGCCGCGCGGCACCACCGCGTGGTGCACCTGGAACTCGCGCTCGATCACGTCGCGCATGGGACTGTGCGCCGGTTGCAGGATCCACGGGTAGTCCAGCAGATCGGCGAAGGCCACGCGTGACCGTCCGGCCAGCGGATGGTCGTTGCCGGCAACCACTGCCAAGGCCTCGTCCTCGATCGCCCTGAAGGTGCAGATCGCCGCCTCGGGACCCACGGGGCGACCCACCACCACCTCGAGCACGCCCTCGTGCAACTGAGCGAGCAACTTGTCGCTGGTGTCCACGGCGATCTCGATGGCCAGCAAGGGATGGGCCGCCTTGAGTTCGGTGAGCGCGTCGGTCAGCCGGCCGGGCGAGGCGGCCATGATGCTGCCGAGCGAGAACTTGCCCACGCTGCCGAGCTGGAACTCGTGCAGTTCGCGATTGAGCGCCTCCATGCTGCCGCGGATTCCCCTGAAGTAACCCATCACGCGCTCGCCCGCGGCGTTGAGCCGCAGGCCGCGCCCGGCGCGCTCGAACAGCGGCTGGCCCAGCGCGCTCTCGAGCTCGTGAAGCATCTTGGTGGCGGCCGGCTGCGTCAGGCCCAGTTGATCGGCGGCGGCGCGCAGGGTGCGCCGTTCCTCCACGGCCAGCATCAGCGCCACCTGCCTCATGCGAACGCGGTTGAGCAGCCGGGGGGTCGAATCCTGCTTGTCGAGGGAGCCCACGATTGATTACCTCAGGATATAGATCGATCAAGAGCTTTCAGTTTACGTGCATCAATCGCCTCCCTACGATTGCCACCAGCGAATCCTCGAAACAATCTGGAGACAAGCAGATGAAAAAGCTCATCGCGGCTGCGGCCGCAGGGTTGCTGGCGCTCGCCACGGGCGCCGTGCAGGCCCAAGGTTGGCCCACCCGCCCGATCAGGATCATGGTGGGCTCCGCACCTGGCGGGGGCACCGATGCGATGGCGCGCGCGGTCGCCGACCGGCTCGGCCCCTTGCTCAAGCAGCCGGTGGTCGTCGAGAACCGGCCCGGCGTTTCCAACACGCTGGCGGCCGATGCCACGGCCAAGTCCACCGACGGCCACACGATGGTGATGGGCGTGGTCACCGCCCATGCGATCGCGCCGCACCTGCTCAAGCTCAACTACGACAGCAACCGCGACCTGGTGCCGGTGGCCTTCGTCGGCGCGGTGCCCAACGTGCTGGTGGTGAGCAACAGCGTGCCGGCCGACTCGGTGCAGGCACTGGTCAAGCTGGCGAAGAAGGACCCGGGCAAGCTCAACTACGCCAGCAGCGGCGCGGGCAGCACCCAGCACATCGCGGCCGAGATGTTCAAGGACGCGACCGGCACCGACATCACGCATGTGCCCTACAAGGGCAGCGGCCCGGCGCTCGTCGACCTGGTCGGCGGCCAGGTGCAGCTGAGCTTCGACACCCTGCCCTCGGTGATCGGCCAGATCAGGAACGGCAAGGTCCGCGCGCTCGCCGTGACCACCGCCAGCCGCAATGCGCAGCTGCCCGACGTACCCACGCTGGCCGAAGCGGGCGTGCCGCACGTGGAGATGAGCGCCTGGTACGGCATCTACATGCCCGCTGCGACGCCGAAGGCGGTGCAGGACCGGGTGCACGACGCGGTCGGCCAGGTGCTCGCGATGCCCGAGACCCGAACCCGCCTCGACGCCGTCGGCGCCGAGATCGCGCCCATGACCCAGGCGCAATTCGCGCAGTTCCACGCTGCCGAATACAAGCGCTTCGGCGAGGTCATCAAGAAGAACCGCATCCGCCTGGATTGACATGACGAACACCTCTTCCCTTCCCGTTGTCGCGCTCACCCTCGGCGACCCCGCCGGGATCGGCGCCGAACTGATCGCCAAGCTGCTGGCCAAGCCCGAAGCCACGGCGCTCGCCAACATCGTGCTGGTCGGCGACCGTTGGCTGTGGGACGAGGGCCAGCGCATTGCCGGCAGCTCCGTCGCCACCGACGAGGTGCATTCGCTGGCCGAGGTGCGTGGGCGCGCTGGTACGGCGCGCCCCGCATTCCTGGCGTTGCGCAGCATCGACCCCGCGCTGGTGCAGCGCGGCCGGGCGGCGGCGCCGGGCGGTCGTTCGGTGCTGCAGGTGCTCGACCAGTGCATGGACGCGACGCTCGCCGGCGAAGTCGACGCGATCTGCTTCGCACCGCTCAACAAGCACGCCATGAAGCTTGGCGGCCTGCAGCACGAGGACGAACTGCACCATTTCGCGCAGCACCTGGGCGTCGCCGGCTACTTCTGCGAGTTCAACACCCTCGGCGAGCTCTGGACCTCGCGCATCTCTTCGCACGTGCCGCTGAAGGACGTGGCCGCCTACCTGAGCGTGGAGCGCATCGAACAGGCCGCCGAGCTGATCTACCGCTCGCTCCTGGCCAACGGGGTGGCGCAGCCGAAGATCGCGGTCGCGGCCTTCAATCCGCACGGCGGCGACGGCGGCCTGTGCGGACGCGAGGAGGTCGACATCATCATCCCGGCCGTGCAGCGCCTGCAGGCCCGCGACTGGCCCACCGAGGCGCCCTTCCACGGCCCTTTCCCGGCCGACACCATCTTCCTGAAGGCCCAGGCGGGCGACTACCAGGCCGTCGTGACCATGTACCACGACCAGGGCCAGATCGCCATCAAGCTGATGGGCTTCAGCCGCGGGGTCACGGTGCAGGGCGGCTTGCCGATTCCCATCACCACGCCGGCGCATGGCACGGCCTACGACATCGCAGGCCAGGGCACGGCCAGCGTCGAAGCCATGTGGCAGGCCTTCCGCATCGCGAGCCGCATGGGCGCGGCGCACCGCCTCGCCCACTGCACCCCCGCCTGAACTCCCTCCCGCACCCGAGAAGCACCATGAAGATCAAATCCGTCCGCGCCCGCGTTTTCCAGTGGAAAGGCAAGACCGTTCCGCCGCAGGGCAACTTCTGCTCCAACGCGATGGACCTGCTGTACGCGCCGCAGGAAACCATGAGCACCTTCCGCTTCCATTCGTGGACGGTGGTCGAGATCGAGACCGACGACGGCATCGTCGGCCTCGGCAACGTGGCGCTCGCGCCGGCCATCGCCAAGGCCATCATCGACCAGTACCTCGCGCCGCTGGTCGTCGGCCACGACCCCTGGGACTACGAGTACCTCTGGCAGCGCATGTACCGCGCCACCCATGCCTGGGGCCGCAAGGGCGTGACCATGGCCGCCATCTCCGCGGTCGACCTCGCCATCTGGGACATCCTGGGCAAGTCGGTGAACAAGCCGGTGTTCAAGCTGCTCGGCGGCCGCACCAAGGAAAAGATCCCCTGCTACTACTCCAAGCTCTACCGCACCGACCTGAAGGAAATGCAGGCCGAGGCGCAGAAGTTCCTCGACCAGGGCTTCACGGCCTTCAAGATGCGCTTCGGCTACGGGCCGGCCCACCTCCAGAAGGGCGTGGCGGAAAACCTCAAATCGGTCGAGGCCGTGCGCGAAGTCATCGGCTACGACAACGACCTCATGCTCGAGTGCTACATGGGATGGAACCTCGAGTACGCCAAGCGCATGTTGCCCAAGCTCGAGAAGTTCCAGCCGCGCTGGCTCGAGGAGCCGGTGATCGCCGATGACATCGACGGCTATGCCGAGCTGAACCAGCTGACCGGCATCCCGATCTCGGGCGGCGAGCACGAGTTCTCGCTGTACGGCTTCAAGCAGCTGCTGGACCGCAAGGCGGTGTCGGTCGTGCAGTACGACACCAACCGCGTCGGCGGCATCACGGCCGCGCACAAGATCAACGCGCTGTGCGAGGCCCACAGCGTGCCGGTGATCCCGCATGCGGGCCAGATGCACAACTACCACCTGACCATGAGCACGCTGGCCTCGCCGATGAGCGAGTACTTCCCCATGCACGACGTGGAAGTGGGCAACGAGCTCTTCTACTACATCTTCGACGGCGAGCCGGTGGCCGAGAACGGCTTCCTGCAGCTCGACGACCACAAGCCCGGGCTCGGTCTCACGCTGAAGACCGAGTACCTCAAGGACTTCGACATCGTCAAATGACGGCAGCGGCCATGTCGTCCTCGAGCATCCGGCCCGGCGCACGCGTGATACGCCTGCATGCCGATGACGATGTCGTGATCTCGCTGGACCAGCTGGTCTCGGGCACGCACATCGAAAGCGAAGGCATCGCCGTGGCCGGCCTGGTTCCGCCGGGACACAAGATGGCCACGCGGGCCATCGAGACGGGCAGCGCCGTGCGCCGCTACGGGCAGATCATCGGCTTTGCGAGCCAGCCGATCCGTGCGGGGCAGCACGTGCACACGCACAACCTGGCCATGGGCGACTTCGCGCGCGACCATGCCCACGGCGCCGAGGCGCGGCCGACGCCCGCCGCCGCCGAGCCGGCGAGCTTCGAGGGCATCGTGCGCGACGACGGCCGCGTCGCCACGCGCAACTACATCGGCATCCTCACCTCCGTGAACTGCTCGGCCACCGTGGCGCGCGCCATCGCCGACCATTTCCGCCGCGACATCCATCCCGAGATGCTCGCGCCCTTTCCGAACATCGATGGCGTGGTGGCGCTCACGCACGGCTCCGGCTGCGCGATCGACCCGGAAGGCGAAGGCCTCGCCATCCTGCAGCGCACGCTGGGCGGCTACGCCTGCCATCCCAATTTCGCGAGCGTGCTGGTCATCGGCCTCGGGTGCGAAACCAACCAGATCGCAAAGCTGCTCGCGACCCAGGGCCTGCAGCACGGCGAGCGCCTGCACAGCTTCACCATCCAGGACACCGGCGGCACCACGCGCACCATCGCGCACGGCATCGAGCGCATCCAGGCGATGCTGCCGCAGGCCGATGCCGTGCGCCGGAAGACCGTCCCCGCGAGCCATCTGGTGGTCGGCCTGCAGTGCGGCGGCTCCGACGGCTACTCCGGCATCTCGGCCAACCCGGTGCTCGGTGCAGCGGTCGACCTGCTGGTTGCGCAGGGCGGCACGGCCATCCTGTCGGAAACGCCGGAGATCTACGGCGCCGAACACCTGCTCACGCGGCGCGCGCAAACGCCCGAGGTCGGCCGCAAGCTGGTCGAGCGCATCCGCTGGTGGGAAGCCTACTGCGCGCGCAACGGCGCGGCGATGGACAACAACCCCTCGGCCGGCAACAAGGCCGGCGGCCTGAGCACCGTGCTGGAGAAGTCGCTGGGCGGCATCGCCAAGGCCGGCTCGACCAGCCTGGTGGACGTGTACGAATACGCGCAGCCGGTGACGGCCCGCGGCCTGGTGTTCATGGACACGCCCGGCTACGACCCGATCTCGGCCACCGGCCAGGTCGCAGGCGGCGCCAACCTGATCTGCTTCACCACCGGCCGCGGCTCGGCCTACGGCTGCGCGCCCTCGCCTTCCGTCAAGCTCGCCACCCATACCGCGCTGTGGCAGCGGCAGTCCGACGACATGGACCTCAACTGCGGCGAGGTGCTCGACGGAACGCAAAGCATCGAGGAACTCGGCGCCCGGCTGTTCCAGCTGCTGCTGGCCACCGCGTCCGGCCGGCCTTCGCGCAGCGAACGCCACGGCTACGGCCAGCAGGAATTCGTTCCCTGGCAAATCAGCGTCATCACCTGACGCAGCTCTTTTCTTCTCACGCCATGACCACCATCCAGCCTGCCCGCTACCGCGGCATCTTCCCCGTCGTGCCCACCATCTTCAGCGAAGACGGCGCGCTCGACCTCGACAGCCAGAAGCGCTGCGTCGACTTCATGATCGATGCCGGCTCCGACGGCCTGTGCATCCTGGCCAACTTCTCCGAGCAGTTCCTGCTGGCGGACGACGAACGCGAGGTGCTGACCCGCACCATCCTCGAACACGCGGCCGGGCGCGTGCCGGTGATCGTGACCACCACCCATTTCAGCACCAAGGCGTGCGCCGAGCGCAGTCGCCGTGCGCAGGAGATGGGCGCCGCGATGCTGATGGTGATGCCGCCCTATCACGGCGCCACCTTCCGCGTGCCCGAGCCGCAGATCTTCGACTTCTATGCGCGGCTGTCCGATGCGGTGGACATTCCGATCATGGTGCAGGATGCGCCGGCCGCCGGCACTGCGCTGTCGGCCGCGTTTCTCGCGAGGATGGCGCGCGAGATCGAGCACGTCGCCTATTTCAAGATCGAGACCGCGGGCGCGGCATCGAAGCTGCGCGAGCTCATCCGCCTGGGCGGCGCCGCGATCGAAGGGCCTTGGGACGGCGAAGAAGCGATCACCCTGCTGCCCGACCTCGACGCCGGCGCCACCGGCTCGATGACCGGCGGCGGCTATCCCGACGGCATCCGCCCGATCATCGAAGCGCATCGCACGGGCGATCGCGACAAGGCCTTCGCCCTCTACCAGCGCTGGCTGCCGCTGATCAACCACGAGAACCGGCAGTCGGGCTTCCTGGCTGCCAAGGCGCTGATGAAGGAAGGCGGCGTGATCGCCTGCGAGGCGCCGCGCCACCCTTGGCCCTCCATGCATCCCGAAACCCGCAAAGGGCTGATCGAGACCGCCCGGCGGCTCGATCCGCTGGTGCTGCGCTGGGCGGTCTAGCAGCACGCGCCCCTTCCCCCGCGACCCCACGAATTCATACAGGAGACACAACCATGCAACGCCTTTCCTTCCTCAAGCTCGCCCTGTGCAGCGCACTGCTCGCAACCGGCCTTGCCGCCAATGCCCAGGTCACCAGGATTCGCTTTTCCCATGCCGGACCCGAAACCGCATCGCAGCACCAGGCCGCGCTGGAGTTCGCGCGACTGGTCAAGGAACGCAGCAAGGGGCAGCTCGAAGTGCAGGTCTATCCCAGCAGCCAGTTGGGCAACGACTCGACCACGCTGGGCGCGGTGCGCGGCGGCACCATCGACATGATGATGGCCGGCAGCGGCAATTTCTCCGGCCTGGTCTCGAAGTTCGAGGTGCTGGACATCCCCTTCCTGTTCCGCGACCCAACGCATGCCTATGCCACGGTGGACGGCGACGTGGGGCAACGCCTCGCGAAGGAACTGGAGGCCCACGGCCTCAAGCAGCTCGCCTTCTGGGAAGTGGGCTTTCGCTCGATCACCACCAAGAATCGCGCAGTACGCACGCCGGAGGACGTCAAGGGACTGAAGATCCGGACCATGGGCAACCCGGTCCATATCCAGGCCTGGAAGCTGCTGGGCAGCAACCCGCTGCCGATGCCGCTGGGCGAGCTCTACCAAGCCCTGGAATCGGGCGCGGTGGATGCGCAGGAACACCCGGTGGACATCACCTATGCCGCCAAGTTCTACGAAGTGCAGAAGCACCTGACGCTGACCCGGCACGCCTTCACCGCCATGCCGGTGGTCTACAGCAAGCAGAAGTTCGACGCGCTCAAGCCCGAGCTGCAGAAGGTCTTGCTCGACAGCGCCAACGACGCCAAGCTGCTGCAGCGGA
>DATFFA010000310.1:0-21215 GCA_035250605.1 Variovorax sp. | reverse complement strand
GCCGGCGCGGGCGGCCTGGCCGTGGGCGTGCACACCACCCAGTTCGCGATCCGCGAGGTGGGCCTGTACGAAGAGGTGCTGCGCCTGGCGATGGAGACGGCGCGCGCCTGGGTCGAGCCGACGCGCGAGCTTGCGATGGTGGCCGGCGTGTGCGGCCGCACGGAACAAGCCGTGGGCGAGGCGCGCCTGGCGCATGGCCTGGGCTACAACGCCGGGCTGCTGAGCCTGGCCGCCATGAAGGGGCAGGGCGAAGACGCGCTGATCGCGCACTGCGAGGCCGTGGCGCGCGAGATCCCGCTGATCGGCTTTTACCTGCAGCCGGCCGTGGGCGGCATGCACCTGAGCGCCGCGTTCTGGGCCCGCTTCGCCGCGATTCAGAACGTGGTGGCGATCAAGGTCGCGCCGTTCCACCGCTACCGCACGCTCGACGTGGTGCGCGGCGTGGTGGAGGCGGGCGCCGCCGATCGCGTGACGCTCTACACCGGCAACGACGACCACATCGTGCTGGACCTGCTCGCGCCCTTCGTCTTCATGCGCGAAGGCCTGCCGGTCACCGTGCGGATCAAGGGCGGCCTGCTGGGCCACTGGAGCGTGGGCACGCGCCGTGCGGTGCAGCTGCTGTCGCGATTGCACGAGGCGGTCGCGGCCGGCCAGGTGCCTGCGGAGCTGCTCGCGCTCGACGCCCAGGTGACCGATTGCAATGCCGCCCTGTTCGACGTGGCCCACGAATTCCACGGCTGCATCGCCGGTTGCCACGAGGTGCTGCGGCGCCAGGGCCTGCTGGACGGCATCTGGTGCCTGGACCCGCTGGAAGGCCTCAGCCCCGGCCAGGCCGCCGAACTGACGCGCGTGCACGACGCCTACCCCGAACTCCACGACGACGGCTTCGTCGCCTCGCACCTGCAACGCTGGCTCGGCTAGCCAGCTCTTCACGCATCCCGTTTCCCCACTCCAACGCATCAACAGGAGACACCATGCAGAAGCGCCACCTGATCCGAAGCATCGCTCCCACCCTCGTGCTCGCGGCCCTCGCCGCGCTGGGTGCGCCCGTCCAGGCCCAGGACTGGAAGCCCTCGCGGCCCGTGACCATCATCGTGCCTTGGGCCGCCGGCGGCTCCACCGACCAGGTGACGCGCGTCACCGCCGCGGAGATCGAGAAGACGCTGGGCCAGAAGGTGGTGATCGTCAACCAGCCCGGCGCCTCGGGCTCGATCGGCAGCAAGAGCGCGCTCGACGCCCCCAAGGACGGCTACACCTGGACGGCCGGCGCAGCGCAGGACCTGGGCGCCTACGAAACCCTGGGCATGCTCAAGACCAAGATCGCCGACTGGCACCTGTTCCTCAACGTCGCGAACGTGCAGGTCATCGGCGTCAACGCGTCCGCGCCCTACAAGAGCGCCAAGGAGCTGCTCGATGCCATGAAGGCCAAGCCCGGCCAGATCAGCGTCGCCACGGCCGGCGTGACTTCGGCCGGCCACAACGCGATGGAGCTGATCGCCAAGAGCACCGGCGTCAAGTACCGGCACGTCACCTACGACGGCGGCAACCCGGCCGTCGTGGCCACGGTGGCGGGCGAGACGGAGGTCACCACCCAGCTCGCGGTGGAGCAGGCCGACATGATCCGCGGCAAGCGCATCCGACCGCTGGCCACGGTGAGCGACAAGGCGCTGGAGCTGGAAGGCTACGGCACCATCGAGCCGCTGTCCAAGACGCTCGAAGGCTTCAAGGCCCCGGCCAACTACTTCGGCATCTTCATTCCCAAGGGCGTGCCCGACGAGGTGGTGAAGACGGTGGAGAAGATCTGGGTCGACAACATCGCCAAGAGCGAGGCGCTGAAGAAGTACGCCACCAGCCGCGGCGCCCTGTTCGCGCCGCTGCACGGCGCCGAGGCGCATACCGCGGTCATGCCGGCCATCCAGGCCAACGCCTGGCTGCTGTTCGACAGCGGCAAGGCCAAGGTCTCGCCGGACACGCTGGGCATCGCGCGGCCGTGACGAGCGCCACCGACGCAGAACGCGCCGCAACGCAGGCCGAGGCCGCCGCGCACGTACGCAAGACCTCGCCGCGTTCGGACCTCCGGCAGTCGCTGGGCTGGATCGCGCTCGGCATCGCGACCACCATCGGGTCGCTGCGCATGGACCGGCTGGAGAAGCAGGACATCAACCCCTACACGGTGCCGGGCCTGCTGCCGGGCCTGCTCGGCGTGGCGATCGTGTTCTTCGGCCTGCTGATGCTCTACCGCTCGTGGCGACGGCTGGCCCGCACACCCCATGTGCCGCACGTGCGCACCGAAGCCGACCGTGCCGAGGCCCGCCGCATGTGGACCGTGCTGGCCCTGTGCATCGGCTTCGCAGGCGGGCTGGTGGGCCGCGGGCTGCCCTTCTGGGCCGCGGCGGCCGTCTTCGTCACGGTCACCATCGGCCTGCTGCAGTTCGCCGAACGCAGCGCGAAGAACCAGCGGTTGCGAGGCCTCGCCTTTGCTTTGGCGGTCGGCCTGGGCGCCGGCATCGTCATCACGCTCGTGTTCCAGGAGTTCTTCCTGGTGCGGCTTCCCTGAGGAGACCACGGCATGCTCGAAGGCCTTCAGATGCTGGGGCACTCCTACCTCAGCTTCCTGAACTTCTGGTCCCTCATCTATGGGCTCGGCGGCGCGCTGCTGGGCATCCTGGTGGGCTGCATGCCGGGGCTCTCCGCCACGCTGTGCATCGCGCTGCTGACCACGCTCACCATCAAGATGGCGCCCAACGACGCCATCCTGATCCTGATCTGCGCCTATGTCGGCACCCTTTACGGCGGCAGCCGCAGCGCGATCCTGCTGAACATCCCCGGCACCGCGGCGAACGCCGCCTCCTGCGCCGACGGCTATGCGCTGGCGCGCAAGGGCGAGGCTGGGCGCGCCATCGGCATCGCGACCTCGGGCGCTTTCACCGGCACGCTGTTCGGCGTGCTGTGCCTGGCGATGTTCACGCCGGCGCTGGCCGAGATCGCGCTGTCATTTGGCGCCTTCGAGTTCTTCTGGCTCGCCCTTTTCGGCGTCGCGATGTCGGGCAGCATCGTGGGCGAGGACCCGATCAAGGGCTGGCTCATGGGCTGCCTGGGCCTGCTGGTGGCGCAGATCGGCCAGGAAGGCCTGTACGCCTACGACCGCTTCACCTTCGGCTGGGACGAACTCTCGGGCGGCATCGCGCTGATTCCGGCGCTGATCGGCGCCTTCGGCTTCGCCGAGGTGCTGACCTCGCTGGCCGACCCGATCGAGCGCAAGATCGCCGAGATGAAGGACTCCGTGCTGCCGCGCTTCCGCGAGGTGTTCCAGTACTGGCGCACCGTGATCCGCTCGGGCGTGATCGGCGTGGTGACCGGCATCCTGCCCGGCATCGGCGAGGACTCGGGCGCGTGGATGTCCTATGCCGCCGCGAAGTCGGTGAGCCCGGAGCGCGAGCAGTTCGGCAAGGGCTCGATCGACGGACTGATGGCGGCGGAGACCGGCGACATGGCCGCGATTCCCGGCGGCATCATCCCGGCGCTGGCGCTCGGCATTCCGGGCTCGGCGCCGGCCGCCGTGCTGATGGCGGCAATGATCATCCACGGCATCCAGCCCGGCCCCATGCTCATGATCAAGACGCCGCAGTTCGTCTACGACGTGGTGGCGATGACCACGCTGGCCACCTTCAGCATCCTGATCTTCGGCCTGTTCCTGGTGCGGCCGCTGCTGCACGTGCTGCGGGTGCGGCGCACGGTGCTGATGCCGGTGATCTTCGTGCTGTGCACGGTGGGTTCGTTCGCCATCGCCTCGCGGCTGTTCGACGTCTACTGCATGCTCGCGGTGGGCATCGGCGCCTTCTTCCTGCGCCGCCGCGGCTACGAGATGGCGCCCTTCGTGCTGGGGCTGGTGCTGGGCGAGCTGCTGGACAAGAGCCTGCGCCGCGGGCTGGTGCTGTCCGACGGCAGCATCGCGCCCTTCTTCACGCGGCCCATCTGCGCGGCGCTGGCGGCGGTCACCATCCTGACGATGCTGATGTACATCCCGGCGGTGAACGTGCGTTTGCGCCGCGCCTGGGGCGGCGCGAAGCGTTTCGTGCTCCGCCGCAGCGCCTGAGGATTCATCTCCATGAAGTTTGCGCTGTGCAACGAGGTGCTGAAGGAGCTGCCCTTCGCCGAGCAATGCCGGGTCGCGGCGGCGCTCGGCTACGACGGGCTGGAGGTCGCACCTTTCACGCTGGCGCCCGACCCCATGGCCATCGACGATGCGCAGGCACGCGCCTTCGGGCGCATCGCACTCGACCACGGCCTCGAGATCAGCGGCCTGCACTGGCTGCTGGTGGCGCCGGCCGGCCTTTCGATCGTGAGCGCCGACGCGGCGCTGCGCCGACGCGGCACGGCGGTGATGCAGCGCCTGGTCGAGCTCTGCGCGCTGATGGGCGGGCGCTACCTGGTTCACGGCTCGCCGAAGCAGCGCTCCGTGCCGCCGGGCGAGACGCGCGCCGCAGCCCTGGACCGCGCGCGCGAATGCCTGGCGGCCGCCGCACGGTCTGCCGAGCAATGCGGCGTGATCTACTGCATCGAGCCGCTCTCCACCGCCGAGACCGACCTCGTCAACACGGTGGCCGAGGCAATCGAGCTGGTGCAGGCCATCGGCTCGCCGGCCTTCAGGACCATGATCGACTGCAGCGCCGCGGGGCAGATGGAGCGCGAGGACATTCCCACGCTGATCCGCCGCTGGATGCCCACCGGGCAGATCGCCCATGTGCAGGTCAACGACCCGAACCGCCGCGGCCCGGGCCAGGGCGCAATGCGCTTCGCGCCCATCCTGGCGGCGCTGAGCGAGATGCAAGCCGCGGGGCATTACCGGGGCATCGTGGCGGTCGAACCCTTCGATTACGTTCCCGACGGCATGGGCTCCGCGGCGCGCGCCATCGGCTATCTGCGCGGACTCGAGGAGGCCATGAGCCATGACTGAAGCACGACGCTTCACGATCCGCGAGATCGCCCTCTTCGAGCGCCCCGTGGTGCTGCGGCTGCCCTTCCGCTTCGGCGTGGTGACCTTGACCGAGTGCCCGCAGGCCTTCGCGCGCGTGCGCATCGAGCTCGGCGACGGGCGCAGCGCCTGGGGCGCCGCGGCCGAGCTGATGGCGCCCAAGTGGTTCGACAAGAACCTCGCACTCAGCAACGAGGACAACTTCGATCAATTGCGCCGGGTGACCACGCTCGCGCGCGAGGCCTACCTGGGCGACGCGACGCCCGCAACCGCCTTCGGCCACTTCGCGCGGCAGCACGATGCGCACCGCACAGCCGCCGAAGCGCTGGGCTTCAATCCGCTGCTGGCAAGCTACGGACCGGCTCTGCTCGACCGGGCGGTGCTCGACGCGTTGTGCCGCGCCTTGCAGATCTCCTTCTACGCGGCCATGCGCAGCAACGCCGCCGGCATCGGCGCGGCAAGACCCGAATTCGACGGGCTGGGCATGGACGCCTTCCTGGCGAAGCTGGCTCCTTCCGAAAGCATCGAGGCACGCCACACCGTCGGCATGCTCGATGCGATCACCGCGGCGGACCTGAGGGAGCGCGTGGCCGACGGACTGCCGGAAACGCTCGAGGAGGTGGTGCGCGTCTACGGCCACCGCTACTTCAAGCTCAAGGTGGGCGGCGACATCGCGGCCGACCTGGCCCGCCTCGGCGCCATCGAGACGGTGCTCGACGACATGGGCGGCCCCTACTTCGTCTCGCTCGACGGCAACGAACAGTACGCCGACGCGGCCGGCATCGCCGAGCTGATGGCGCGCATGCGCGAAACGCCCGCGCTCGCGCGCCTGTACGCCTCGATCCTCTTCATCGAGCAGCCGATCTCGCGCAAGCGGGCGCTGGAGTGCGACCTGCGCGACGTGCGCAGCGCCAGCATCGGCAAGCCGGTGATCATCGACGAGTCCGATGGCGAGCTCGACACCTTCGTGCAGGCCCGGGCGCGCGGCTATACCGGCGTTTCCTCGAAGACCTGCAAGGGCTTCTACAAGTCGCTGCTCAACGCGGCACGCTGCGCAGCGTGGAACGCCGAGCAGTCGCAGCTGCGCTACTTCATGTCGGGCGAAGACCTGACGACGCAGGCCGGCCTTTCCGTGCAGCAGGATCTGGCCTTGGTCAACCTGCTGGGCATCACCCATGTGGAGCGCAACGGCCATCACTACGTGAACGGCATGGCCGCGCAGCCGGCCGCGGAACAGCAAAGCTTCCTCGACGCGCATGGCGACCTCTACGAGCGCTCCCACGGCGCGGTGCGCCTGCGCATCCGGGACGGCCGCATCCGCCTGGGCTCGCTGGATTGTGCCGGCTTCGCAAGCGCGGCAATGCCCGATTTCGAGGCCATGGCGCCGATGGCGGGCTGAGCTTTTTCCTTTTCCCTTTCCCTCCCTTCCCCCTTTCTTCTCATGCGCGATTTCTCCCAAGACCACGAGTGGCTCTCCCTCAACACGGCCACCATCCGCAAGCAGCTGGGCGCCGAAGTGCCGCTCGACCGCATCATCGACCAGTGCGCCGCGCTGGGCATCCGCGCCATCAGCCCGTGGCGCGACCAGGTCCACGCGGTCGGCATCGAACGCATCGCCAGGCAGCTGCGCACGCACGGCATGCGCCTTTCGGGCTACTGCCGCGGCGGCTTCTTCCCGGCGCCCGACGCCGCCGGCCTGAAGGCCGCGCTGGAGGACAACCGCCGCGCCATCGACGAGGCGAAGACGCTCGATGCGCCCTGCGTGGTGCTGGTGGTGGGCGCCCTGCCCGGCGCGCTCGAAGGCAAGGCGCACTACAAGGACATCGCCCGCGCGCGCGGCGAGGTGCGCGACGGCATCGAGGCATCCCTCGAGTACGCGCGCGAAGTCGGCATGCCGCTCGCGATCGAGCCCCTGCATCCCATGCAGGCGGCCGAGCGCGCCTGCATCAACACGCTGGAGCAGGCGCTGGACCTGTGCGATGCGCTCGACCCCGCGCGCTCGGGCATGCTCGGCGTCGCGCTCGACATCTACCACGTGTGGTGGGACCCGAAGCTCGAGCAGCAGATCGCGCGCGCAGGCCGGGAACGCCTGCTGGCCTACCACGTGTGCGACTGGCTCACGCCCACGCGCGACCTGTTGAACGACCGCGGCATGATGGGTGACGGCGTGGTCGAGCTGCGCAAGATCCGCGGCTGGGTCGAGGCCGCGGGCTTCGGCGGCTTCAGCGAGGTCGAGATCTTCTCGGCGCTGGACTGGTGGCAGCGGACGGGCGAGGAAACGCTGGCCACCTGCATCGAGCGCCACCGCAGCGTGGTCTGACGAATCCGGCGCGCACGCCGCCGCCGGCTGTGCTGCAATTCGGCGCATGGCTGAGCCGACCCTCGACGACCTGCGCCGCTACGCCGTCGCGCGCACCCTCTTCAAGGCCACGACCTTGCCGGCGGCGATCCGGCGCCTGGGCTTCGTGCAGGCCGATCCCATCCGCGCGCCGGCGCGGGCACAGGACCTGACCCTGCGCCACCGCGTGAAGGACTACCACGCAGGGGATCTCGAGCGCCGCTACGCCCGGCTGGCCATCGAGGAGGACTGCCTCGTCAACTACGGATTCCTGCCGCGCGAGCACCTGGCCTTGATGCACCCGCGCGAAGCCAAGCGCCCCTGGGATGCCGAAACCCGGCGCAAGGCGGCCGAGGTGCTGGCCTTCGTGCGCGAACACGGGCGGGTGCACCCGCGTCAGGTCGAGGCGCATTTCGCGCACGGACGGGTGACGAACTACTGGGGCGGCTCGAGCAACGCCACCACGCATCTGCTCGACGACATGCACTACCGGGGCATGCTGCGCGTGGCGCGGCGCGACAGCGGCACGCGCATCTATGAAGCGGTGGCCCACGCGCCCTGCGACGACAGCCCGGCCGGCCGAGCGCTGCGCGCCGCCGCGCTCGTCGAGCTGGTGGTGCGCAAGTACGCGCCGCTGCCGGCTTCGAGCCTGACCTATCTCGTGCGCCTCTTGAGCTACGGGGCGCCGCATCTCGGGCCGCAGTTGCAGTCAGCCCTGCAAAAGGCGCGGGAGCAGTTCGCCGGCAGCCGCATCGAGGGCACGACCTGGTACTGGCCGGCCGACGAGAACCCCGCCTCCCGCCGCCACGCGCCGGACGACGCGGTGCGCCTGCTCGCACCCTTCGACCCGGTGGTGTGGGACCGCCGGCGCTTCGAGCTGCTCTGGGGCTGGCGCTACACCTTCGAGGCCTATGTGCCCGCGCCGAAGCGCCGGCTCGGTTATTACGCCCTGCCCCTGCTGTGGCACGACCGCGTGATCGGCTGGGCCAATGTGTCGGCGCGCGAAGGTCGGCTGCAACCCATGCTCGGCTATGCCGGCAGGAAGCCGCGGGACGCGGCCTTTCGCGCGGCGCTGGATGACGAGCTGGAGCGCATGACGCGGTTCCTCGGCGACCGCGCCGAAGAATGAAGGCCGCTCTCGACCCGGCTTTCGCAAGGTCTGCCGCCCAGGCGACAACACGCGCGCCGCGGCGCTCCTAGAATCGCAGGGCCGTCGCGCGAGAGCGCGGCGGCAAAGCGTTCTCAGGGCGGGGTGGAATTCCCCACCGGCGGTGATGGCGACCTGTTCGCACGAGCCCGCGAGCGCCCGCGGCGCGCCATGCGCCGCGGGGTCAGCAGACCTGGTGAGATCCCGGGGCCGACGGTTCAGGCTTTTGACGAAGCCTCACAGTCCGGATGAAAGAGAGCGCGGTCCCGTGGCCGGACAGGCGCGCGCGTTCGCACGCACTTGCTCGCTTCGGGCTCGTGCGCCCTGATTCAGGCAACCCTTCCTCGAAAGGCAAACCATGAGTCAGATCAACGACCTTCCCCTCTCCGCCGTCGCCGCGACCGATGTCTCGCGCGGCAAGCGCATCGCCTTCGTGCAGGCGCAGTGGCATTCGGACATCGTCCACCAGGCGCGCGACGCCTTTCTCGAAGAGATGGAGCGCCAAGGCGTGCCGCGCGCCGACATCGACATCTTCGATGTGCCCGGCGCCTTCGAGATCCCGCTGCATGCCAAGCGGCTCGCGCGCTCCGGGCGCTACGCGGGCATCGTCGGCTGCGCGCTGGTGGTGGACGGCGGCATCTACCGCCACGAGTTCGTCGCCGGCACGGTGGTGAGTTCGCTCATGCAGGTGCAGCTGGAGACGGACGTTCCGGTCTTCTCGGCCGTGCTCACGCCGCATCACTTCCACGAGCATGTGGAACACCGCAAGTACTTCCACCGCCACTTCGCCGTCAAGGGCACCGAGGTGGCCGAGGCCTGCGTGAAGACGCTGGAGGCGCTGAAGCGCGTCGAGGGCCTGATCGCAGCCTGACAAGCGTCAAGGCCGGGCCGCGCACGCGGACGGCGCGCGGGTGTAGGCTTTCGCGATGGACAGCGGCAACAGCGGCAACAACGCCTCCGCCTACACGCTCTACGGCGCGCCCGGCTCCGGCGCCACGCCCGTCCACGCCGCGCTGACGCTGATCGGCGCTCCCGTGAAAGTGGTCGACATCGCGCCATGGGATGGCGAAGGCGAGCGGCAGAAACTGCTCCCGGTCAATGCCATGCGGCAGGTGCCGGTCCTGGTCCTGCCCTCGGGCGAAATCATGACCGAGAGCGCGGCGATCCTGATCTGGCTGGGCGACCGCCATCCCGAGGCCGGGCTGGCGCCGGACATCGCCGATCCGCGCCGAGCCCAGTACCTCCGCTGGATGAGCTTCATCCCCGCCGCCATCTATTCGATGTACTGGGTGCGCGACGAGCCCTCGCGCCTGGCGGCCGATTCCCAGGCCGAGACGGTGATCCTGGCACGCACGGCCGAGCGCATCGCCGAGTGCTGGCGCCTGATGGATGCGCAGCTGCCGCGCGGCACGACCTACCTGCTGGGCGAGCACATCGGCATGCTCGACCTTTATGTGACGGTGGTCTCGCGCTGGACGCCGTGCCGGACGCGCTTTTACCGCGAGGCGCCGCGCATGGCCGAGGTGGTCCGCCGAGTCGATGCCGAGCCGCGCCTCGCCGGGTTCTGGGCCTCCCGCTTCCCCTTCGCGCCCGGCTGGGAAAACTCGGAACCCTGAGCCCTTCCGCAGACAGACCCAAGGGTTTGCGCTGACAAATTCGAGGTCAAACCCCGTTCCCGAGCGCCGTAAGAATTACGTAAGATTCGCGCCACGTTTCATCAGAATCTTCATGCTCGACATAGACCTGCCAGCGCCCGCTGCCGCCATTCGCAGCGTACTTGCCAACCGCGGGATCGTTCCGGCACTCGCCTTGCTCAACGACCGAACACCCTACCGATTCACCGCCATCTACAAGCTCAATGGCGAGGTGATGCATGCGACGCACGCCTTCGACCGCACCGCCGAATACCGAACCTGGCTGAAGGTCGTGCCGCTCGGCAAGAGCTTCTGCCAGTACGCGATGGCGCATGGCGAGTTCGTGACGAGCCACGCATCGGAGGACCAGCGCCTCCCACAGCGCCCCTACGCGGGCTTCGTCGAGTCCTATTACGGCCAGGTGCTCACGCGCGAATGCGGAACGCCCTACGGCACCTTCATTCACTTCGATCTGGAGCCGCGCAGCATTGCGCCGGAAGAGATCGATTTTCTCCGGGGAGTGATTCCGACCTTCCTGGAGTACCTCGACTGAGCAGGCCGCTAGCCGGCCCGCGCCGCCAGCACCGGCACCGAGGACGCCAGCAGTGCGACGCCCGACAGCGTCAGCAGCCCCAGCACGATCTTGCGAAAGCCCGTCTCGCTGATGCCGATGTAGAGCCGCGCGCCGAGCAGCACCGGCACCAGCACCGCGAGCGCGACGATGCCCAGCAGCGGCAGCATCGGCACGCCGACCAGGCCGGTGCCCAGGTAAGCCGAGAAGGTGACCAGCAGCATCGAGAGGTTGAAGTTCTGGATCACCGAGCGCTGCACGTCTTTTTCCAGGCCGCGCAGTGTGCACCACAGCGTCGGAATGGCGCCGGTGAATCCGCCCAGGCCGCCGCAGACGCCGCCGACCAGGCCGGCCACGCCATCGGCCGCACGGCCGCCCGCGCTCACGCGCGGCAGGTTGCCGGCCATCAGCATGGCCGGGCACCAGATCACCAGCAGGCCGCCGAGGCAGGCCTTGAAGAGCGGGACGTCCAGCCGCGGCAGCAGCCAGACGCCCAGCGGCACGCCCACGAGACCGCCGAGCACGAAGGGCAGAAGCAGCGCGCGGTCGAAGCCCCGGCGCACCGTGACGGCGGCGATCACCTGGCCGGTCAGCGCGCCGAAGGTGGCGAGCACCGCTGCCAGCCTGGGGTCCACGGTCCAGGCCCAGAAGGACATCGCGACCAGGCCGAACGCGAAGCCCGACAGGCCCTGCACGAAGCCGGCCACGACCGCGCCGAGCGCGACGATCAGATAAAGCGAGGAATCCAACGCGGTGACCGAACGCGGGCGGGCCCCATCACGCCGAAGCAGGAACCAGGGCCTCGCGCCGCACGCGCCGCACGTTGAAGGCGCTCGCGATCAGCACCGCCTGTACCACGGCCAGGCCGATGATCACGCTCATGTACTGCTGGTGGTCCATCAGCCGGCCGAAGATCAGCGGCGCCACGGCCTGCCCGATGTCCAGACCCGCATAGACCACGCCGTAGACGCGGCCCGAGGCGTTGGCCGGCGTCGAGCGCTTGACCAGCAGGTCGCGCGAGGGCCCGGCGATGCCCGAGGCGAAGCCCATCGCGCCGAACATGGCCGGCACCAGCACCGGCGGGAAGTCCACCAGCGCCAGGACCAGTGCCAGCACCGCGGCCGCGCCGAAGGAAAGGCCCACGACGCGCTCGCAGCGCGCAGGGTCGGAGGCCAGGAAGCCGCCCACCACCATGCCGCCCGCGCTGGCCACCATGTAGGTCGTGAGGCAGATCGCGATCAGCGCGACCGGCACCGCGTGCAAGTGTCCGGCTGCGGCCGGCGCGAAGGTCTGCACCACGCTCAGCGCCATCGCATAGAAGAAGAAGAATCCGAAGCACATCCACACCGCCGGAATCTTGAGGAAGGCGAACTCGCCGCCCGCCGCCGCGTCGGCACCGGTGGCCTTGTGAACCGCCTTCACGTCCAGCGCCAGCACGCCGCGGTTGAGCCACAGCACCAGGAGCACGACCAGCGCCAGCGCCCCGGCCGAGGCCAGCGCCACGCGCCACGAGAAGGCGATGGCCAGCGGCACCACGAAGGCCGGCGCCAGCGCCCAGCCCAGGCTGCCGGTGATGCCGTGCACGCTGTAGGCATGGCCCAGGCGCGTGGGCGCGACCTTGCGGTTGAAGAGCGTGTAGTCCACCGGGTGGAACACGCCATTGCCCACACCGGCCACCACCGCGCACGCCAGCAGCGTCCAGTAGCTCTGCGCCAGCGAGTAGCCGATCGCCGCCAGCGCCAGCAGGCCCAGCCCCACGAAGAGCACCGGTCGCGGCCCGAGGCGGTCGACCAGGAATCCCGAGGCGGCCTGCACGATGCACGAGACGACGAAGAACACGGTCAGCACCGCACCGAGCTCCGTGTAGCTGACGTTGAAGGCATCCTTGAGCCAGGGGAACAGCGGCGGCAGCACCAGCTGGGCGAAATGGCTGATGGCATGTGCGAGGCCGACCAGTCCGATCAGCTTGGCATCGGAACGAAGGGTGTTCGAGGTGGGAGAAGCGTTGGGGGAAGACATGAATTGCAACAAGAAACCGGAGCAGGCGACGATCGTATTCCCGCAGTGCGCGGCAGAATGGCGATACAGAGACAACATTTGTCGAAATCATGCCGTCCACCGTCTTTGCGCCCGTGACGCCCGCACGACGTGCCGCGCAGCCGGAAAGCCCTGCGCCAACCCAGTCCGTGGGCCCGCTCACGCCGCACCTTTATGCGCCCGACGCGCTTCGGCCGCTGAGAGCCAAGGAGCATTTCCTCCAGGCCGACACCTTCGTCGAGCTGCACACGCATCCGTGGCCGCAGCTCACCTTCTCGACCCGCGGCGTGATCCGGCTGAGCACCGAGGACGGCAGCTACATCGTGCCACCCTCGCGCGCCCTCTGGGTGCCGGCCGACATGGCGCACAGCATCACGCTCATCGAAGACGCGGAGCTGCGCACGGTCTACCTGCACAGCTGGCTCGGCCCGGGCTGGGAGAAGTGCGAGGTGCTGGAGATCAGCCCGCTGCTGCGCGCCCTCATGCTGGCGCTGGACACCACGCCCGACGGCCTGCCGCCGGCCGATCCGCATGCGGCACAGCGCGAGCGCTGGATCGCGCCGCTCCTGGTCGACGAGCTGGAGCGCGCGACGCAGATCCGCATCGACGTTCCATTGCCCGCCGACAAGCGCCTGCGCCAGCTGTGCGAGACCCTGCTGCGCAACCCTGCCGGCCGCGCCACGCTGGCCGAGCGGGCCGAGGCCATCGGCGCCAGCGAACGCACGGTCGCGCGCCTGTTCCGCGATCAGCTGGGCATGAGCTGGCAGCAATGGCGCCAGCAGGCGGTGCTGGCCCATGCGCTGCCGCTGCTGGCGCGCGGCATGGCCGTGAGCCAGGTGGCCTCTGCCAGCGGCTACGCGACCGACAGCGCCTTCTGCGCGATGTTCAAGGCGGCGACGGGTCAGTCGCCGACGGCCTTTCAGCACAAGAGGAAGGCTTAGCGGACAGCCCGGGAGTTTGTACAATTCGTACAAATTGAACTTCAACGGGGCCGCCATGCTGATCTACTCCGCCAGCGAAGCCAAGCAAAACTTCGCCGCCATGCTCGATGCTGCCGCACGGGAACCGGTGGTGATCCGCCGGCACGACCGGGACGTCGCGATGGTGATTTCGCCCGAGCAGTACCGGAAGCTGCATCGCCTCAACGTCGAGGAGCTGAAACGCCTCGTCGACGAGATCGGCTCCGAGGCCGAGAAAAATGGCATGACGGACGAGATCCTGGCCGAGCTCCTCGCCCGCGATGATTGAGCCGCTGCCGCTGCGCCGCTGGGTCATCGATACGAACGTTCTCGTCAGTTGGATGCTCCGTCCGCCGAGCGTTCCCGGCCGGGCGGTCGACCAGGCCATCGATCTCGGACGGCTGCTCTTCTCGAAGGAAACGCACCGCGAGTTGCTGTCTGTGATCCGCCGGCCCAAGTTCGATCGCTACGTCCGGCTCGATCGGCGGGTGGCGTTCCTGGTCAGGCTGGACGATCTCATCGATTGGGTGCAGCCCACGCGCGCGATCCGCGCCTGCCGCGATCCCAAGGACGACAAGTTTCTCGAAGCTGCGGTGCATGGCAGCGCGGATGCACTCATCACGGGCGATGCCGATCTGCTGGCCTTGCACCCGTTTCACGACATTCCCATCCTCTCGCCCGACCGCTTCCTGTTCGGCCTCGCACCACCCGGCGCGGCGGGCTTGGTACAAGAACCCGCCGCGGCGTATCGAACAAGACGGCCCAGGACCGCCGCGAGCACCGCCAAGAATTGAGCCACGGTCGCTTTCGTATCATCGGCGGGTGCATCCCCAATCAATCCGCGTGGTGAAGGCATGGCCCTGAACCGCGACCAGCTCATGCGCTGGCTTCCCTTCCTCGGCTGGCCACGCCCGAACCGCGCCCTCCTCACCGGCGAAGCCATGGCCGGCATGACGGTGGCCCTGATGGTCATCCCGCAGGGCGTCGCCTATGCGGCGCTCGCCGGCATGCCGCTGGTGACGGGCATCTACGCCTCGCTGCTGCCGGCGCTCATCGGGGTTCTGTTCAGCGCATCGACCCGGCTCTCGGTCGGGCCGACCGCGCTGTCCAGCCTGCTGGTGGCGGCCTCGCTGGGTCCGCTCGCGATTCCCGGCAGCGCCGAATGGGTGGCGCTGGCGGTGTGGCTGTGCTTCATGTCGGGCGCCATCCAATTGCTGCTCGGGCTCGGCGGATTCGGGTGGGTGCTGCGGCTGGTCAACTCGCCGGTGCTGATGGGCTTCACCCAGGCCGCTTCGGTGCTGATCATCCTGTCGCAGCTGCCGGCGCTGTTCGGCTTCACCGGCCGCAGCATCGGCCAGCTGTGGCACGGGCCGCCGCCCGATGTCCTGGCCATTGCCTTCGGCCTCGGCAGCATGGCGGCGCTGTGGATCGCCAAGGAACGCTGGCCGCGCTTCCCGGCCGCGATGGTGGTGGTGGGCGCCTGCGCGGCCATCAGCGCAGCCATCGGCTACGCGTTGCGCGGCGGCGCCGTGGTCGGCACCCTGCCCTCCGGCCTGCCCGCCTTTTATTGGCCCGGCACTCAGCCGCTGGGCACCTTCGGCGCCCTGCTGCTGCCGGCGCTGATGATCACGCTGGTGAGCTTTCTCGAGACGGCCTCGAGCGCCAAGGTCGACAACGCGCGCGCCGGCAAGCTCTGGAACGAGAACCAGGACCTGATCGGCCAGGGCCTGGCCAAGATCGCCTCTGGCTTCTCAGGCGCTTTCCCCACCAGCTCCTCCTTCTCGCGCTCGGCCATCAACCTCTACGCCGGCGCGCAAACCGGCTGGGCCACGGTGTTCTGCGTGCTGCTGATCGGCGCCGCACTGCTGTGGGCGATGCCGTTGCTCTACCACGTGCCGCAGGCGGTGCTGGCCGCCATCGTGGTCATCGCGATGCTGGGGCTGGTGCGCCCCGGACAGTTCGTCTCGCTCTGGCGCATCTCGCGCGTGGAGGCGGTGACGGCGCTGGTGACCTTCGTCCTCACCATCGCCACCTCGCCCTCGATCTACTGGGGCGTGCTCGCCGGCCTGCTGATGAGCCTCAGCCACTACATGTACCGGCACCTGCACCCGCGCATCATCGAAGTGGGCCTGCACCCCGACGGCAGCCTGCGCGACCGCCATCTCTGGAACCTGCCGCCGCTGGCGGCCCAGCTGCATGCGATGCGCATGGACGCCGAGCTGGACTTCGCAACCGCCAGCACGCTGGAGCGCGCCATCACCGTCGCGCTCGCGATGCGGCCGGAGCTCACCGACATCTGCCTTTTCGCGCAGCCGATCAACCGCATCGACGTGACCGGCGCCGAGGTCTTCGGCGCAATCCGCCGGCTGCTGGAATCGAAGGGCGTGCGCCTGCACCTGAGCGGCCTCAAACTGCCGGCGCAGCAGGTACTGGAACGCGCCGGTCTGCTGACGGCCGGGCCGATGCTGTTCATCTACCGAACCGATGCCGATGCGCTCGCGGCACTCGGCGCGATGCATGGGATGACGGCCGCGGACGCGGAGGCCGCGCTCAGTCCTGCACCGGCCCGCGCTGACGCTTGATCTCCGCCCGCTGGCTCTTGCCCTCGAGCCGGCGCTGACGAGCTCCGTAGCTCGGCTTGGTGGGCCGGCGCACACGCGGCGGCAAGGCCACGCTGTCGACCAGCTCCTGCAGCCGCGCCAGCGCGTCGGCCCGGTTCATGTCCTGGCTGCGGTGGCGCTGCGCCTTCAGCACCAGCACGCCTTCCTGGGTGATGCGGCTGTCGCGCAGCGCGAGCAGGCGCTCCTTCACCGCTTCGGGCAGCGAGCTCGCCCGGATGTCGTAGCGCAGGTGCACGGCACTCGACACCTTGTTGACGTTCTGGCCGCCGGCACCTTGCGCGCGCATGGCGCTGAATTCGGCCTCCGAGGGGTCGATGGGAACGAGCGGACGCGGCGGGGGCATGCGCCATTCTGACTCGGCCGCAGGGTCGCCGCCGACCGATTGACGCTGGGCCGAGGCCGGTCCATATTGAACGCAGGAGGTGCGGCGGCCATGCCTGCTGTTCGCCCCGCCGCGGTCGCGGGGAGCTTCTATCCGGCGGATGCATTGCCGTTGCGGCGGCAGGTCGGCGAATGCCTGGCTGCCGCCCATGCCACGGCCCCGCCCGAACGCCCTCCCAAGATGCTGATCGTTCCGCACGCGGGCTACAGGTATTCCGGCTGCGTTGCGGCACAGGCCTATGCCTTGCTCGCCCCCTGGCGCGACCAGATCAGCCGCGTCGTGCTGCTCGGCCCGGCGCATCGCTCGGCGGTCCGTGCCCTGGCGGCTCCGGCGGCGGAAGCCTTCGACACGCCGCTCGGCCGCATCGCGCTGGACCTGCCTGCGCTCGCCCGGTTGCACGACCTCGCGCAGGTCGTGCGCGACGACCGGGCACACGCCTTCGAGCATTCGTTGGAGGTGCAGTTGCCATTCCTGCAGACGCTGCTCGGCCCCTTCAAGTTGGTACCGCTGCTGGTGGGCCATGCCGGGCCCGCCGAAGTCGCGCAGGTGCTGGCGCGCCTGTGGGGCGGCGACGAAACGCTGATCGTCGTCAGCTCCGACCTGTCGCATTACCTGCCCGATGCGCAGGCGCAGTTGCGCGATCGCGCCACGGTCGATCGCATCCTCGCCTTCGACGCCACGCTGGACCCCGAAGACGCCTGCGGCGCACCGGCAATCAACGGTGCGCTTCAGGCGGCACAGGCTCACGGCCTGCTGCCGCGTCTGCTGGACCTGCACAATTCCGGCGACACCGCGGGCGATCGCCGCCGCGTGGTCGGCTACGCCGCGATCGCGTTCGAGGCGGCAGCATCATGAACACGAACCCGCCGGCGCGCTGGTGGCATCCCCTCGACGACGGCCGCATCCAGTGCGACCTGTGCCCGCGCGACTGCCGCCTGCACGAGGGCCAGCGCGGCATGTGCTTCGTGCGGCAGCGCATCGGCGGCGAGATGGTGCTCACCACCTACGGGCGCAGCTCGGGCTTCTGCATCGATCCGATCGAGAAGAAGCCGCTGAATCACTTCCATCCGGGTTCCAGCGTGCTGTCCTTCGGCACCGCCGGCTGCAACCTGGCCTGCAAGTTCTGCCAGAACTGGGACATCTCCAAGAGCCGCGAGATGGACCGGCTGATGGACCAGGCCTCGCCGCAGCGCATCGCCGAGCTGGCGCGCCAGCGTGGCGCCCTGAGCGTAGCCTTCACCTACAACGACCCGGTGATCTTCGCCGAGTACGCCATGGACGCGGCCGATGCCTGCCATGCATTGGGCATCTTCAGCGTGGCCGTGACCGCGGGCTACATGCATGCCGCGCCGCGGCGCGAGTTCTATGCCCGAATGGATGCTGCCAACGTCGATCTCAAGGGCTTCACCGAAGAGTTCTATTTCCGGCAGACCGGGGGCCATCTGGCGCCGGTGCTCGATACGCTGCAGTACCTGCGCCACGAGACCTCCTGCTGGTTCGAGATCACGACGCTGCTGATCCCCGGCCACAACGACGGCGATGCCGAGATCGAGGCGATGAGCCGCTGGATCTTCGACGCGCTCGGGCCCGACGTGCCGCTGCACTTCACGGCCTTCCATCCCGACTACAAGATGGTGGACGTGCCCCCCACACCGCCGGCCACGCTGAAGCGTGCCCGCGCCATCGCGCTGGCCAACGGCCTGCACCACGTCTACACCGGCAACGTGCATGACGTGGAGGGCGGCACGACCTTCTGCCCTCATTGCCGCGCAGCGCTGGTGCGGCGCGACTGGTACCTCGTGATGGATTGCGCGCTGGATGCGCGTGGCGAATGTCCGCATTGCGGCACGCCCATCGCGGGCCGCTTCGGCACCTTCGGGCACGGCTTCGGCCGCCGGCGCATCCCGGTGCGTGCGTCTGCTTGAGGCCTACACGGGCAGGACATCGAGATTGTTCGCCCCCGGCAAGGCATGCAGGCTCTTCGCGAGACGCGCGGTATATGAGCGGCTCAGCACGGTGTCGACTTCCGTCCAGTCGGCCCGCACCTCTGCCGGCGTCAGCGTCAGCACCAGGAAGCCGCGCCGGGTCGTCTCCGCGTAGCGCAGGTCTCTCACCATCTTGGGAAAGGCATCCGTGAGGACGGGGCCGGAGATCAGCGGCAGCAGGAGTTCCAGCCCCGGCGAGCTGATCGAGGCCGTCGCGAACTCGACGCCCACGCGCTGCCCGCCTGCATCGGTCAGGTTGCTCGCCCACGCATTGTGCGTATCGCCGGCCAGCGAGACGAGGTTCTTGCCCATCGATCGGGCCGCCGCCAGCACGGTCTCGCGCGCGGCAGGATAGCCGTCCCAGGCATCGAGGTTGTAGGGAACGCGCCGCTGATCCAGCAAGGCGCGCTGGCTGTCGCTGCGCAAGGATTCCGGGGTCGACTGCGCCGCGAGGAATTCGCCAATGCTCTCTACCGTGAATGCGCTCGCAACGCTCAGCGGAATCTCCATGCGCGCCATCAACACCTGATTTCCAAGGATCTGCCAGGTCGCGGCAGACGCGGTCATGCGCGCGGACAGCCAGTCCGATTGCTCTGCGCCCAGCATCTGGCGCCCCGCGCCGGCGGCGGCACCCTGCAGATAGGCGTCGAGGTCGACCTGCTGGTCGCGCCCGATGAGCCGCGTGTCCAGCATGTGCAGCGACGCCAGCGTGCCGAAGTCGAAGGAACGGTAGATCTTCAGCGGATTGGCAGGATCGGGCATCCGCACGGGCAGCCATTCGCGATAGGCCTGCACGGCGGCCGCGCGCCGCGCCGTGAAGCTGCCTTCGGTGGCCGGATCGTGGTTGACCGCACCGCCGGACCAGGCGTTGTCGGCGAAGTCATGGTCGTCCCATACCGCGATCATCGGCATCTTCGCGTGCAGCGCAGCCAGGTCCGGATCGGTCCGGTACTGCGCGTGTCGGCGCCGATAGTCTTCGAGCGTCAAGAGCTCGTGGGCCGGCTGCGACTCGCGATCGATCGCGAACGCCAGCTGCGATGCAAAGCCCCGACGCCCGAACTCGTAGATGTAGTCGCCCAGGTGCAGCACCACGTCGATGTCCGTGCGCTTGGCCAGCTCGGCGCACACGTTGAAATAGCCGGCGGGGAAATTCGAGCAGGAGACGACGCCGAGCCGGAGTTGCGACACGCTGCCGGTCGGCAGGGTCTTCGTGCGTCCGGTGGGCGAAGGCTCGTCGCCTACGTAGAAGCGGTAGAAGTAGACGCTGGCCGGCTGCAGCCCTGTGGCATCCACCTTGACGGTGTAGTCCTGCTCCGCGCCGGTGCTGGTCGTGCCTCGCGCCACGATGGCGCCGAAGTTCGCGTCGCTTGCGACTTCCCAGCTCAGGTTCAGGGTG
This sequence comes from Variovorax sp., assembly GCA_035250605.1. Taxonomy (GTDB): domain Bacteria; phylum Pseudomonadota; class Gammaproteobacteria; order Burkholderiales; family Burkholderiaceae_C; genus Variovorax. The sequence continues at coordinate 1,170 of DATFFA010000310.1, read as the reverse complement.
CCGGGACTGGCGACGGTGACGCGGGTCCACAGAATCACGCGGTCCGACAGGGGATCGCCGCTGGCGACGCCGTGCGCGAACACGGATGTCGCGCCGCCGGGGGTTCCGCCCCCGCCGCCGCCGCCACCGAGGCCGCCACCGAACCCACCTCCGCCGCCGCCGCCTCCACCGCCGCAACCGGACACGCTCACGCCGGTGCCGACGAACATGGCATAGAGAATGGCGCCTCGAATGAAGGATCGGCGCGAAGTCTCGGGAGCGAGATCGGAAGCGTGTTCCGGGTCCGCAGCGGATGCGGGCGTTTTTGTGCCGTGGCTTTCGCGCATGTCTCGCTCCTTGCCCGGCACGCCAGCCGCACGGTGCGGCTTTTCGTCGCGTCGGGGGGTGGCGAGATTGAAGGCCGGTCCCGGCAAAGTGACCGTCAGCCGAGATCACCGTCGAAGGTCGGCCAAGCGCTTACATGGCGTCACAGTCCGTTGCGAGCGGACACGAACAGTGGAGTGGCGCAGGCCGCTACTCGCCGCGCGAGACCGGACGCGCCTGCACGTCCGTCACGTTGGCACTGCGATCGCGCAGGCGCACCGGGCTGTCGGCGGCCTCGCCGCGTGCCCGCGCACCGGCCACGTCCGCAGCCGTGGGCTCGGCCGGCTGCGCAGCGGCGCGAAAGCGATCGAAGCCATGGCGAGGGTCGAAGCGCATCACCCAGGGCCGCACCGGCTGGCCGGTGAGGCGGGCCCAGCCGTAGCGCAGGCCCCACACCGCTGCCAGCAGCATCACCGCGACGGCGAGGCTGGCCGCGAGGACCAGGCCCATCAGGAACAGAACGACGCGCAGAAGGAAGTTCATCATCATCGGGATTAGGCCACCGCCTCGGCCCGAGGTTCCCCGGCCCTGTGGAACTCGAACTGCCCCGGAGTGCGGATCGGGTCGGTGGTGACCACGATCGTGTCCTTCGGCCCGAAGCTGCCATCGAGCAGCAGCTTCGACAGCGGGTTCTCGATGCGATGCTGGATCGCCCGCTTGAGCGGGCGCGCGCCGAACACCGGGTCGAAGCCGACCTTGGCGATCTCCGCCAGGGCCGCCGGCGAGACCTCGAGGGCGAGGTCCATCTTCGCGAGACGCTCCTGCAGCACGCGCAGCTGGATGGCCGCGATCGCCTCGATGTTCTTG
>DATFFA010000309.1:0-7092 GCA_035250605.1 Variovorax sp. | reverse complement strand
TCGCGGCCAGCCTGGTTGCCGTGCTCGCCCTGGCCGCCGGCCTGCTGGCTTTCCTGCCGCGCCAGGTGGCCAGGCTTCCCGTGCTGGGCCTCGCGGTGCTGGCGCTGCCGCTGTTGTCCTCGCTGCAGTTCTATGCCGGCTACCCGCTGCGCGTGATCACGGCCGAGGCCAGCCGGTGGCTGCTGGCGCCGGGCTTCTCGGTGCTGCGCGAGGGCAGCAGCCTGCTGGTCGATGGCCGGCTGGTCATCGTCGACGCGCCCTGCTCCGGCGTGCAGATGGCCTGGCTCGGCTACTTCACGGCCTGTGCGGTCGCGCTCCGGGCGCGGCACGGCGACCGGCGCTTCCTGGCCCGGCTGCCGGCCGTGGGCCTGCTGGTGCTGGCCGGCAACATTCTGCGCAACAGCGTGCTGGTGGGCTTCGAGGGCGCGGGCCATGCGCTCGCGCCCTGGCTGCACGAGGCGGTGGGCCTGGCCGTGCTGGCGCTGGTCTGCGGCGCGGTCGCGCGGCTGATGGCGCCGGCGCCCCGGACGCCTTTCGCCCCCACCGCCATTCCCGGCCTGATCACCACCCCCGGAGCCCGCCGTGTCGATACCGCTCTTTCTTGAACGCTGCTTCGGCAACCGCTTCCTCAACCGCATCGCGCACAAGGCCGGCTTCGCCGGGGTGATGGCGCTGTGCCTGCTGTGGTCGGCCGCCTCGGCACTGCGCCCGTCGCCGCCGGCGGCCCCGGTCGCGAGCTTCCACGAATGGCCCAGCCACTGGGATGGCGCGCCGCTGCGGCCGATGGCGCTGGGCGCGGTCGAGCAGCGCTTTGCCGAGCGCTTTCCCGGTGCCGTCGCGCGCCTGACCGACGGCCGCCAGACCCTGGTCCTGCGCCAGGTGAACGCACCGACCCGCATGCTTCACCCGGCTGCCGACTGCTACCGGGCGCTGGGTTTTCGCATCGGCGACACGCGGCTGGAACGCGATCCGCAGGATCGACTGTGGCGTTGTTTCGTCACCGACGGCCCCGGTGGGCAAAAGTTGCGCGTCTGCGAGCGCATCGTCGATGCCGAGGGAACGGCTTTCACCGACACTTCAGCCTGGTATTGGGCGGCAATCGGTGGCCGGTCCAAGGGGCCGTGGCAGGCTGTCACCCTGGCAAGGCCGATCGCGTTCGAGTGATTGAGAGATTTTTTTGAAGAAAGCGCTGCTCTTCCTGCTTTTCGGCCTGCTGGCCCTGGTGCTGACCGCCGCGGTCGCGGTCTACCTGATCGTGAAGCTGGCGCTGGCGCCCAGTCCCGGCGAGTGGCCGACCCGCGTCAGGGCGGGGCCCTTCACGCTCGATGTCGGCGTCCCCACCGCCATCCGGCTCGCCACCTCCTCCTGGTTCGCACCCTGGCTGGCCGGCCGCAGCTTCCCGACCGAGCATGGCCCGGTGCACGTCGGCTGGAACGCGGCCACCAACACCCTCGAGCTGGACTGCGCGCCCTGCAGTGCCTTCGTGCCCGCGCTGGGCACCACGCCGATCCGGCTCGACAACCTGCGCTTCACCGCGCGCCGCGATGCCGGCTCGCTCAACGGCGTGCTCGAGGCCACGCCGGCCGCGACCACCGTCTCCAGCGTGGCGGGCGACAACGTGCTGCGCGCACGCTGGGACGGCCGGCTCACGCAGAAGACCCTGCAGATCCACATCGATGCGCCCGACGCGCCGATCGCCCGCTGGTACAGCGTGCTGGCGCCCTCCCTGCCCGAGCTGCAGCGGGCGAAGATCAGCGGCACGCTGGCCCTGCGCGCTCAGCTCGACCTGCCGGCGTACCACCTCGCGTTGATCCCGCGCATCGAGCAGTTCCGCGTCGAAGGCCTGGGCACCGAGGCCCTGCTCGACGCCCGCACCAGCTGCGGCCCGCCGAGCCGGCTGGCGCCCGACAGCTGGCTGGCCCGTGCGGTGATCGCGGCCGAAGACCAGCGCTTCTTCAGCCACCCCGGCTACGACCTGGCCGAGCTCACGGCCGCGCTCGACGCCAACCAGAAGGCCGGCCAGGTCGCGCGCGGCGGCAGCACCCTGAGCCAGCAGCTGGCCCGGCTGGTCGTGACCGGCAGCGAACGCAGCGCCGAGCGCAAGCTGCGCGAGCTGCTTTACGCGGTGGAGATGGAGGAAACGCTGGGCAAGCCCCGCATCCTGCAGCTCTACCTCGACAACGCGCCCTGGGGCGAGGGCCTGTGCGGCGCCGAGGCCGCGGCCCGCCGCTACTTCAAGCGCAGCGCCCGCAACCTGGACCCGGCCCAGGCCGTCTGGCTCGCCGCGATGCTGAACAACCCGGGCGCGGCACTCGAGAAGTGGCAGCGCGACGGGCGCATCGACGGGGAGCGCGCCAAGTGGGTGGCCGAGGGCCTGCGCGGCCTCACCCGCGGGCAGCGCGAGTCGCTGCTCAAGAACCTCGCCACCTCGCGCTTCGCACCGCCGCCCTGAAGCGGGCACTGCCCGCACCAATTCGGCGCGACCCGGGCTGCCGCCAGGTGGGCAGTCGCTGGCATTCATCTTGCGATGACGCTGTCGATGGATGCTGTTACCGCCCTTCCGCCCGCGGCTGTCGAACTCGTGGCGCTCAGCAAGCGCTACGCCGCCGGCGCGCCGCCCGCGGTCGACCAGATCGACCTGCGCATCGCGAGCGGCTCCTACTGCTGCCTGCTCGGGCCTTCGGGCTGCGGCAAGAGCACCACGCTGCGCATGGTGGCGGGGCATGAAACGGCCTCGGGCGGCGACATCCTGCTGGACAACCGCAACATCACCCACCTGCCGGCCGCGGCCCGCGGCACGGCCATGATGTTCCAGAGCTTCGCCCTCTTCCCGCACCTCTCCGCGCTCGACAACGTGGCCTTCAGCCTCAAGATGAAGGGCGTCTCGAAGGTCGAGCGCCACCGGCGCGCGGGCCAGCTGCTGGAGCGCGTCGCCATGGGGCACCTGGCGCAGCGCAAGCCGGGCGAGCTGTCGGGCGGGCAACAGCAGCGCGTGGCGCTGGCGCGCGCGCTCATCACGCAACCGCGCGTGCTGCTGCTCGACGAGCCGCTGTCCGCGCTCGACCCCTTCCTGCGCATCCAGATGCGCGCCGAGCTGCGGCGGTGGCAGAAGGAGCTGGGCCTGACCTTCATCCACGTGACGCACTCGCAGGAGGAAGCGATGGCGCTGGCCGACACCATGGTGGTGATGAACCACGGCCTGATCGAGCAGGTGGGCACGCCGCACCAGGTCTACGACCATCCGGCCAGCGAGTTCGTCGCCCGCTTCATGGGCGGGCACAACGTGCTGGAAACGCCCGCCGGGCTGATCGCGGTGCGCAACGACCACATGCAGATCGCGCCGGCCGCCGGCGCCCAGCCCGGGCTCGCGGCCCGGATCACCGATGTCGAATACCAGGGCACCTACGTGCTGATCGGCTTGCAGCTCGAAGGCGCCGCGCCCGAGCGCAGCGGCGTCTCGGTGCTGCTGCCGGAGAAGGCTTACGCGATGCATCCCCATGCCGTCGGCCAGGACGTGCGCCTCTCGTGGTCGCCGGCCGACGCGCGTCCCTTGGGGCCGGGCGCCGTCCGGCCCGAGGGCGAGCCGCCCTCAGGGCCGGTGTCGCGCCCCGCGCCCCTGTCGGCGCTGGCGTCGATGGCGGCCTGACCCCCCACAACCCGATTCATCACAGCGCCCTCAGGAGCCCAACCATGTCCGCACCCATCGACTCCACCACCGCCCAAGGCGTGCAGCGCCGCACGCTGCTGCAAGGCACCGCGGGCATCCTCGCCGCCGGCGTGTTCCCCGCCATCCATGCGCAGGAGAAGATCGTGCTGCGCTATCTCGGCACCGCGGTCAACCAGGACAAGGCGATCGCCGAGAAGTTCAAGGCCGACACCGGCATCGAGATCCAGTACGTGGCCGTCACCACCGACGACGTCACCAAGCGCGCCGTGACCGCGCCCAACAGCTTCGACCTGATCGACACCGAGTACTTCTCGCTGAAGAAAATCGTTCCCACGGGCAACCTCAAGGGCATCGACACGAAGAAGATCAAGAACGCCGACAAGATCACGTCACTCTTCACCAAGGGCGAGGTGGCCGGCAAGAAGGTGGGCGACCAGGGCACGGCGCCGAAGAAGGTGATCTTCCTGGAGGGCGAGAAGAGCAAGGTGTTCGCCAAGTCGCCGACCCAGTTCATGTCGCTGATCCCGACGGTCTACAACGCCGACACGCTGGGCATCCGGCCCGACCTCATCAAGCGGCCCATCGACACCTGGGCCGAACTGCTCAATCCCGAGTTCAAGGGCAAGGCCGCGATTCTCAACATTCCGTCCATCGGCATCATGGACGCGGCGATGGTGGTGGAGGCCAAGGGCATCCACAAGTACGCCGACAAGGGCAACATGAGCAAGGCCGAGATCGACCTCACGATCAAGACCCTGATCGAGGCCAAGAAGGCCGGCCAGTTCCGCGCGCTGTGGAAGGACTTCAACGAGTCGGTCAACCTGATGGCCTCCGGCGAGGTGGTGATCCAGTCGATGTGGTCGCCGGCCGTGACGGCCGTGCGCACCAAGGGCATCTCGTGCAACTTCCAGCCGCTGAAGGAGGGCTACCGCGCCTGGGCCGCGGGCTTCGGGCTGCCGGCGACGCTCTCGGGCAGGAAGCTCGACGGCGCCTACGAGTTCATCAACTGGTTCCTCGACGGCTGGGCCGGCGCGTACCTCAATCGGCAGGGCTACTACAGCGCCGTGCTGGAGACGGCCAAGGCGAAGATGGAGGCCTACGAGTGGGCCTACTGGATGGAGGGCAAGGCCGCGACGCAGGACATCAAGAGCCCCAACGGCGAGCTGCTGGCCAAGACCGGCGCGGTGCGGGACGGCGGGAGCTACGAGCAGCGCATGGGCGGCATCGCCTGCTGGAACGCGGTGATGGACGAGAACGAGTACATGGTGCGCAAGTGGAACGAGTTCGTAGCGGCGTAACTGCGTTGCTCCCTCCCCCGGAAGGGGAGGGAACAAGAAATGAACACATCGGCAACTGCAAGCATCAAGCCCTGGTGGCAAGCCGCGCCATTCGCGCTGGTCTTCCTGCTCTTCTTCCTGATCCCGCTGGCGCTGATCGCGATGGTCAGCCTCTGGAACTTCAACGAGTACGAGCTGCTCCCGGCGCTCACGCTGCGCAACTACGCGAGCATCTTCGAAGGCTGCTCGCATCTCACCGACAGCGGCGACTTCTGCGTCACGCTCTCCACCTACCTGAGCACGCTCAAGTTCTGTCTGCTGGTCTGGGCCATCACTCTGCTGATCGGCTTCTCGGTGGCCTACTTCCTGGCCTTCCACGTGCGCTCGCCCGGCATGCAGACCCTGCTGTTCGTGCTGTGCACCGTGCCCTTCTGGACCTCGAACGTGATCCGCATGATCTCGTGGGTGCCGCTGCTCGGCCGTAACGGGCTCGTCAACCAGGGCCTGGTGGCGCTGGGCCTTGTCGATTCGCCCGTCGAATGGCTGCTGTTCTCGGACTTCTCGGTGGTGCTGGCCTTCGTGCACCTCTACACGATGTTCATGATCGTGCCGATCTTCAACTCGATGATGCGCATCGACCGCTCGCTGCTCGAAGCCGCCGGCGACGCCGGCGCCACCGGCTGGCAGACGCTGTGGAACGTGATCGTGCCGCTCTCGCGCACCGGCATCCTCATCGGCTCGATCTTCGTCATCACCATCGTGATGGGCGACTTCGTCACCATCGGCGTCATGGGCGGCCAGCAGATCGCCTCGGTCGGCAAGATCATCCAGGTCCAGACCTCCTACCTGCAGTTCCCGCTGGCAGCGGCCAACGCGATGATCCTGCTGGCGGTGGTGCTGATGATCATCTGGGGGCTGACGCGGCTCGTCGACGTCCGAAAGGAGCTCTGAGGTGGGCACGCGGTTCGGCGTCCAGCGCAGCCGCGGCTTCTGGCCGCTGGCAATGGTGTTCGCGCTCTTCGTGCTCTTTCTCTACGGGCCGATGATCACCATCTTCGTGCTGAGCTTCCAGGGGCCGGAGGGCGGCCTGACCTTTCCGTTGCGCGGCGTCTCGCTGCACTGGTTCCGCAAGCTCGCCGAAGGTCTGGGCACGGTGGACATCGGCGCCGCCTTCCGGCGCTCGCTGATGCTGGGCACGGTGGTCATGCTCTTCACCGTCGCGCTCTCGGTGCTGGCGGGCCTGGCCTTCCGCAAGAAGCTCGCGGGCGGCAACGCGCTCTTCTTCGTCACGGTGGCGAGCCTGATCATGCCGTCCATCATCGTGTCGCTGGGCATCGGCCTGCAGTTCCGGCTGATCGACAGCGGCATCAAGGGCGCGCTGGCGGCACTGGATGCCAACGGCACGCTCGAAACCTACGGCACCGCGCTGGGGCTGCTGAGCTCCGCGCTGGGAGCCCATCTCACATGGACGCTGCCCTTCGGCCTGCTCATCATGTTCGCCGTCTTCAACCGCTTCAATCCGGCCTACGAGGAGGCCGCGCGCGACCTCGGCGCCACGCCCTGGCAGAGCTTCCGTCATGTGGTGCTGCCGCTGATCGGGCCCTCGATCGTCGGCATCGGCATGTTCGGCTTCACGCTCAGCTGGGACGAGATCGCGCGCACCTCGCAGGCCATCGGCGACGTCAACACCCTGCCGCTGGAACTGCAGGGCCTGACCTCGACCGTGACGACGCCCGCCATCTACGCGCTGGGCACGGTCACCACCATCGTTTCGTTCGCGGTGATGGCGCTCGCACTCGGCAGCGCGGTCTGGCTGCGGCGGCGCGCCACGCGGCAACGACGTTGATGACGTGGGCCGTCTGCTGATCATCAATCCCAACACCTCGACGGCGGTGAGTGCGCTGCTGCAGCGCCATGTGCAGGGCGAAGTGAGTCCGGCCCTGAAGGTGCACACCGTCACCGCCCGCTTCGGCGCCCCCTACATCGCCAGCGAGGCCAGCTACGCAGTGGCCCAGCACGCGGTGCTCGATGCGTGGGCCGCGGCCGTGGCGCGCGGCGAGCGTGCCGGCGCGGTGCTGATCGGCTGCTTCGGCGACCCGGGCCTGTTCGCCCTGCGCGAGGCCAGCGGCGTGCCGGTGGGCGGCCTCG
>DATFFA010000308.1:0-10455 GCA_035250605.1 Variovorax sp. | reverse complement strand
CCCTCGTCGCCGCCCACGCGGCCGCGCGAGCCGGAAGCGGCGGCCGGCTGCGGCGGACTTGCGGCGAGGGCTGCGGAAGGAATGAAGGTGGGCATGGCGGTTCCTGGGGGAAGGATCAGAAATTCGGTTGGACCGCGCGGTCGATGAACTTGCGTGCCGCGCGCTCGTCGCTGTCGCGCTGCTCGCGCTTGGCCTGCGCGGCCAGCTCCTGGCGGCGCAGGCGATCGGCCAGCGTGTCGAAGGAGTTGAGCCGCCGCGCCTGGTGCTGCCAGTCGCCGCGGCCGCGGTCCAGCCGCAGCCCGGCCTGCCTGGCGATGGCGCGCTGCTGCTCGATGGCGCCGTCCAGCGTGCTCAGGAAGTTGTTGAAGTTGCGCCACTGCGAGGCGGGCAGGCCGTGCGCCATCAGCGTTTGCAGCTGCTGCGCATAGTCGTGCCGGTACTGCAGCAGCAGGTCCAGCTTCTGGTGCGCACTGACCTGTGCGCTCTGCAGCAGGCCCAGGCGGCGAGCCGCCTCCTCCTTCTGCGTGCGGGCCAGCTCCTGCAGGGTGTCGAGGGGAAGCTTCCTGGGCATGGTGACTCCTTGGAGGTCGGCTACGCGAAGACGCCGGCCATGCGCGCCACCGAGGCCGCATAGTCGGTACGCTCCTCCATCCCTTGCTGGAGAAAGGCTTCCAGCTTGGGGTAGAGGGCGATGGCCTGGTCGAGCTGCAGGTCGTGGCCGGCGGCGTAGGCGCCGACGCTGATCAGGTCGCGGTTGCGCTGGTAGCGCGACAGCATCTGCTTGAAGCGGCGCACCGTGTCGAACTGCGCCGGCGGGATCAGCGCCGTCATCGCGCGGCTGATCGAGGCCTCGATGTCGATGGCCGGGTAGTGGCCGGACTCGGCGAGCTGGCGCGAGAGCACCACGTGGCCGTCGAGGATGGCGCGCGCCGAGTCGGCGATCGGGTCCTGCTGGTCGTCGCCTTCCGAGAGCACGGTGTAGAAGGCGGTGATCGAGCCGCCGCGGCCCTGCGCATCGCGCGCGCCGTTGCCCGCGCGCTCGACCAGCGCCGGCAGCTTGGCGAAGACCGACGGCGGATAGCCCTTGGTGGCGGGCGGCTCGCCCACTGCGAGCGCGATCTCGCGCTGCGCCATCGCGTAGCGGGTGAGCGAATCCATGATCAGCAGCACGTCCTTGCCGCGGTCGCGGAAGTACTCGGCCAGGCAGGTCGCATAGGCCGCGCCCTGCAGGCGCAGCAGCGGCGAGTTGTCGGCGGGGGCGGCGACCACCACGGCCCGCGCCAGGCCTTCCTCGCCCAGCGTGTTCTCGATGAAGTCCTTGACCTCGCGGCCGCGCTCGCCGATCAGGCCGACCACGATCACCTCGGCGCTGGTGTAGCGCGCCATCATGCCGAGCAGCACGCTCTTGCCCACGCCGGAGCCGGCGAACAGGCCCATGCGCTGGCCGCGGCCCACGGTGAGCATCGCGTTGATCGCGCGCACGCCGGTGTCGAGCACCGAGTCGATGGGGGCGCGGGTCAGCGGATTGATGGGCGGGGCGCTGAGCGGCACCTTGCGGGCGATGTCCAGCGGGCCCAGCCCGTCGAGCGGCCGGCCGACCGCATCGACCACGCGGCCCAGCATGCCTTCGCCCACCGGCAGGCGCTTGGTGTGGGTGTCGCCGCCGCCGTCGGCCGTGCCGGGGCGCGAGAACACGCGCGCGCCGGGCAAGAGGCCGGCCACCTCGGTTTGCGGCATCAGGAACAGGCGGTCGCCGGCGAAGCCGACCACTTCGGCCTCGGCATGGCGCTGCGGATAGCCGGGCGGCAGTTCGATCAGGCAGTCGCTGCCCACGGGCAGCTGCAGGCCGACGGCTTCCAGCACCAGGCCGACGGCGCGCGTGAGGCGGCCGGAGTGGGTGACGGTGGCCGCGGTGCGGTTGACGTCGACGCGCGCCTGCGTGAGGGTGGCGAGCCAGGACTGCAGGTGCGGGTTGGCGGCGGTCGCGGTCGGCATCATCAGAGCTCCGCGGTGCCGATGTCGCGGGTGAGCGCCGCGGTCACGCTCTTCCAGCGGGTTTCGAGGCTGGCATCCATCTCTCCGCTCGCGGACTGCACGCGGCAGCCGCCGCGCGCCAGCGTGTCGTCGGCGCGCACCTGCCAGCCGGCCACCTGCAGCTCGTTGCCCAGGCTGTTCTTCACCAGCGCGACGTCGTCGGGATGCAGCAGCAGGCGCGGCTCGCCTTGCAGCGCGGGCTCGGCATGCAGCAGGTCCTGCACCAGCGGCAGCACCCATTCGGGCTCGGCGCGCAGGGTGCGGTGCACCACCTGGCGCGCCACGTCGAGCGCCAGCGCGAGGATGGCGTCGGCCAGTTCGCTTTCGGCGCGGCGCAGCGCCGCCGGCAGGCCGGCGGCCAGCGCCAGCAGCTGCTCGGCATGCGCACTGGCGGCGGCAAGGCCGGAGGCCAGGCCTTCCGCGTGGCCGTCCGCACGGCCCTGGGCCAGGCCTTCGCGCTGCCCTTCGGCCCGGCCCTGGGCACGCGCTTCGAGGCGCAGCCGGGAGAGCTCGTTGTCGCGAGCCAGCGCCTCGGGGTCCACGCGGGGAACGACCGGCGATGGCCCGTTGTCGCGCGGCGCATGCTCGTGCTCCAGCGTGCCCATTTCCCAACGCTGCCAGGCCGACAGCACCGGCTTGGCGGCAGGCCTGGGCGCCGCAGGCGGGCGCGCGGGCGCATAGGCCGTCGCCAGGCGCGCGCCGGAACCGAAAGCAGCGTTCTTGTGCAGGGTCATGATCAGACGAAGTCGTCCGTGCCGGGCGCGGCGATCACGACTTCGCCCGCATCGGCAAGGCGGCGCACCACTTGCAGGATGGCCTTCTGCTCGGCTTCGACCTGCGACACCCGCACCGGGCCGCGCAGCTCGATGTCCTCGCGCAGCGTCTCGGCGGCGCGCTGCGACATGTTCTTGAGGAACTTGTCGCGCAGCTCCTGCGTCGAGCCCTTGAGCGCGACGATGAGCGATTCGGACTCCACGTCCTTGAGCAGGCGCTGGATGAAGCGGTCCTCCAGGTCCAGCAGGTTCTCGAAGACGAACATCTCCTCGACGATGCGTTGCGCCAGCCCCTCGTCGTGCTCGCGCACATGGGCGATCGCCTCTTCCTCCTGCGCGGTGCTCATGAGGTTGACGATCTCGGCCGCGGTGCGCACCCCGCCCAGGCGGCTGCGCTTGAGGCCCTCGCCCGAGAGCATCTCCGTCAGCACATCGGTCAGCTCGGCCAGCGCCGCGGGCTGCACGCCGCCGAAGGTGGCCACCCGCATGATCACGTCGTGGCGCAGGCGTACCGGCAGCTTCTCCAGCACCTCGGAGGCCTTCTTGCGGTCCAGGTGGATCAGCAGCGTGGCGAGGATCTGCGGATGCTCGTCGCGGATCAGCTCCACCACCTCGCCGGCCTCCAGGTCGTTGAGGCGCTCGATGCCGCCATGCGGCTCGTCGGGTTGCAGGATGTCCTCCAGCAGGTTGCTGGCGCGGTCGTCGCCCAGCGCCTTGCGCAGCACCGCGCGGATGTAGCTGCCCGATCCCAGGTGCAGGGCGGAGAGCTGCTCGGTCTCCAGGCGGAACTCCGAGAGCACGGCAGCCAGCTCTTCCTTCGACACCTGGCTCAGCTTGGCCATCGCGGCGCCCAGGGCCTGCACCTCGGTGGTGGGCAGGTGGTGCAGCGTGGCGGCGGCGCGGTCCTCGCCGAGGGACATCAGGAGGATGGCGGCCTTGCGGGTACCGGCTTCGCTCATACGCCAAGCTCCGTGCGCTGCACTGCGGGGTTCGCTCGAGGGAGGGACGGGTGGCACATCGTGGTCGTTCTTGCGGAGAGCGTTGCGCTGGGTGTCAGGCCGGAGCCGGGATGTCGCCCCGGCAGGCGAGTCACTTTCTTTTGCGTCGCCGGCAAGGAAGAAAGCAAGACAGCCTCGCGTGTGTCGCTCATGGGTTCATCCAATGCTTGATCAAGGTGGCCACGAGCCGCGGATCCTGCTCGGCGGTCTGCTGCACGTAGTCGAGATCGGCCTGCCGGCGCTCGGCTTCGCGCTGCAGTGCGCTCAGCTGCGCGGCGCTCTTCTCATCGTCCGGATCGGCGACGACCGCAGCCGCCGGTGCCGCTTCGGGCATCGCCGAAGGCGGCGGCGCCAGGTGCTTGCGCAGCAGCGGCCGCAGCACGGCGAACCAGGCGAACAGGGCCAGCACGCCCAGCAGCAGGTACTGGCCGATGCGCTTGGCCAACTCGATGTTGTCGCGGTCCTTCCAGATCGGCACCTCGGCCTGCGGCTCGTCCCGGCCTTCGCGGGCGAAGGCGCTGTTGAGCACGTTGAGCGAGTCGCCGCGCTCCTGGCTGTAGCCCATGGCTTCCTTCACCAGGTTGCGGATCTGCTCGAGCTCGGCCGGCGCCAGCGCGCGGGCCTTGCCGTCCGCGCCGGCCAGGTTGTTCACCACCACCGCCACCGACAGGCGCTTGATGGCGCCGGCGCCCTGCTGCACATGGCGAATCGAGCGGTCGAGCTCGTAGTTGGTGGTGGTGTCCTTGCGCGAGCTGCTCGGGCCGGCCGGTGCGGTGCTGGTGGTGGCCGTGGTGGTGGCGGCGGCGCCCGGCACGATGGCTCCGTTGGCCGGGCGCGGCGCGTTGATCGGCGCGCTGGGATTCGTCGGCGGCTGGTTCGACAGCGCGCCGGGCACGCCGCCCGGCGGGGTGGCGCCCAGCTGGTTCGACTCGCTGGACTGAACGCTGCGGACCGCGGCGTTGCGCGGGTCCTGGTTGGGCGCGAACTTCTCCTCGGTGCGCTCGACCACCGAGAAGTCGATGTCGGCCGCCACCTGGGCGCGCACATTGCTCGCGCCGAGGATGGGCTGCAGGATCGCCTCGATGCGGCGGATGTAGCCCTGCTCGATCTCCTGCGCGTACTTGAGCTGGCTGACGTCCAGGCCGCGCGCGCCGGCGTTGGCGGCCGACAGCAGGTTGCCGCGCTGGTCGACCACCGTCACGCTCTTGGGGTCCAGCTCCGGCACGCTGCTGGAGATCATGTGGACGATGGCGCTGACCTGGCCTTCGTCGATGCCGCGGCCGCGGTGCAGGCTCAGCACCACGGAGGCGGAAGGCTTCTTCTGCTCGCGCACGAAGAGCGAAGGCTTGGGCAGCGCCAGGTGCACGCGGGCCGACTCGACCGTGCCGATCGATTCGATCGAGCGGGCCAGCTCGCCCTCGAGGCCGCGCTGGTAGTTGACCTGCTCGGCGAACTGGCTGGTGCCGAACTTCTGGTTGTCCATCAGCTCGAAGCCCACGCCGCCGCCCTTGGGCAGGCCCTGGGCCGCGAGCTTGAGGCGCACTTCGGGCACCTTGTCGGCGGCGATCAGGATCGCGCTGCCGCCCTCGGCGAACCTGTAGGGCACGTTCATCTGCGCCAGCGAGGCGATGATCGCGCCGCCGTCGCGGTCCGAGACGTTGGTGTAGAGCACCTTGTAGTCGGGTGCGCGGCTCCACAGCATGAACGCCGCCGCGGCCGCGACCAGCGCGGCGGCGCCCACGATCAGCGGCAGCTTGGGCTGGGCGCGCAGCCGTTCCAGGAGCGGCTGGGGTGCCGCCGCCGGCATGGCGCCCGCGGATGGCGCTGCCGAGCTCATCGGAGAGCCTCCGTGCTGCGCATTGCGGGGCGAGCCCCTTCAAACGGCCGGGCGGGGCTCATGCGTGCGCTCCGGTCACGGCCGGCCGGTCCGGGCGGGCGGCGGTCATGGGGAGCGGGTGAAGTCGTCGAGGAGGAGTCATGCCGTTGAAGTCGCGAGCAGCCTTTTTGTTTCGCGATCGATTCTCGGCAGCGCCCGCGAATTCGATTGGTCGAACAGCCGGGGTTTTTGCCGTCAGTTGGGCGCTTCTCTTTCAGGGAGCCGCTGTTACGCTGAAAACACGCGGGAGGGCCATGGCGCTCCTGCAGCAGTGCCAGCAACGCCGGCATCTTCCAGAAAGCAAGATAAGGGTCTTCATGTCCGTTTCCGCCATCGAATCCGTCCTGCAGCAGATGCGGGCGACCGCGCTCCAATCCGGCATCGCGCCGCGCCCCGCCGCCGCAGAGCCGGCGGCACAGGGGGGCTTCGCCGCCGAGCTCCGGCGCTCGCTCGAAGGGATCAACACCGCGCAGACCAAGGCCTACGGCCAGGCCGAGGCCTTCGAGCTCGGGCGCCCCGGCGTGGCGCTCAACGATGTGATGGTCGACCTGCAGAAGGCCAACGTGGCCTTCCAGACCGGGCTGCAGGTGCGCAATCGGCTGGTCGCCGCCTACCAGGAAGTGATGAGCCTGCCGGCCTGACGGGTCCTGTGGGTGGTGGAACGGGCGGGGTGCGCATCTTTTTCGTGCAGGCCCCTAAAGCTTTGAAAAGCCCCGCCGATAACTTCAACAACGATGGCTTGAGTCTCACGGTGGGAGCGGGTCCAGCGTTGCGGCCGGAGGGCCGGATTCCACAACCTTTGTCTACAGGAGTTTGAAATGGCGCAAGTCATCAACACCAACAGTCTCTCCCTGCTCACGCAGAACAACCTCAACGCGTCCCAGTCGTCGTTGAACACGGCCATCCAGCGACTGTCGTCCGGCCTGCGCATCAACAGCGCCAAGGACGACGCCGCCGGCCAGGCCATCGCCAACCGCTTCACGGCCAACATCAAGGGCCTGACGCAAGCCCAGCGCAACGCCAACGACGGCATCTCGCTGGCGCAGACGACGGAAGGCGCGCTGAAGGAAGTCAACAACAACCTGCAGCGCGTGCGCGAACTGTCGGTGCAGGCCGCCAACGGCAGCAACTCGGCCAGCGACCTGAAGTCGATCCAGGACGAAATCAACCAGCGTCTCTCCGAGATCGACCGCGTTTCCGCGCAGACCGACTTCAACGGCGTGAAGGTGCTCTCCGGCAACAACAAGCTGTCCGTGCAAGTCGGCGCGAACGACGGCGAGACCATCGACATCGACCTCAAGAAGATCGATTCCAACTCGCTGGACCTGAGCGGCTTCTCGATCTCGAAGAAGGCCCTGAGCGTCGGCGCCGCCGAGCTGACCGTCGATCCGGGCACGGGTGCTCCCAACGCCACCGACCTGAGCGCCGCCGCAACGGCCCTGTCGACCGCCACCGGCAAGACCGTGGGCGCCGGCGACCTGTCGCTGCACAACGTGAAGGACGCCGCCGGCGCCGCCACCGACCAGTACGTGGTGAAGTTCGGCGACGACTTCTACGCGGCGTCGGTGGACTCCGCCAGCGGCGCGGTGGACATCAACACCGTCGACGTCGACTTCGCCGATGCGGCCAACGGCATCGTGACCGGCTCGCCCGTCACGCTGACGGCGCAGCTGGTCAAGGTCGGTGCCGACGCTGCCGGCGCGGCCCAGGCCTATGTCACCGTGCAGGGCAAGAACTTCACGGTCAACAACGACTCCCTGGTCGACGCCGACAGCACGACCGTCACGCAAGGCACGCCGGCCGGCGCGCCGATCGAGCTCAGCAGCGCCGGTGGCGTGACCGCCACCGCCGAGTTCGCCGGTGCCTCGACGGTCGACCCCATGAAGAAGCTGGACGCCGCGCTCAAGATGGTCGACGACCTGCGCAGCTCGCTGGGTGCGGTGCAAAACCGCTTCGACTCCACGATCTCGAACCTCGGCACCACGGTGACCAACCTGTCTTCCTCGCGCTCGCGCATCGAAGACGCCGACTACGCGACCGAAGTGTCGAACATGACCCGCGCGCAGATCCTGCAGCAGGCCGGTACCTCGGTGCTGGCGCAGGCCAACCAGACCACGCAAGGCGTGCTGTCGCTGCTGCGCTGATCGAAGAGAACGCAACGCAGGCCTTCCGGGTGCGAGCCCGGCAGCGCCTGCGCTGTCCCCTGCGGCCTGGGACTCGTCCAGGCCGCAGCGGACAGCGAAGCAAGAAGGAACACGCATTCATGGCATCGATCAGCAGCCTGGGCATCGGCTCCAACCTGGACCTGAGCACCCTGCTTTCCAACCTCCAGACCGCGGAAAGCCAGCCGCTGGTGCAACTGCAGCAGCGCCAGGTGAGCTACACGAGCAAGCTGTCGGCCTATGGCCAGTTGCAGAGCGCGCTCAACACCCTGCAGACGGCGGCCAAGAAGCTGGGCGAACCCGCGTTCTTCCAGGGCGTGAAGGCCGCCGCCGGCGCTGCCGACGTGCTCTCGGCCAGCGCCGGCGCGACGGCCGCGCCCGGCACGTACAGCATCAACGTCACCCAGCTCGCGCAGGCGCAGTCGGTGGTGGCGGCCGGCCAGGCCAGCGCCAAGACGGCGATCGGCAGCGGCACCCTCACCATCGATTTCGGGACCATCGCGGGGGGCACCTACGACGCCGTCACGGGCAAGTACAGCGGCGCGAGCTTCACTCCGGATGCGAGCCGCACGGCCAAGACCATCACCATCGATGCGGGCAACAACACGCTCGAGGGCATCCGCGATGCGGTCAACCAGGCCAAGGCGGGCGTCACCGCCAGCATCGTGAACGACGGCAGCGGCACGCCCAACCGCCTGGTGCTGACCTCGACCGAGACCGGCAAGATCTCGAGCATGCGCATCGCCGTCGCCGGCGACGCGGCACTGTCGAACCTGCTGGCCCAGGACCCGGCCGGCACGCAGAACCTTCAGCAGACGATTCCGGCGCAGAACGCCGAGCTCGCCGTCAACGGCATCGCGGTCACGAGCGCGAGCAACACGGTGAAGGAATCGATCCAGGGCGTGACGCTGAACGTGCTGAAGCTCGGCACCAGCAGCCTGAACGTGGCGCGCGACACAGGCAGCGTCGAGAGCGCGGTCAACGATTTCGTCAAGGCCTACAACGCGCTGCAGACCACCGCGGGGAACTTGACCGCCTTCAACGCCGACAGCAAGACAGGCGCGGCCCTGATGGGCGACTCGACCCTGCGCAACATCCAGGTCGGCATCCGCCAGGTGCTGACCTCGCCGCAGAGCGGCGGCGCGATGGAGACGCTGTCGGAGATCGGCGTGGGCTTCCAGAAGGACGGCACGATGAGCGTCGATGCCGACAAGCTCAAGAGCGCGCTGGCCACCAACCTGGACGGCGTGGCCGGCCTGTTCTCGAGCGCCGGCGGCAGCACGGCGGGCTACGGCAGGCAGTTGAGCGCGCTGGTGGACAAGGTCACCGGCACCGGCGGCGCCCTCAAGGTCGCCACCGACGGCATGAACAAGTCGTTGAAAGACCTCGACGAGCAGTACGACGCGATGCAGGCGCGCGTGGACGCCAAGGTGGAGCATTACCGCGCGCAGTTCACCCAGCTGGACCTGCTGGTCAGCCGGATGAACAGCACCAGCAGCTATCTCACGCAGCAGTTCGCCAGCATGTCGAACGGCAGCAAGTAAGCCCAGGCCCCAAGCAGCGAGCAAGCCATGTACACCCCCCACACCCATCGGTCCGGCGCCGGCGCCTATGCGCGGCTCGGCGTGGAAACGCAGGCGATGAGCGCCTCGCCGCACCAGCTCATCTGCATGCTGTTCGACGGCGCCGCCACGGCCATCGGCATGGCCCGCCACCACATGGCGGGCGGCGACATCGCGGCCAAGGGAAAGGCGATCTCCAAGGCGATCGCGATCGTGGACAACGGGCTGAAGGCAGGCCTGGATGCAAAGGCGGCCGGCCCCGAGGGCGCCGAGCTGGTGGGCCGGCTTTCCTCGCTGTACGACTACGTGATCCGCCGCCTGCTGCAGGCCAACCTGCACGACGACCCGCGCGCGCTCGACGAGGCCGAAGCTCTGCTGGAGAACGTGGCGTCGGCCTGGCGCGAGATCGATGGCGCCGGCGCCGGACACTGAACGAAGAGAACGAAAGAAAAATGATGGCAGCCAGGAGCGAAGTCGTCCATTGCTATGCCCAACTCGCCTCGATCGTGTCGCTGATGGCGGCGCTGGCGCGCAGGAAGGAGTGGGACCGGCTTCCCGAACTCGAGGCGCAATGCGCGGCGGTGATCGATCGCTTGCGGATCGCCACGCCGCTGGAGTCGCTGGACCCGTTGCAGACCGCGGAGGCGCAGCGCTTGCTGCAGCGCATCCGCGCCGACCAGCAGGTGGTGAGCGATCTGGTCAAGCCGCAGCTCGCGCACCTGGTGGCCACCATGGCCGATCTGCAGAAGCGCAACGAGCTCTACAAGGCCTACGGACCCCCATGAGGCGCCATTGCGCGACATGACCCCGGCATGAACAAGCTCGGCGTCCCGGACAACGCACTGCTTGCCGCGAAGCTCGCGCCGCGGCTGGAGCTGGTCGCGTTGCAGCAGGGGCAGGTCGCGACCGACGCGGCCCCCGGGCCCGTGGTCCAGGTCGCTCCGGTCGCCAACGATGTCCGCCTGCCTTCCCACCTCGCGCTCGAGCGGCAGCTGCCGGCGGGCGTGCCCGCTGCCCCGGCACAGGGCGAGGCGGCGTCCGCGGCGCCCG
>DATFFA010000307.1:0-19715 GCA_035250605.1 Variovorax sp. | reverse complement strand
TCCACCCGACAGCCGCCGCCCAGGCGCGCATGCTGGACAACGTGTGGCCGACGCTGCGCAAGCTGCTTCCGGCCCAGAGCGGCTGAACGAAAAGGCGCAAAAAAAGCCGCTGCAGGCCTCGCCCGCGGCGGCTTTCTTCTTGCACTGATCGGTGTATGGAGCCGTTTGGCAGCGGCTCAGCCGTCCTTGGTCGGCAACTCCGGCACGGTGGGCGGATCGCGTTCCAGCGAGGCGACATCGGTTTCAGGATCGCCTGGCGCGAGGCCTTCGCTGCTGGGGCTCAGCTTGCGAGCGGCTTTTTCTCGTGCCTTCTCTTCCTTTTTCTTCTTCTTGGCCAACTCCTTCTGACGTTTCTCGTAGCCGTAGTTCGGTGTTGCCACGTTCACTCCTTCCTGAAAGGCAGTCCCGGTGACTGCGCGTGCCTCACTGTACGCGATAACCGGGCCGGTTCAGAGCGCGGCGAGGGCTTGTTCGAGGTCGGCGCGCAGGTCCTGCGCATCCTCCAGGCCGATCGAGAAGCGCACCAGCGTGCCCTTGTGCGGCCAGTGCGAGACGGCCGGATCGCGCATCAGGCCGATGTCGTAGGGCACGACCAGGCTGATCGGACCGCCCCAGGAGTAGCCGAGGCGGAACAGCTCGAGGCTGTCGCAGAAGCGGTCGACCTGCGCGGCGCTGAAGCGGGCGTCGAACACCACCGAGAAGAGGCCGGCCGCCCGGTCGGTGGCGCCGCACAGCCGCAGCCAGCTCGCGTGGCCGGGCGAGCCTTCCAGCGCGGGATGCAGCACCTGCGCGATCTCGGCCCGATCGGCCAGCCAGCGGGCCAGCTCGCGGGCGCTGCGATCGTGCGCCTCGTAGCGCAGCGCGATGCTGGGCAGCGAGCGCAGCAGCGCTTCCACGTCGCCGACGCCGGTGCCGAAGCCCATGCGCATGTGGCTGAGCTTGAGGGCGCGGTGCAGCCGCTCGTCGCGCGTGATGACGCTGCCCATCAACACGTCGCCGCCGCCGCTCGGGTACTTGGTGAGCGCCTGGATCGAGATGTCGACGCCCTGCCCGCTGCCGTTGAAATCGAAGGGGGCGAAGGCGAGGCCGGCGCCCCAGGTGTTGTCCAGCGCCGCGAGCACGCCCCGGGCGCGGCAGGCCGCCACCAGCGCGGGCAGGTCCGGGAACTCCATCGTGACCGAGCCGGCTGCTTCCAGCCACACCAGCTTCGTGCGCTCGGAGAGCTTGGCCGCGAGATCGGCCGGGTTCATGGGGTCGTAGAGCCGGTGCGTGATGCCGAAGTTGGCCAGCTCGCCGTTGCACAGCGCCTTGTTCGGGCCGTAGGCGTTGTCGGGGAGCAGCACCTCGTCGCCGGTCTTGAGGAAGGCGAAGGCCACCAGCGCGATCGCCGCCAGGCCGCTGGGCGCGAGCAGGCATTCGGTGCCGCCTTCCAGCGTTGCCAGCCGCTCCTCGAGCGTGAAGGTGGTGGGCGTGCCGTGCAGGCCGTAGGTGTAGCCGGCCTTGGTCTTCCAGTCGCGCGCGCGCATGGCCGCGACGTCGGCGAAGAACACGGTGGATGCCTTGTAGACGCCCGGCTGGGGCGCGGCGAAGTTCGCGGGGGGCTTGTACGGGTGGTGGATCAGTTCGGTGATGGGCTTGGGCATGCCGCCATGCTAGTCGACGTGCCGGAGCGCGCGTCCGACAATGGGTCATGCTGCTGACTTGTTCACCCGGTCCCCGGCTGCGGCCCTACGTCCGCTCCCTGTGGGTGTCGGCGCCTGGCCGCGGCACCAGCAGCCTCGCCACATCGCCGCGCGAGCATGTGCTGCCGACCGGCGACATGCACCTGGTGCTGCGCCTCTCCGGCCCGCCGCTGCGGCTGTTCGCCGGGGCGGCGGACACGGCGGGCTACACCGTGGGTTGGGCGATCGTCGGCGGCGCCCGCTCGGCCTTCTATGCGCGCGACGTCTCGGTCGCGACCGGCTCGGTGGGCGCGCAGTTGCGGCCCGGCGCGGCACGGGCGCTTTTCGGCCTGCCTGCCGGCGAGCTGGCGGAACGCCACACGCCGCTGGAAGCGCTTTGGGGCGACGGCGCCGTGCAGGAGGCGCTGGAGCGGGTTCATGCAGCCGGCAGCCCCGAGGCCCGGCTCGCCGTTTTCGAGGCCCTGCTGGCCGAGCGCCTCGCGCCACAGCCCCAAGCCATGCATCCGGCGGTCGCGCGCGCCCTGGCCGGGCTGGGCAGCGGGCTGCCGATTCGGGCGCTGGTGCAGGCCAGCGGCTACAGCCACCGGCGCTTCATCACGCTCGTGCGCGACGCGGCGGGCCTCGCGCCCAAGCAGCTGCAGCGGGTGCAACGGCTGCAGCGTGTGATGGCGGCCGGGCCGGGCCTGCGCGCCCTGCCCTGGGTGGCACTCGCGCTGGAAGCCGGCTACAGCGACCAGTCGCACTTCAACCGCGACTTCCTGGAGATCGCGGGCATGACGCCGCAGGCCTACCGCCGCGCAGCGCCGGCCTCGCCGAACCATGTGCCGGCCGGCTTCAATTTCGTCCAAGACGGCGGGGCCGGACGCTCGCAGAATCGCGGCCAGACCCACGCTTGCACAGGAGTCCTCGATGGCCATCCATGAACTGTTTGCCTACCTTTGCGTGAACGACACCGCCAAGGCGATCGCCTGGTATGGCGAGGTGTTCGGCGCGACCGAGAAATTCAGGCTGACGGAGCCCAGCGGTCGCATCGGCCATGCCGAGCTCGACTTCGGCGGCACCACGCTGATGCTGTGCGACGAGTTTCCCGAGTACGGCATCCGCGGGCCCTCGAGCACCGGAGCAAGCTCGGTCACGATCCACCTGCACGTGGACGATGCCGATGCGATCGTCGCGCAGGCGCAGAAGGCCGGCGCCACGCTGGAGATCGCGGTGCAGGACCAGTTCTACGGCGAGCGCTCCGGGTCTTTTCGCGATCCCTTCGGTCACCGCTGGAACATCGGCCACAGCATCGAGCAGTTGTCGACCGAGGAGATGCAGCGGCGCTACACCGAGATGATGCAGCCCAAGTGAGGCTTCGGACGCCTCAGCGCTTCAGACCGACCACTTCTCGATCAGCTTCTCGGCGCCCATCGAGTCGTAGCTCTCGAAGGGCTGGTGGATCCAGGGATTGGTCGCCAGGTACTCGACCGAGTAGTCGGGCGTGAAGGTCGAGATTGCCTTGGTCCAGATCACGGCGCTGCGCAGCTCGGTGATCGGCTGGTAATTGCTCTTGAGCATCTCCACCACCGCGTGCAGCGTGTGGCCCGAGTCGGCCAGGTCGTCGACCAGCAGCACCCGGCCGGCGATCTCGCCCTTGGGCGTGGTGATGTAGCGGGCGATGTCCAGGTGCCCCTGGATCGTGCCGGCATCGGCGCGGTAGGAGCTGGTGGACATGATGGCCAGGGGCTTGTCGAAGATGCGCGACAGCACGTCGCCCGGCCGCATGCCGCCGCGGGCGAGGCACAGGATGGTGTCGAACTGCCAGCCCGACTGGTGCACCTTGATCGCGAGCTTTTCGATCAGGTTGTGGTACTCGTCATAGCTCACGTACAGGTGTTTGCCGTCTTCGGTCAGCATGGGAAGCCTTCTTCTGGGGGGTGGTCGTTCGTTCGGTCAGTCTGCCAGATAGGGGTGCCGCATCATGATCGTGTGATCGCGGTCCGGGCTGGTCGACACCATGTGGATCGGCACGCCCGTGACCTGCTCGATGCGCTGCAGGTAGAGCCGCGCATTGACCGGCAGCTTGTCGTATTGAGTGATGCCGACGGTGCTCTCGCTCCAGCCTTCCAGGGTCTCGTAGACCGGCTTGCAGCGCGCGATCTCGTCGGCGCCCAGCGGCAGGATGTCGGTGTGCTCGCCGTCGAGTTCGTAGCCGGTGCACAGCAGCAGTTCCTTCAAGCCATCGAGCACGTCCAGCTTGGTGATGCACAGGCCGGAGAGCCCGTTGACCTGCGCCGAGCGCTTGAGGAGCGCGGCGTCGAACCAGCCGCAGCGGCGGCTGCGGCCGGTGGTCACGCCCTTCTCGGCGCCCACCGTGCTCAGGTGCCAGCCGACGGTGCCGGGCTTGTCCCATTCGAGCTCGGTCGGAAAAGGACCGCCGCCGACGCGCGTGCAATAGGCCTTGGTGATGCCCAGGATGTAGTGCAGCATGCCCGGCCCCACGCCCGCACCGGCCGCGGCGTTGCCGGCCACGCAATTGCTGGAGGTCACGTAGGGGTAGGTCCCGTGGTCGACGTCCAGCAGCGTGCCCTGCGCGCCCTCGAACAACAGGTTGGCGCCTGCACGATGGGCGTCGTTCAGCTCGCGCGAAACGTCGGCCATCATGGGCTTGAGCAGTTCCGCGTGGCGCATCGCCTCGTCGTACACCGCATCGAAATCGATCGCCGGCGCACTCAGCACCTGGGTGAGCACATGGTTGTGCAGCTCGAGCAGCACCCGCAGCTTGTCGGCGAAGCGTTCGGGGTGCTTGAGATCCTGCACACGCAATGCGCGGCGCGCGATCTTGTCCTCGTAGGCCGGGCCGATGCCGCGGCCGGTGGTGCCGATCTTCTCGATGCCGCCCTTTTCGCGGTAGGCCTCGCGCGCGATGTCCAGCGCGGCGTGGAAAGGCAGGATCAGCGGACAGGCTTCGCTGATGCGCAGGCGCGAGCGGACCTCGACGCCGGCCTTCTCCAGTCCCTCGATCTCCTCGAAGAGCTTGGCCGCCGACAGCACCACGCCGTTGCCGATGTAGCACTTGACGCCGGGCCGCATGATGCCGCTGGGGATCAGGTGCAGGGCCGTCTTCACGCCATTGATGACCAGCGTGTGGCCCGCATTGTGGCCGCCCTGGAAGCGGACCACGCCCTGCGCGCTCTCGGTCAGCCAATCGACCAGTTTGCCCTTGCCTTCGTCGCCCCATTGGGTGCCGACGACGACCACGTTTCGTCCGGTGGTAACGCTCATGATGTTTCGCTTTTGAAGATTCAGATGGCTTGGACTTTCCACTGGCCACCCTGCTCGATCAGCTCGCGGTCGCAGTGGAATTCGTCGATCTCGCTCTCGTGGCCGGGCAGTGCGCAGACGACGGTCTCGCCCTGCTTGCGCAGCGCGGCGATGGTCTGGGCCAGGCCCTGGGCGTCGCTCCAGGGCGCGCGGATCGCGGCCCGAAGAGGCCGCGCCGGCAGCACGCCCACCAGCTCGCGCACGTCGAGGCTGAAGCCGACGGCCGGGCGGTTGCGCCCGAAGACCGCGCCCACCTCGTCGTAGCGTCCGCCGCGCACCAGCGCGTCGCTGGCACCCTCCGTGTAGATGCCGAAGCGCATGCCGCTGTAATAGGCATAGCCGCGCAGGTCGGCCAGGTCGAAGCTGACGCTGGCGCCGTCGAGCCGCTGGGCGAGTTGCTTGAGGTCCGCAAGCGCCTGGCGCATGCCGGCCGAATCGGGCAGGGCCTTGGCCGCCTCGTCGAGCACCGCGGCGTCGCCATAGAGATGCAGCAGCGCGAGCAGGCCCTCGCGCGCCGCGGCGGGAAAGTCCGCCGTGATCTCGCGCAGGCCGCTCGGGTCCTTGGCGGCCAATGCCGCATGCACGCGCGCGATGCTCGCCGCATCGACAGGCACGCCGGCGAACAGCGCACGCACGATGCGCGCGTCGGCCAGGTCGACGATGACAGGGTGGCGCACGCCGGCCGCTCGCAGGCAGTCGAGCGCGAGGCGCAGCACTTCGGTGTCGGCCTCCAGGCCGGCATGGCCGTAGATCTCGGCGCCGAACTGCAGCGGCTCGCGCGTCGCGTGCGGGCGGTCGGGCCGGGTGTGCAGCACCGGGCCGCAATAGCAGAGGCGCGCCACGCCGCGGCGGTTGAGCAGGTGGGCGTCGATCCGGGCGACCTGGGGCGTGGTGTCGGCGCGCAGCCCCATGCTGCGCCCCGAGAGCTGGTCGACCAGCTTGAAAGTCTGCAGGTCCAGCGCCTCGCCGGTGCCGGAGAGAAGGGACTCCAGGTGCTCCAGCAGCGGCGGCATCACCAGCTCGCAGCCATAGCCACGGGCGGTGTCGAGCAACTGGCGTCGAAGTTCTTCGATGTGACGCGCCTCGGAGGGCAGCACATCGGCAATGTGATCCGGGAGGACCCAGGCGGACATGGGGATCGGGGGCGTGGTTAAACCCGGATTCTACCGGGGCATCGCGGCCCGCTTTTCCGTGCCGCGACCGGCCTCACGGCCTCAGGCCAGGACCCAGAGCAGAAAGAGGCCGAGCAGAATGCTGCACAGGCCGAAGAAGCGCAGCTGGCCGTCGCGCAGCTGCATGAGCTGGCCGAAGCCGCGCCGCCAGCCGCCCGGCGAGACGAAGGGCAGGATGCCTTCGATCACCAGCACGAGCGCCAGCGCGCTCCAGAAGATTTCTGCGCTCACGACTGAACGCTGCGGCTAGCGGCGCCCGGCCGCCGCCGCCCCACCCGAGCTCTGCATCGCACGGAAGAAGTCCGACGAGGGGTCCAGCACCATCACGTCGCTCTTCTTGTTGAAGCTCTGCTTGTAGGCATCGAGGCTGCGGTAGAACTGCGCGAACTGAGGGTCGCGGCCGAAGGCCTCGGCATAGGCCGACGCGGCGCGCGCATCGCCCTCACCCTTGATCTTCTGGGCGTCGCGGTAGGCATTGGCCACGATCACCTCGCGCTGGCGGTCGGCGTCGGCGCGGATCTTCTCGCCCTCCGCGAAGCCGGTGGAGCGCAGCTCGTTGGCCACGCGCTTGCGCTCGGCCTCCATGCGGCGGTAGACCGACTCGGTGATCGCCTCCACGTAGTCGACGCGCGTGACCCGCACGTCGATGATGTCGATGCCCCAGGGCTTGGTGCCCTTCACCACCGCCAGCATCTCGCGCTGCACGTCGTTCATGAGCGCCTCGCGGCGCGTCGAGATCAGCTCGCGCACGGTACGCTTGTTGACGTTCTCCTGGAAGGCATTGCGCACCACGCGGTTGAGCTGCACGGCGCCTGCGTTCTCGTCGAGGCCGACGTTGCGGATGTATTCCGAAGGGTTGGTGATGCGCCAGCGCACGTACCAGTCGACCACCACGCGCTGCTTCTCGGCCGTCAGCATGGGCTCGGGATCGAGGCTGGACAGCGTGAGCAGGCGCTTGTCGATGTACGACACGTTCTGGAAGGGCGGCGGCAGCTTGAAGTTCAAGCCCGGCTCGGTGATCACTTCCTTGATCTGGCCGAGGGCGTAGACCACGCCGAACTGGCGCTGGTCTACCACGAAAAGCGTGGAGCTCAGCAGCGCGAGCGCCACCAGGACCGACGAAACGATGAAGCCAAGTCTGTTCATTGTTGTGTTGCTCCTCAGCGCACGTCGCGGTCACGCGAGCGGCCGTCGCGCGCACGAGAGTCGTTGGGCGGGACGACCGGGATCACCGACGATTGCGGCGGCGCGGTGCCGGCCACGTTCGGGCTGGCGCCGTCGGCCGGCGCGGCGGCCGAGCTCTGGGTAATCAGCTTGTCGAGCGGCAGGTACAGCAGTTGAGAGCCCTGCTTGGAATCGACCAGCACCTTGGTGGTGTTGGTGTAGATCTGCTGCATGGCATCTGTGTACATGCGGTCGCGCGTGACCTGCGGCGCCCGCTGGTACTCGGTCAGCACCGCGCCGAAGCGCTGCGCATCGCCCTGTGCCTGGGCGACGATCCGGGCCTTGTAGGCCTCGGACTCTTCCTTCAGGCGCGAAGCGGTACCGGTGGCGCGCGGAACCACGTCGTTGGCATAGGCCTGAGCCTCGTTCTTGGCGCGCTCGCGCTCCTGGCCCGCCTTGAGCACGTCGTCGAAGGCGGCCTGCACCTGCTCCGGCGGACGCAGCCCGCCCTGCTGCAGGTTGATGCCCACCACCTCGACGCCGACCTTGTAGCGGTCGAGGATCGTCTGCATCAGGGCGCGCACGCGCGGCGCGATCTGGTCGCGCTCCTCGGCCAGCGCTGCGTCCATCTTCATCTTGCCGACCACCTCGCGCACCGCCGTCTCGGCCACCTGCACCACCGCATCGGTCGGGCTCTTGCTCTCGTAGAGGTAGGCGCGGGCGTCGCTCAGGCGGTACTGCACGGCGAACTTGATCTCGACGATGTTCTCGTCCTCGGTGAGCATGGCCGACTCGCGCAGGCCGGTCGAGCGCACGATGGAGTCGCGGCCGACGTCGATGGAGCGGATCTGCGTCACGACCACGACCTCGTGGCGCTGGATCGGGTACGGCAGGCGCCAGTTGAAGCCCGCCCCCACGGTGGCCTTGTAGCGGCCGAACTGCGTGATCACGGCCTGCTGGCCTTCATTGACGATGAAGAAGCCGGTGCCCAGCCAGATCAGCACGGCGACTGCCGCGACCAGGCCCAGGCCGACGCCTGCGTTCTTCATGTCGGGCTTCATGCCGTTGCCGCCATTGCCGCCGTTCGGGCGGCCGCCGTTGCCGCCGCCGCGCCCTCCGAACAGGCCGCCGAGCTTGCGATTGAAGTCGCGCCAGAGCTCGTCGAGGTCCGGCGGGCCCTGGTTCGGCCCCTGTCCGCGGGGGCGGTTGTTGTTGCCGGAAGACCCGGAATCGTCGTCGGGACGGTTGGCGTTGGGACGGTCGTCTTTCGAGGACGGCTCGTCGCCGCGGCCCCAACGCCCGTCATTCAGGTTGAACATGCCCTGAAACCGTCTCCACACTGGCTTTGCATTCATTCGATCTCTTCTCTGGTCAGTGAGGGGATTGTGCCAATCCGCCGGCAGGGTCGTGCAATTCGGCGTCCGGCTCTGGGGTCATGGGCCCGGCGATCGACGGTGCGCGGCGCGCGAGCTCGGCCCGCAGCGCCGGCACGCCCTCGCCCGTGTGGGCGCTCAGGAAGATGCGCGACACCTGCGTGCCGTCGAGCTCGATCTCGTCGGCGAGCGCGAGCGGCCGCTGCGCGGGCTCGAGCGCATCCAGCTTGTTGAAGACCAGAAGCTGCGGCACGGTGTCGGCGCCGATCTCGCGAAGCACCGACTGCACCTCGGCCATCTGCTCGGGATGGTGCGGATTGGAGGCGTCCACCACGTGCAGCAGCAGGTCGGCGTCGACCGCTTCCTGCAGGGTGGCCTTGAAGGCGTCGATGAGGCCGTGCGGCAGGTCGCGGATGAAGCCCACGGTGTCGGAGATCGACACCTTGCGGGCCGCGTCGCCCAGGTACAGGTGGCGCGTGGTGGTGTCCAGCGTGGCGAAGAGCTGGTCGGCCGCATACGCGCGCGCCTTCACCAGCGCGTTGAACAGCGAGGACTTGCCGGCATTGGTATAGCCGACCAGCGAGATGTTGAAGGTGTCGCGCCGCTCGCGCTGGCGCCGCTGGGTGCCGCGCTGGCGCTGCACCTTGGCGAGCCGCTCGCGCGTGCGCCGGATGGCGTCGCCGATCATGCGGCGATCGAGTTCGATCTGCGTCTCGCCCGGGCCGCCGCGCGTGCCGATGCCGCCGCGCTGGCGCTCCAGGTGGGACCAGCGGCGCACCAGGTGCGTGCTGAGGTATTGCAGCCGCGCCAGCTCGACCTGCAGCTTGCCCTCGTGGGAGCGCGCGCGCTGGGCGAAGATCTCGAGGATCAGGAAGGTGCGGTCGTACACCGCGACCCCGAGCTGCCGCTCGAGGTTGCGTTGCTGCGCCGGACTCAGGGCCTGGTCGAAGATCACCTCGCCGGCGCCGTGCAGGTCGGCCAGCTCGCGGATCTCATCGGCCTTGCCGCTGCCGACGAACAGTGCCGCATCGGGCGCCCGCCGCTTGGCGATCAGGCGCGCAACCGGCGCGAGGCCCGCGGTCTGCGCCAGCAGGCCGAGTTCCTCGAGTTCGCCGTCGAAATGCGGCAGCCCGAAATCGACGCCGACGAGAACGACGGCACCGTCTTTCCGGGAATTCAGTTCAGACAAGCGGAATCAATGGGGAAAAAGCGCGGCGGGGGCCGCCGCGCTCCGTGCACTCAGGCAGCAGCGTCGTCGCTCTCGTTTGCCGAGAAGTTGACGGCCCGTCCCGGCACGATGGTGGAGATGGCGTGCTTGTAGACCATCTGGGTCACCGTATTGCGAAGCAACACGACGTACTGATCGAAAGACTCGATCTGCCCTTGCAGCTTGATGCCGTTGACCAAATAAATGGAAACCGGCACGTGCTCTCGACGCAAGGTGTTCAGAAAGGGGTCTTGTAGAAGTTGCCCTTTATTGCTCACGATATTCTCCGTGTTCAAGAGTAGTTGTTGGACCGGTCACCTTAACACAGCACTTCCGCACTGCAGCACGAAACGCTCATACCCCCCTAAAAATAACGGCACTTCAGAGGCGGAACTTCGGGCGCCGGCACTGCTCGCGCCCACCGGGCCGCCCCGGAATGCGGCACGCGTAGCACCCGCTCAGCCTTCCTTGTCCGCGTACGGATTGTGAGAAGTCTTGAACTCGATGCGCAGGGGCGTGCCGACCAGGTCGAACTCCTTGCGGAAGCGCCCCTCGAGAAAGCGCCTGTAGGCCTCGGTGACATGCTCCAGCGAGTTGCCGTGGATGACGATCACCGGCGGGTTCATGCCGCCCTGGTGCGCATAGCGCATCTTGGGACGGAACATGCCGGACTTCTTGGGCGTCTGGAACTGCACGGCCTCCAGCAGCAGGCGCGTGAGCACCGGCGTCGACATCTTGCGGGTGGCGGACTTGTGGGCCTGCGCGATGGCCTGCCACAGCGGGCCCAGGCCCTGGCGCCGGGTGGCCGAGATGAAGTGCAGCGAGGCGAACTTCAGGAAGGCCAGCCGGGTCTCGATCTGCCGCTGGATCTGCTCGCGCTGATAGCTGTCGACTGCGTCCCACTTGTTGATCGCGATCACCACCGCGCGGCCGCTCTCCAGGATGTAGCCGGCGATGTGGGCGTCCTGGTCGGTCACGCCCTGCGTGGCGTCGATGAGCAGCAGCACCACGTTGGCCGACTCGATGGCCTGCAGTGTCTTGACCACAGAGAACTTCTCGATCGCCTCGAACACCTTCCCTTTGCGCCGTAGACCTGCGGTGTCGATCAGCTCGAAGCGCTGGCCGTTGCGCTCGAAAGGCACGGAGATCGCATCGCGGGTGGTGCCGGGCAGGTCGAAGGCGACCAGCCGCTCCTCGCCGAGCCAGGTGTTGATGAGGGTGGACTTGCCCGCGTTGGGCCGGCCCGCGACGGCCAGCTTGATGGGCTTGTTGACGTCGTCGACGTCCTCGTCCTCGTCGCCCGGCTCGGGCAGCGCCAGCGGCTCGAGCGCGAGCTCGACCAGGCCGCGGATGCCCTGCCCGTGCGCGGCCGAGACGCCGTGCACCTCGCCGAAACCCAGCTCGTAGAACTCGGCGAGCCGCGCGTTGTCCTTCATGCCCTCGGCCTTGTTGGCCGCCAGCACGCAGGGCTTGCCGAGGCGGCGCAGCTCGTTGGCAATGTCGTGGTCCTGTGCCGAGACGCCTTCGCGCGCATCGACCACGAAGATCACGACATCGGCTTCGGCCACGGCCTGGCGGGTCTGCTTGGCCATCTCCTTGAAGATGCCGCTGCCCGCGTCCGGCTCGAAGCCGCCGGTGTCGATGACGATGAACTCGTGCGGGCCCTGCCGGCCTTTGCCGTAGTGGCGATCGCGCGTGAGGCCGGCGAAGTCGGCGACGATGGCGTCGCGAGTCTGGGTCAGGCGGTTGAACAGCGTCGACTTGCCGACGTTGGGGCGCCCGACCAGCGCAATGACGGGTTTCATGGTCGAGCGCTCGCTGGGTTATTCAGGCCGATAGCCGAAGACGCCGCCATTGCGCGTGACGACCACGACGGTGTTGCCCGACAGCACGGGCGCCGCAGCGATGGCCGAGCCGTCGGGCGTCAGCCGGTTGAGCGGCGCGCCGTCCTCGCGCGAGATCACGTGCACGAGGCCCGTGCTGTCGCCGATGACGAGCGAGCGTCCGACCGCCAGCGGCGCGGTCAGCGTGCGGTACCTGAAGCGGTCGATCTGCCAGGCGCGTTCGCCGTCGTTGCGGCGCCAGGCCACCACGTTGCCGTTCTCCTCGGTGCCGTAGATGAAGCGGTCGTCGCCCGAGATGCCGTCGGCGCCGTTGGCCGGCTTGCTCCACAGCAGCGTGCCGCGCGAGGTGTCGACGCAGCCGACGCTGGCGTAGTAGGCGCGCGCGCAGACGGAATCGCCGACGCGGCTCACGCTGCCGGTCAGGTCGACCAGGCGTTCCACGTCATTGGTGCCGCGCGGTGCGGCGATCGGCGATTCCCAGCGCGAGGTGCCGTTGGCCGGGTTGATGCCGACCAGCCTGCCGCCGACGCCGGCCACCAGCGTGTCGCCGACGGCGATCAGCACGCCGGAGCGTTTCAGCACCAGGTTCTCGGCGGTGCGCGTCTGCGACCACAGGCGGCGGCCGGTCTGGCCGTCCCACGCGCTGGTGGTGCGGTCGGCGGTCTGCACGAAGACGCGGCGTCCGGCCACCAGCGGCGCGGTGAACGACTGGGCCGGGAGCCGCTGGCGCCACAGCACCTTGCCGCCTTGCAGCGCCACGAGCTCGTTGCTCGTGGTGATGACGGCCACCAGCGAGCCGTCGCTGCCCACGCCGGCAGACAGCGGTGCGCCCACGCTGGCGCGCCAGGACTCCTGGCCCGAGCGGGCGTCGACCATGACCACCGTGCCGTCGCTGCCGGCCACCGTCACCATGTCGCCGCTCACGTCGGTGGTGAGCGGGAATTCCACCTTCGGAATGCGGATGCTCCAGGCCTGCCGCACGCCGAGCACCGCCTCGTTGGGCGCCAGCTCGGCCGGCTTGGGCTTGGGCGTGCCGGAGCAGGCCGCGAGCGCGGCGACGACGAGCGCGGCAGCCCCGGCGCGCAGGAGGGTGGCAGGAAGCATCGAACGCTGGCTGAAATTCATGGTGTGGTCTTGGCGGGAGATGCGGTGCCGGCCGGAGCCAGGCTCTTGGGATCGACGCCCACCGCGTTGAGCTTGATCTCGACCAGGCGGCGGTACTCGTTGCCCGGTGGGAAGGCGGTCCAGGCCTTGCGGTACTCGGTCTTGGCCTCTTCGCGCTTGCCCTGTGTCATGTAGATGTCGCCCCGGCGGTCGGCCGCGAGGGCCTCGAATTCCTTGGGCATGCTGCCCGAGAGCTGCTTGAGCGCCTCGTCGTAGGACTTGGCCTCCAGCAGCACGCTGGCGAGGCGCAGCCGGGCGACGGCCTGGTAGCCGGCGTCTTCGCCGTGCTCCGCGACCCAGGCAAGCGCCGCGCGCGAGGCCTCGGCATTGCCCTTTTCGTGCAGCACGCGAGCGGCCAGCAGGCCGCCTTGCTGGGCATAGGCGGTGCCGGCGAACTTGCTCTTCATGTCGGCGAGCGCGCGCTCGACACGCGCCGCGTCGCCAGCCTGCGCCCCGCGCTCGAGCTCGTCGTAGAGCGCCGATGCGCGTGCCGACTGCTCGCGCTGCCAGTACTGCCAGCCGGTCCAGGCCAGGAAGGCGCCGGCCGCCAGCACCACGACCCAGGTGATCAGCGTGCCGTAGGTGTTCCAGAAATGCTTGAGCTGGTCGAGCTGTTCCTGTTCTTCGAGATCGAGATGGGTGGCCATGTGCGGTCAGTTCTTGGGAGCCGGGGATTGTAGGGTGGCGGCCCAGGCGGCCGGATCGGCCAGCGGGCGGGCGACCTGGGCCCCGGTGCCGTCGCGCAGCGCCTTCACCGTGAGCTCGCCACGCGCGAGTTCGTCGGCGCCGAAGATCAGCGCATAGGTCGCGCCGCTGCTGTCGGCCTTCTTGAACTGCGACTTGAAGCTGCCCATGCCGTCGGTCGTGGCGGCATGCATCTGCACCCGCACGCCAGCCTCGCGCAGCTGCTGCAGCGTTCGCAGCGCGACCGGCATCGCGGCTGCGTCGGGCACCACCGCATAGGCGTCGGGCGCCGGCGCAGGGACTGCGGTGCCCTGCTCCTTCACCAGCTCGAGCACGCGCTCCACGCCGATGGCCCAGCCCACCGCGGGCGCGGGCTTGCCGCCGAGCTGCTCGAACAGGCCGTCGTAGCGCCCGCCGGCGCACACCGTGCCCTGCGAGCCGAGCCGGTCGGTCACGAACTCGAAGACGCTGAGGTTGTAGTAGTCGAGACCGCGCACCAGGCGCGGATTGACCGTGTAGGCGATGCCGTTGGCATCGAGGATGGCCTTCAGCCCGTCGAAGTGCGCCAGCGACTCGGCGCCGAGAAAGTCGATCAGCTTCGGCGCCGCCTCCACCATCGCCTTCATCGCCGGATTCTTGGTGTCGAGGATGCGCAGCGGATTGCTGTGCAGGCGGCGCCTGGCGTCCTCGTCGAGCTGGTCGGCGTGCGCCTCGAAATGCGCGATGAGCTGGGCCCGGTGCTGCGCGCGCTCGGCCGGCTGGCCCAGGCTGTTGATCTCCAGGCGCACGTCGGTCAGCCCGATCGCCTTCCACAGCGCGCTCGCCAGCAGCACCAGCTCGGCATCGACGTCCGGACCGGCGAAGCCCAGTGCCTCGACGTCGATCTGGTGGAACTGGCGGAAGCGCCCGCGCTGCGGCTTCTCGCGCCGGAACATCGGACCGATGGCCCACAGGCGCTTGCCGCCGTCGTAGAGCATGTTGTGCTCGATCGCGGCGCGCACGATGCCGGCGGTGTTCTCGGGTCGCAGCGTCAGGTGGTCGTTGTCGCCGTACTTGTCGGAGCGGTCGTGGAAGGAATACATCTCCTTCTCGACGATGTCCGTGACCTCGCCGATGCCGCGCACGAACAGCGCCGTGTGCTCCAGGATCGGCGTGCGGACATTGCGGTAGGCGTAGCGCGACATCAGCTCGCGCACGATGCCTTCGAGCCATTCCCAGCGCGCCGATTCCGGCGGCAAGGTGTCGTTCATGCCTTTGACGGCATTCAGTTTGTCAGCCATGGGTGTGATCGCTCAGGCGGGTTGCGCAGCAGGGGCGCCGCCGAAGCGTTTCTCGACGTAGTTTTCGACCAGTTGGTGGAACTCGGCGGCGATGTTCTCGCCGCGCAGCGTGAGCGCCTTCTCGCCATCGATGAAGACGGGCGCGGCCGGCGCCTCGCCGGTGCCGGGCAGGCTGATGCCGATGTCGGCATGCTTGCTCTCGCCGGGGCCGTTGACGATGCAGCCCATCACGGCCACCTTCATCGTCTCGACCCCCGGATACTTGGTGCGCCAGACCGGCATCTGCATGCGCAGGTAGTCGTCGATCTGCTTGGCCAGTTCCTGGAAAGTGGTGCTGGTGGTGCGCCCGCAGCCGGGGCACGCGGTGACGCTGGGCACGAACACGCGCAGGCCGAGCGCCTGCAGGATTTCATTGGAAATCACCACTTCCTGCGTGCGCGATTCGCCGGGCTGCGGCGTGAGCGAGACGCGGATGGTGTCGCCGATGCCTTCCTGCAGCAGGATCGACAGGGCGGTCGCCGACGCCACCGTGCCCTTGGTGCCCATGCCGGCCTCGGTGAGGCCGAGGTGCAGCGCGTAGTCGCAGCGCCTGGCCAGCTCGCGGTAGACCGAGATCAGGTCCTGCACGCCGCTCACCTTGCAGCTCAGGATGATCTGGCTGCCCGCCATGCCCATCGATTCGGCGAGCCGGGCCGAACCGATGGCCGAGCTGATCAGCGCTTCGTACATCACCTGCTTGGCATCCCAGGGCTCGGCACGGCGGCTGTTCACGTCCATCAGGCTGGCCAGGAGCTCCTGGTCGAGGCTGCCCCAGTTCACGCCGATGCGCACCGGCTTGTTCCAGCGCATGGCCGCTTCGATCATCTGACCGAACTGGCGGTCGCGCTTGTCGCCCTTGCCCACGTTGCCGGGATTGATTCGGTACTTGCTGAGTGCCTCGGCGCAGGCCGGGAAGTCGGTCAGCAAGCGGTGGCCGTTGTAGTGGAAGTCGCCGATCAGCGGCACGTCGACGCCCATGCGGTCGAGCTGCTCGCGGATGTAGGGCACCTGCGCCGCGGCCTCGGGCGTGTTGACGGTGATGCGCACCATCTCCGAGCCGGCGAGCGCGAGCTCCTTGACCTGGATCGCGGTGCCGATGGCATCCACCGTGTCGGTGTTGGTCATCGACTGCACCCGCACCGGCGCGTCGCCGCCGACGGTGACGGTGCGGGGGCCCCAGACCACGCGGGCCTGCCGGGAGCGGCGCGCGCGCGGCGCGGCCGATTCGATCGGGAGGCAGTTCTGCGGATTCATCGGATCATCGTTCATGACTTCACCTCGAATCGGGCCACCCCGCCGCCGCGCGTCACCGGCTTCAGGTCGAAAGCCTTGCCGCGCACCTGCACGTCCACGCCGGAGGCGCGGCCGACGACCACCGACAGCGGCAAGGCGCCGCTCAGGCCGACGGTCTCGCCGGCCTGCACCGTGCGGCGCAGCAGGGATTTGCCGGTGGAATCGTTCACCGTGATCCACGAGTCCTCGCGCGCGACGAAGACGATCAGGTCGGTGCCGGCGCTCGCCGGGGCCTGCACCGCCGGTGCTGCCGCAGCGGGCGCCGGCACCGCCGGCGCTGCCGCGGAAGGGGCGGCCGCAAGCGGAACCGCAGGCTGGACCGCCTCGACGACGCTGCCGGCCTGGCCGGGCGTTCCGGATGCCTGTGACGCGGACGCGGGCGCGGAAGCCTCGCTCTTCTCGACACGGCTCGTGATCTGCGAGATCGCCTCGCCGACGCGGTCGAGGATCGATTGCGGCAGCCAGAACAGCACCGCCGCGCCGACCAGCAGGAGCACCACGACGGTCAGCAGCGCACGCGAAGGCAGGCCACCCGAGGCGCTGCCGGTGCGCACCTGCGAAGGCAAGGCCTTGCTCATGGTGCGATCGGCTTGCGCCAGGCCCGCGGGCTGTGCGCCGGGCAACTTGGCCAGCACCGGCGCCGGGTCGATGCGCAGCGCACGGCACACGCTGGCGGCGAGCGCGCGTGCGAACACCGGATCGGGCAAGGCCTCGATGTCGTCGGACTCCAGCGCGGCCAGCTTCTGCGGCGTGACCTTGAGCGCGGCGGCGACCATGTCGAGGTGCAGGCCGTGCGCCTCGCGCGCCTGTCGCAGCATGTCCCCGGCGCTCATGTGGGTGCTGTCGCCGGACATCAGGGGTACCGCTGCGGAAGCCCCGAACTCGCTCGCCTTCTCAATCATTGAAGTTGCCGCGCTCATAGGCCACGGCCTCGCGCGATTGCGGGAAGCGCCGCTGCAGTTGGCCGGCGAGCTGGGTGACCGCATCGCGGTTGTTCAGCCGGCGCTCGACCTTGATGCCCAGCCACAGCGTCTCGGCGCTGGCCGAGGGGCCGTTGTTGATGCGGCGGATATAGAACTGCGCACGCGACCAGTCCTCGCGCTGCGCCAGCAGCGAAGCCAGGTTGTAGCCGATGACCGGGTTGCCGGCGTCGAGCTCGTAGGCCTGCGTCAGGCTGCGCTCGGCCTCGGTACGCTGGCCGGCGCGCACCTGGCACACGCCCTGCGTCATCAGCGTCTTGGCGCGGTCGCCGTAGTTGGGAATGGCCAGGGCCGCCGAGAACTGCTGCTGCGAATCGCCGAAGCGGTTCTGCTGGCACAGCAGCCAGCCGTAGTTGTGCAGCGTGTTGGGGTCGCGGGGGTTCAGTGCGATCGCGCGGCGGAAGCTGTCCTCGGCCAGGCCGGCGTCGTCGAGGCGCATGTAGACCAGGCCGCGCAGGTTGTAGGCGTCGGCGAAGGTCGGATCGGCGGCCAGCGCCTGCTTGATCTCGTCCAGCGCGACCGTGGGCTGCCCCTGCTCGAAGTAGCCGACGGCCAGCTCGATGCGCAGGCGGGCGCGCTTGCGGGCATTGCCTTCGTCCGAGTCCGTGACGATGCCAGCGGCATTGCCGGCCGTGCTGGGCACGCCGGCATCCTTGGTGGCGCAGGCGGCGAGCAGGACTGCCGCAGCAACGCCGAAGAGCGCTTGCATCATCCGCTGCTGCGCGGTCGAAGGGGCCTTGATCATCGGTTCATCGCTCCGAGGGGACGGTTTTCTTGCGTGCCGGGTGCAGCACCACGGTGCGCCGCTGCGCCATGCGCTGGGCGGCGTTGGTGCGGTCCTTCACGTCGCCGGCCAGCTGGCCGCAAGCCGCATCGATGTCGTCGCCACGGGTCTTGCGCACCGTGGTCACGATGCCGGCTTCGCCGAGGAGCCTGGCGAAGGCGAGCACGCGCGGCTGCGGGGAGCGCAGCAGGCCGGAGGCCGGGAAGGGGTTGAAGGGAATCAGGTTGAACTTGCAGGAGATGCCCTGCGAGCGCACCAATTCGACCAGTTGGCGTGCATGTTCGGGCTGGTCGTTCACGCCGTCGAGCATGCAGTACTCGAAGGTGATGAAGTCGCGCGGCGCATGCGCCAGGTAGCGCTGGCAGGCGTCCAGCAGCTCGGCAAGAGGGTATTTGCGATTGAGCGGAACCAGGTCGTCGCGCAGCGCATCGTTGGGCGCATGCAGCGACACGGCCAGCGCCACCGCACAATCGGCACCGAGCCGGTCGATCATGGGCACCACGCCGGAGGTCGACACCGTCACCCGCCGGCGCGACAGCCCGTAGGCGTTGTCGTCGAGCATGGTGCGAAGGGCCGGCACCAGCGCCGCATAGTTCTGCAGCGGCTCGCCCATGCCCATCATCACGACGTTGGAGATCACGCGTTCGTCGCGCTTCAGGTGCTTGCGCAGAAAGTGCTCGGCGAACCACAACTGGGCCACGATCTCGCCGGTGCTCAGGTTGCGGCTGAAGCCCTGATGGCCGGTGGAGCAGAAGCGGCAGCCCACGGCGCACCCCGCCTGCGAGGACACGCACAGCGTGCCGCGGTCGTCCTCGGGGATGAAGACGGCCTCGACCGCGTTGCCGTCGCCGACGTCGAACAGCCACTTGATGGTGCCGTCGGCCGACTCCTGCTGCGTGAGGACCGGCAGGGCCTCGACGCGTGCGCTGCCCGCGAGCTTCTCGCGCAGCGACTTCGCGAGGTCGGTCATCTGCGCGAAATCGCTCGCGCCGCGCTGGTGGATCCAGCGGAACAGCTGGGTGGCGCGGAAGCGCTTCTCGCCGAGCTTTTCGCAGAACGCGGCCAGCCCCTCGAGATCGAAGTCGAGCAGGTTGGCCGTGGTCATTGCGCGGGGGAAGGCTCCGCTCAGCGGGCCTTGAGCTCGGGGAAGAAGAAGGCGATTTCGACCTTCGCGGTTTCGGCTGCGTCCGAACCGTGGACGGCGTTGGCGTCGATGCTGTCCGCGAAGTCGGCGCGGATGGTGCCGGGAGCGGCCTTCTTCGGGTCGGTGGCGCCCATCAGGTCGCGGTTCTTGGTGATGGCGTCCTCGCCCTCGAGGGCCTGCACGAACACGGGGCCCGAGATCATGAAGCTGACCAGGTCCTTGAAGAAGGGGCGCTCCTTGTGAACGGCGTAGAACTGCTCGGCGTCGGCCTGCGACAGTTGGACCAGCTTGGCGGCGACGATCTTGAGGCCGGCGGCCTCGAAGCGGGAGACGATCTTGCCGATGACGTTCTTCGCCACGGCGTCGGGCTTGATGATGGAGAGGGTGCGTTCGATGGCCATTGAAGTGCTTTCTTGAGTGCTTGGATTTCGATGAGTTCCGTCAAGCCGCAGCGACACGCTGCGCTCCCTTGACAAAGCCTCTGATTTTAACCGGCGCGGCCATCACCACCCGCGACGGACGGGCGAACGGGCCGCGGCCGGTCGTGCGATCAGCGGCCGCGGCGGCGACCGCCGCCTTGCCCGCCGCCCTGCCCGCCG
>DATFFA010000306.1:0-12687 GCA_035250605.1 Variovorax sp. | reverse complement strand
TCGACGGGCGGCGGCCCCGCTCCGAGAAACGCCTCGAGCGATGGCGGCAGCGCCGCCGGGCCGTTGTAGAACACGAAGCCAGTAACCCGCGTCCGCGGCGGCCAGTCGGCCTGCGGGTCGGCCATCACCCGGGAGAAGAGCGCCAGGTTGAGGTGTGGTGAGTACTGGCCTTCGATCAGCGGATTGGCGCCGGGCGGCAGGCCATGACGGGCGCGCAGATCCGCCAGCGGCGCCGTCCACTTCGCCGTTTCGCGGCGGACCAGACGCATGAGCGTGCGGCGCAGCCATGGCCAGGCGCGAACGAGCGGCGCAAGGGCCGGCGCGGCCGGCAGCACCGGGAAACCGCCGCTGCCGCCGCCACCGCAGGCCTGCAGCAGGGCGGTGCCGGCGGTGCCGACGCCCAGGCCGAACAGGTGGCGTCGGCTCAGGCGCGAAGCAATCAGGTCGTTGAAGGAAGGGTTGGAGCTGTTGTTGTGGCCGATGTCGTCGGGGTCGATGGCGGCGACTTCATGGCGTGTCTTGGCGGTCATGCGCGAATCTTTCAGTGGGGCACGGTGGTTGAAAAACCCCGGTACGCTAAAAGTTCCATATGACGCCAGGAAGTCAGACCTGGGTCAGATTCCTGACAAGGCCGCGCCGCAAGGACGGCGCGGCCCGAACCGCTCAGCGCGCTTGCTGCAGCAGGCCGGCCGCGGCCTCGTACATCGCGGCGTTCTGGAAGGCCGCGAGGCCGGCCGCCAGCAGGGCCATCGCCGCGGCCACCGTGGGCGGCAGAGCGCGCGTGGCGAAGGCTGCGACGGCCATCAGCAGCGGCAGGAAATGCGCGGCATAGAGAAAGGTCTCGTCCCCATAGATCAAGTGCAGCGCCACCTGCGCGGCCAGCGTGAGCCCGAGCACCGCGGCGAAGCTGCGCCATCGCGGGGTGCGCAGCAGGCCCACCACACCGGCCGCGAGCAGCAGGCTCCACAGGAAGAGGGCCAAGCCGCCGACCCAGCCGCCGGAGGCCGGGGTGCTCAGCTGCACCGTCAGCCAGTCGAGCTTGGGCGCAACGGAGGGCACGCTCAGCACCTCGGGCATGCTGAGCGGGTGCCAGAACATGGCGGCCAGCTTGTTCAGCACGGTGCCGGCGCGCTCCAGGTTCATGTAGTCGGCCTCCTCGCGGCTGCCGAGGAAGAAGAACTTGGCGAAGCGGTAGAGAAAGCGCTGCGCCACCGAAACGACGGCGACGACGATGAAGGCCGCCGCGCTGATCGCCAGCGCGCGCCGCCAGGGCCGCTTCACCACGGCCAGCGCCAGC
Source organism: Variovorax sp. (assembly GCA_035250605.1). Classification (GTDB taxonomy): domain Bacteria; phylum Pseudomonadota; class Gammaproteobacteria; order Burkholderiales; family Burkholderiaceae_C; genus Variovorax. The sequence goes on along the minus strand of DATFFA010000306.1, from coordinate 11,390 downwards.
CCTGCCACCCAGTTGGTGACCGTGATGGCGAGGCTGGCGATGCTGGCGGCGAGCAGCAGCCCATCGCCCACCGGCCGGTGCACCGCGAGCGCCGCGACCAGCAGCACCCACAACAGGGTCAGCGAGCCGAGGGCATAGGTCTCGGGCACGGAGAACCAGAACTGAAAGGCGGCGCTGCCGATGGCCAGCAGCGAAAAGCACGTCGCCACCAGGCGGCCGTTGCCGAGCAGGCGGCACAGGGCGTAGAAGCACATCACCCACAGCGCCGCCACCAGGTACGCGAAGCGCATGGCGGCCTGAAGGTCGCTGCCGGGCCAGAGCGCGCGCAGGCCCGTCACCATCGGGTGGATGAGGATCGAGGCAATCGGGTGGACCTTGGTGCGGTAGTGGTTGCTCTGCGCATCGACCATGTTGGCCAGCACGCGCGGAGTGTCGGACTGGAACCAGGCGTCGAGGCCGCTGTCGCGGGCGAAGAGCTCCGGCGGCAGCTGGCGCGCGAGCGTCGTCAGCAGCAGCACGGCCGCCAGCGCGAGCAGCGCCGCGGCGAACGCATCCCAGGCGAGCGCGCGTCCGGGCACTAGCCCGCCATCCACAGCGCGAGCGCCGCGATGCCCACTGCCCAGCGGCTGACCCAGTCGCGCGCAGCGAAGACCACCGGATCGTCGTGCAGCGCGCCGCGGATGGCCTTGAGCCACACGCGCATGGTCCAGAACAGGAACAGCGGAATCAGCACCCACAGGTACTCGGGGTTGTCATAGCGCGCCAGGACCTCCTGGTCGTGCAGGTAGAGGCCGAGCAGCAGGACCGCCATCTGGCCGGCCGCGATGCCGGTGCACAGCACGAAGGGGGTGTCCACCGGGTGGTAGCCGCGGTCGCGCTTCATGCGCTGCACCTCGGGCGCCGGGCCGTTCAGCTCCACGTAGCGCTTGGCCAGTGCCAGGCTCAGGAAGATGAACATCGAGAAAGAGAGAATCCAGAAGGACAGCGGCAGCCCGGTCGCCGCGGTGCCGGCCGCCACGCGGATCGTGTAGAGGCCCGCCAGCGCGAACACGTCGACCACCGCGCGGCGCTTGAGGGTCAGCGAATAGGCGCTGGTCAAGGCCATGTAGAGCAGCAGCACGCCCACGAATTCGTCGGGCAGCAGCGCGATGGACAGCACCAGCGAGGCCGCGCACAGCAAGCCTGCCATGACCAGCCCCTCGCGTGCGGTGATCTCGCCCGCTGCGAAGGGCCGCAGGCGCTTGCGGTGGTGGCGCCGGTCCGACTCCAGGTCGAGCAGGTCGTTGAGCACGTAGATGCCCGAGGCCATCAAGCCGAAGGCCAGGAAGGCCAGCACGGCATGCAGCAGGATCGGCTGCGTGAGCTCGTGCAGCACCGGCATCAGCGGCAGGAAGACCAGCACGTTCTTGAGCCACTGGTGCAGCCGCATCCCGTACAGGTAGCGCTTGAGCGGGGTGCGCGGCGGCACGATCCGTGCCTCGACCGCGGTCAACCCGGCGACGCGGCGCGCCAGCGCCTCGGAGCGGCTGACCACCACCGCGGCGTCGGCCTCGCGCCAGACCGCGAGGTCCACGTGGTCATTGCCGGCATAGCTGAAGCCCCGGCCGCCGGCATCGGCCTCGATGGCGGCGTGCTTGCCCGCGCCGCGCAGGTTGTGCTCGCCGTCGGAAGCGAGCACCGCGTCGAACAGGCCCAGGTGCGCGGCCACGGCGCGCGCCACCTGGCCGTCGGTGGCCGTCGCCAGCACGGTGCGCCGGCCGGCGGCGCGGGCGCTGCGCACCAGTTCGAGCACTTCGGGCCGGTAGGGGAGCGTCTGCACGTCGATGGCGGTGCGCTGCGCCACTTCCTGCTTGAGCGCGGCCTTGCCGCGCAGCAGCCACACGGGCAGCGCGAGCAGCGACGCCGGCGAGGCGCGCACCAGCTGCAGCAGCGATTCGTGCAGCGAGTCGGTGGCGATCAGCGTGCCGTCCAGGTCCACGTAGAGCGGGCGCATGGCGTCACCCACGGCTCAAGACGACCACGCCGACCAGGATGATCGCGATGCCCATCACGCGCGTGGCGTTCAGCGATTCGCCGAAGAACTGCCATGCGAGCAGGGCGGCGATGACGTAGCCCATGGACAGCATGGGATAGGCGACGGTCACGTCCACCCGCGTCAACGCGAGGATCCACAGCCCGGCGCTGACGAAATAGCACACGAGCCCCAGAACGATCCAGGGCTGCGTGGCCGCGTTCCAGGCAGCAGCCGTCAGCGAAGCGCTGCTGCCCATCGCGACGGTGCCGAGCGTCCTGGCGCCGGCCTTGAGCATCAACTGTGCGGCCGAGTTCAGCAGCACGCCGGCGAAGATGATCGAGAAGGTGTGAAGGTTCATGACGCTCCCTGCCTGTATTGAAGCTTAGGCAGGAATCATGCCGCTTCACCAAGTCATTTCGGCCACAACACCCACAGGCGAAGTGGCTGATTCATGCGCGCCGCCAGCCGCCCCGCCTCGGCACCGGTGCCGGCGAAGTAGTCGGCACGCACCGCGCCGACGATCGCGCTGCCGGTGTCCTGCGCCACCACCAGCCGCGCCAGCGGCACGGCCGGCCCCGGCGAGGCCAGCCACACCGGCGTGCCGTAGGGAATGCTCTCGCGGTCGACTGCGATCGAGCGGCCCGCCGTGAGCGGCACGCCCTGCGCGCCGATCGGGCCGGTGCCGGCGTCGATGTCGGCCAGCGGTTCCTCGCGGAAGAAGACATAGCGCGGGTTGCTCCACAGCAGCTGCGACAGGCGCTGGGGGTTCTGCGCCACCCATTGCTTGGTGTCGTCGGGCCACAGGCTGACCTTGGTCGCGCCCTGGCTCTGCAGCCACTGCTGTACGCTGCGGTAGGGCTGCTCGTTGGTGGCCGAGAAGGCGACCCGCACGGTGCGCTGCGAGCCGTCGGGCTCGGTGATGCGCAGCCGGCCCGAGCCCTGGATGTGCAGCATCAGCACGTCGATGGGGTCGGCCAGCCAGGCGATCTCGCGCCCGCGCAGGGCGGCCTGGGCCTGGGGCAGGGTGTCGATCTCCTGGCGCGTGAACCAGGGGCGGCGCGCCACCAGGCCCGCGGGCGCCTGGTAGAGCGGCACGGTGTGCTGCGCGGTGGGCCGGCGCGAGGCCTCGAACACCGGCTCGTAGTAGCTGGTGAGCTTGCCCTCGACCGGGCCCGCCGGCGATTCCACGCGATAGGGCTGCAGCCGCTCGCGCAACCACTGGCGCTGCTCCTCGGTCTCGGCCAGCGCCAGCTGGCGCACCTCGCGGCACAGCGGCGCAAAGGCGGTGTTGGGGCGCGCACAGTTGGTGATCATCGCGCTCCAGCCCTCGTGCAGCGCGTCGTCCTCGAAGCCGGGCAGCTCCGACCAGGGCACCGGCACCCAGCGGCTCTTCGGATGGTTGAGCGAGCCGGTCAGCGGGCCCGGCTCGCGCGCGGGCGGCGCGCTCGAGGGCGCGGTCGCCCCCGGTGCCTCGGGCTGCAGGGTGCCGACGGAACAGCCGGACAGCGTTGCTACGATCGCAAGCCCGACCAGTGTCGCGCGCGACACCCACCACTGGAGTCCTCTTTTCATGGGTTTGATTTTGCTCGAAGCGCTGGGCGCCGGAATCGTGCTGGTGCTGATCGTGTGGTGGACGATGTTTTCGGGCCGCAAGGGCGGCGAACTGCATGACGAGGACGAGGACGAAAAAGCGCCTCCGTCCGACGAGCCGCCGGCGGGCGGGTCCAGATAATCGCAAGTCGCTGATTCAACAAGGAGATTGCATGAAGAAGTTCGTCCTCGCCACCACCGCCGCTGCCATTGTCCTGTCGGGCTGTGCCGGCATGAGCGACACGCAACGCCAGACCGGCATCGGTGCCGGGATCGGGGCCCTCGGCGGCGCCGTGATCGGCTCCGCAACCGGCGGCGACAGCAAGGCCATCGGCACCGGCGCCGCCGTGGGTGCGGCTGCCGGGGCGCTCGGCGGCTATCTGTGGTCGCAGCGCATGGAAGCGCAGAAGCGCGAGATGCAGGCCGCCACCCAGGGCACCGGCGTCGCCGTCACGCAGACCCCCAACAACGAGCTCAAGCTCGCGATCCCGAGCGACGTTTCCTTCGACACCGGCCGCTCCACGATCAAGCCGAACTTCGTGCCCATCCTCAACCAGTTCGCCAACGGCCTGCGCAACAACCCGAATGCGGAGGTGCGCATCATCGGGCACACCGACAGCACCGGCACCGACGCGATCAACAACCCGCTGTCGGTGGACCGTGCGGCCAGCACGCGCGACTACCTCATCTCACGCGGCGTGCCGCAGCAGGCCTTCCGCATCGAGGGGCGCGGCTCGCGTGAGCCGGTTGCGGACAACGGCAGCGATGCGGGGCGGGCGCAGAACCGAAGAGTGGAGATCTATGTGGGTGAGCGGCCGCAGGGGTGAGCTAAGCATCGACGCAAGGGGCTTGGCATCGCTTCAGGCGAAGCGCACCCCTTGCAATGAGGCCAGTCCTACTTCTTTTCGTTTCCCCTCAACCGGGCCCAGCTGCGACTGATGAATTCCCTCCAAGGCGGCTGAGCCAGGAAATCCTTGAAGTCCTCGTTGCCGCGTTGCTTCATCGCTTGCCACGCGTTGTGGATGGTGTCGACGACTTCAGGCATCAAGTCCTCCTGCAGATGCAGCCCCCGCTCGCCGGCATCACGCAACACAGCTATCAAGGCCGCTTCGAAAGCCATGCAAAGATCGTTCGCGAGCGGCGGGTTGGGCTTTTCCATGTTTTGCACCGCTGCCAGCTCGCTCTGGTAAATGTTCTCCAGCAGGGCGAACCGTTGCACACAACGGGCATAGCCAAGCGCGACCAGGGGTTTGGCGTCCAGTGCGCCTGAGGCGACCTGGTGTTCCATGTAGGCCATGCACATCCTCGAAACCGCGATGACGTCGCCAGCACCGGCAGGCACTTGGGCCGCAGCATTCAACACCGATACCAAGACCTGCTTTTTGCGCATGTCGTCGAAAAGGGTTTCCAGAAAGCTTTCGAGATAGCTCTTCGTTTCATCATCCAGACGTGCGTAGAGACTCTGCATCGTCCGCGAAACGGCCTTTGCGCCCGGTGTGCCCGCGAGCCCTTGCCAATTCTCCGAGAACTGGAGCCGGTTGAATGCATCCACGATGGTCCTCGACAAGGAGGGCGCCTTTTCTTCGATTCCAGCGCCGATGTCCCGCGACCGCTTGAGCAGGGCGTCTTGGATGTGCGTATGCTGCTCGAAAGACTGCAACTGCTTCTGCTCCAGCAATTTTCTTACTGCATCCTGCGCCGCTCGAAGCCCTGCATACCTGGCCTTCAGCTCAAGGACTTCTTCTTTGTCTTCAGGCGTCTGTTTCGCGCGCACTCCTTCGAGCGACCGATCTCGGTCCGCCGACTCGACGCGCTCTTCAAGCTTCACTTCGGCCAGGACAGGAAAGGCCCAGGTGCTCGAGTCATTGGCATTCAAGGGCTCGCTCCGTGCGGGCTGGATCTGCAGGCTGTCCAGGACTTCCCGCAACTGTTGGATTTCGTCTCCGGAAACGTTCGAGTCGCGCTTCACGATGTACAGATGCGCGCCGTGCGGCGCATGCGCACTCAGCAGTCGAGGTAGTTCGCTGTCGGACTTGGCCGCTTCGCTCACCTCGATTGCGCAGAAACTGCACTCCTTGGCAATGGCGCTCTTTTGCCACTCTCTGATCAGGGTGTCCGCCATGTGGCTGGGTCCCCCTGTCATGAGCATCACCAATGTGGGACTGCCAGGTAAGCCCATCGAATGAGCCAGCACCTTCGAAATGCGACGGGTGTTGGCTGGCACTTGGGGCGTGATCCGCGGAGATCCTGGTGCGTGCGGGGCGGACTACTGGTGGGGGTCATTGGTCGTTCTCCCTTGACGATGCATTGATGAATGGTTGATTGCACGCTGTCGCACGCCTTCAAGAAGGCGATTTTTTGGCGCACCAGCGTGTGCAACCGGCATCACAGGTTCGGTTCCGCGGCAAGTCCAGCGCTCATCCACGGAAGCGTTCGCGGAGGGCAGGCCGGCGCGCCGTTCGTCAGACGACCCGCAGCAGATTCGCCAACTCCACTGCCGACTTCACCTCCATCTTCTCGAACACCCGCGCCCGGTGCACCTCCACCGTCCGCACGCTGATCGAGAGCTGATCGGCGATCAGCTTGTTGGGCAGGCCCTCGACCACGCGCCGCATCACCTCCCGCTCGCGCTCCGTCAGCTCTTCGACGCGGCGCAGCAGCAGGCGCCGTGCGCGCTGCGCCTCCACCGCGCGCAGCGAGCCGCCGAGTGCCTGCTCGATGCGGTCGACCAGTGCGTTGTCGGAGAAGGGCTTCTCGCAGAAATCGAAGGCGCCGCGCTTCACCGCATCGACGGCGGTGGGCACGTCGGCGTGGCCGGTCAGGAAGATCACCGGCAGCACGTCGAGCAGGCCGCGCTCCGCCAGCCGGTCGAACAGCGCCAGCCCGCTCATGCCGGGCATGCGCACGTCCAGCAGCAGACAGTGCGGCTGATCGGCCAGCGGGCCCTCGGCCAGGCGCAGCTCGAAGTCCTCCGCGCTCGCGTATTGCTCGCTCACCAGCCGCCGCGAACGCAGCAGCCAGGCCAGCGCCTCGCGCACGCTCGCATCGTCGTCGACGATGAAGATCAGGGCATCGATCAAGGGTTGCATCGCAAGTAGAAGCTCGAAGACAGTTTCATGCCGCAGGGAGCGTGAATCGGAAGACCGTGCCGCGCGGCCGCTGCGGCTCGAACACCAGCGCGCCGCCATGCTGCTCGACCACCGTGCGGCACAGGCTCAAGCCCAGGCCCATGCCGTCGGGCCGCGTGGTGAAGAAGGGCGTGAAGAGCCGCGCCGCCACCTCCTCGCTGATGCCGGCGCCGCGGTCGGCCACGGAGAACTCGACCCAGCGGCGCACGTCGGCCTTGTCGGAGGCATCGCTTTCGCCGACGGCGCGGGCGCGCGCCACGCGCATGTGCAGCACGCGCTCGCTCAGCTCGGGCAGGTCCATGGCCTGCATGGCGTTGCGCGCCAGGTTCAACAGGACCTGCTCGACCAGCGTGCGGTCGCACAGCACGCGCGGCAGGCGCTCCTCGTAGTGCACGTCGACCCGCACCCCGAGCTTGCGCGCCTGCAGGCGCACCAGCGGCAGCACGGCGTCGATCAGGGTGTGCGGCGCCACGGCCTCGCGGATGCGGTCGCGGCGGCGCACGAAGTCGTGCACGCTGCGGATCACCTGGCCCGCACGGTCGGCCTGCTCGGCGATGCGGCGCACGGCCATCGCGACCTCGCCATGATCGCCGTGCTCGCCGCCGGAGGCACCGCGCAGCAGGTTGAGCGAGCCGCTGGCGTAGCTCGCGATGGCGGCCAGGGGCTGGGTCAGCTCATGGCTCAGCAGGGAGGCCATCTCGCCCACGGTCGCGAGCCTCGCGCTGGCCTGCAGCCGCTCCTGGCTGGCGCGCGACAGCTCCTCGATGCGACGCTGCTCGCTGATGTCGATGAAGGCGCTCATCCAGCCCGTCTGCGCGCGCTGCGCGTTGATGAGCGGCGCCTCGAAGATCAGCACCGGGAAGCGCCGGCCGTCCTTGTGCATGAAGACCGATTCGAAGCCCTCGCGCGGCGGCACGCCGCCGGCCATGCGCAAGGCCTGGCGCTGGCGGTATTCCTGCGCCAGCTCGGTCGGCCAGTAGGGCACGTCGCCGACATGGTTCATCAGCTCCTCGGCGCTGAAGCCCACCATCTCGCAGAAGGCGGGGTTCACGTAGGTGATGCGGCCCTGCAGGTCGCGCGCGCGCAGGCCGGTGATGACCGAATCCTCCATCGCCTTGCGGAAGGCCAGCGCGTCGGCCAGGTCGTGCTCGGCGCGCAGGCGCCTTCGCGTGTCGCGCGCGAGCAGCACCAGCACCGACACCAGCGCGATCGAGATCGCCGTGACCAGTGCGGTCAGCAGGTTGGGGAAGAGGTCGGGTGCGGCACGCCAGCCGTCCACGCGCAGCATCAGCGCGGTGCCGGGCAGGTCGACCAGCTGCTGCGCGGTGAAGACGCGCGTGCCGACGCGGCGGGCCGCGCCGACGGCCACCAGGCGCGTGCCGTCGGCCTCGGTGAAGGCGACTTCCTGGCCGCGCGTGAGGGTGGGCGCGACCAGCTCGATCAGCGTGTCGCGCAGCGAATAGACCGCCACCAGGTAGCCGCCGCCGTCCACCGGCAGGCACAGCTCCATCACCTCCAGGCCGCCGCTGGGCACCAGGGGAACATAGTGGCTCGGCGAGTAGGCCGATGCGCCGGCCTTGCGCGCGGCGGCGCAGGCCAGCGCGACGTCGGACTGGTCGGGGCCGCGGTTCCTGTCGTCGAAAACGCGCTGGCGATAGGGCGTGTCGGCGGTGGCCAGCGGGCGCAGCGCGGCGTCGCGCCATTCGAGGCGCAGCCATTCGCGATGCTCGCGCAGCAGCGCCGCGGCCTCCATGGGCCAGCGCTCGCGGTTCATGCCGTTGGCCAGCGAGGCGCGCAGGCTCTGGGCATTGCGCTGCAGGCCGCTGCGCAGGTCGGACACGGCATCGGCGGTGTCGCGGTCGAGCGCGGTCTGCACCTGCTCGACCTCGTGGCGGCCGGCCAGCCACACCACGGTGGCCAGGAGCGCGATCACCAGCACGGCCAGGATCACCCACAGGAACCAGCGCTGCCACAGCGAATGCAGCCTGCGCAGCGAGCGCAGGCCGGCCACGGCCCCCCGGAGCGTTCTTGCGATGGGCAGGGTGGTCGAGGACACCGGCTTCGGAAGGTGTTTCAGAGCACGCGATGCGAAAGCGCCGGCAGCTGGGTGCGCGCGCGCTCGATCTGCCGGGCGTCGAGATCGAAGCTCACCACGCCCTCGTCGACGGCACGCTGCGCCACCACCTCGCCCCAGGGGTTCACGACCATCGACTGGCCCCAGGTCTGGCGCCGGTTCTCGTGGGTGCCGCCCTGGGCGGGCGCGACCACCCAGCAGAGGTTTTCGATGGCGCGGGCCCGCAAGAGCACCTCCCAGTGCGCCGAGCCGGTGGTGTGGGTGAAGGCGCTGGGCACCAGCAGCAGCTCGGCGCCCTGCCGGGCCAGCGCCCGGTAGAGCTCGGGAAAGCGCAGGTCGTAGCACACGCTCATGCCGATGCGCCAGCGATGCCCGTCGCGCGAGGGCAGGTCGAAGCAGACGGGCTCGGTGCCGGGCGCGATGACGCGGCGCTCGTCGTAGCGCTCGCGGCCGTTGTCGTAGAAGAAGAGATGGATCTTGTCGTAGCGCGCCACCTGCTCGCCGTCGGGCGAATAGGCCAGGGAGCTGTTGAAGACGCGGGTCTCGTCGCCGGTCTCCAGCGGCAGCGTGCCGCCCACGATCCAAATGCCGAACTCGCGCGCGGCGTCGGCCAGAAAGCCCTGCACCGTGCCGGTGCCGGCGGTCTCGCGCAGCCCCAGCTTGTCGGTGTCGCGCGCGCCCATCATGCAGAAATACTCGGGCAGCACGGCCAGCTCGGCGCCGCCGGCGGCGGCTTCGCCCAGCAAGGCATGGGCGCGGGCGAGGTTGGCTTCGCGTGCGATGGCCGAGACCATCTGGATGGCTGCGACTTTCATGAGGGGCTCCGTCTTCCTTTTCTCTGCGCGTCGTTCGTCGTGCGTCAGCGTACCGTGGGCGCGGGGGCCGGCGGCGTGCCCAGCGCCTCGGTCCGCGGGCGGCGCGGCACCTTGACGATCTTCGGGTCGGCCCAGGTGCCGTCGATCTGGAACTCCTGCGTGGCGGCGGCGATGAGCGGGCGGCTCAGCACCATCTGCGCGAGGAAGGTGCCCAGCCCGATCGCGGGGTTGATGGCGGTCGCCACCAGCGCGGCGGTACCGGCGTTGATCTCGGGCACCACGACCACGCGCAGGGCCTGCGTCTCGCGCGCGATGTCGGCCGAGCCGTCCATCAGCACCGCCGCGTTGACGCCCTTCATCTGCAGGTTGTTGGTGCTGGCCACGCCCTGGTTGATCTTGGCGTCGCCGCGCAGGAAGTCGAAGCTGAAGCCCTGGCTGAACACGTCGCGGAAGTCGAGCGTGAGGCGCCGGGGCAGCGCCTGCAGGCTCAGCACGCCCAGCAGCTTGGCGATGCCGGGCTCGGCCTTGAGGAACTGGCCGGCCTCGACGTCGATCTTCAGCTGGCCGCCCAGGCTCGGGTAGTCGAGCGCGAAGGGCGAGCCGCTCCAGTGCACCTGGCCCTCGAGCCGGCCGCGGCCGGCGCGCACGACGTCTTTCATGCCGAAGCGCCCGAGCAGGCCGCCGGCATCGGCGATGTCGAGCTTGAAGTCCATGGTGGTGCGGCGCGGCTCGCCGCGTCCGCGCGCGCTGCTGCTTCCCGCGGGTGCGGCGGCCCAGGCGCCCTGCGCCGTGAAGCTGGCTTCGGAGGTCGTGAAGCTCAGCTTGTTGAGCCGCCATTCGCGCCCGGCGCCGCCGCGGTTCACGGCATCGATCTCGGCCCGGCCCAGCCGCCGGCCCAGCAGCTCGAAGTCGTCGACCTGGATGTCCAGCGCGGGCAGGTCGCCCGGCTGCTCGTCCAGCAGCGACTCGACCGCGGTGGCCGTGCTCGGCGCGATCTTGAGCCGCGCCAGCCGCGCATAGAGCCGCCCGGCCTGGGCGCTGCGGTACTCGGCGTAGCCGTTGAGCTCGGCGGCATCGATGTTGGCGCGCCAGAGCGCCCCCTCGCGGGTGCCGCCCATCACCACGTCGTGCAGCGTGCGCCCGCCGACGGCCAACTCTTTCGCCCGCAGCACGAACAGGGTGGGCATGTAGGACGAGGCATCGTCGCCGCCCTCGCCGGCTTCGGCCGGCTTGCCGGTGGTGTCGCCGAAGAGGGCCTGCCAGGCCGGCACGTCGATGCGCGCGAGCTGGATGTTGGCGAGCACGCCGCGCTCGGGCGGGGCCGCGGATTCGCCTGCGGACAGGCCGATGCCGATGCCGCCGCGCAGCACCCGGGGCTCGCTGCCGGAGATGTCGCGCACGTAGGAGGCCGAGCCGACGCGTGCCAGCTCGATGGAGAAGCGGTCCTGCAGCAGCGGGCTGCCGCTCGCGCGCGTGTCGCGCTGCACGATCTTCTTCTCGATCGACAGCGGCATCGCTTCCTCGGCCGGCTTGGCCAGCGGCGCGGGCAGCTGCAGCCCCAGGCCCTGCAGGCTGCTGGCCAGCGAGAACTCGGAGGCGCCATCGCGCATCGAGAAAGACGCGGTGTAGGGCGCGCTGCCGGTGGCGTGCTTGGCCAGGCGCGCGAGCCAGTCGACTTCGCGCGCAGCGCGCAGGCCCTCGGCGCTGGCGCTGCCCTGCGCGCGCAGGCTCAGCTCCTGCGTGGCGCCCCAGCGGCCCGCGCCCTCGAT
>DATFFA010000305.1:0-14044 GCA_035250605.1 Variovorax sp. | reverse complement strand
GGCCGGCAGGCGAAGGGGGGCGAGGAAGCGGTCCAGCACGTCGATCTGCCGGCCCGACACCACTGCCAGCGCCCCGCCGAGCAGATCGCGCAGGTCGCTGAGCAGCGGGACCAGTGCGCTGGGGACCTCGATCGCCTCGGGGGTTTCGGCGATGGCTACCAGCGTGCCGTCGAAGTCCAGGAAGAGCGCAGCGTCGGGGGTGAGGCGGGGGGGCGTCTGCATGGGGAAAACCATAGCAGACTCGGGCGGCCGAGCACGTCGGCCAAATCCGTCAATCGGTTTTTGTCTCTATGCCGACGAAAGGCGGCAGCTTGGCGGCAACCGCTGCCACCCTTGCACGCGCGATCGCCTCGCCGATGCGAGGCCCCGCGGCGCCGGCTTGCTGCGCTTCACGGGCGATCGTTTCGGTCTGCACCGACCGCGCCGCCGCCAGCGCGGCCAGCAGCCGCTCGCGCTCCGGATAGGCCCGCTCCTCCATCCCCAGCCGCCCCCTGGCATCGCACTCGCAGGCCAACAGCGCCTGCTCGAAGCGCCCCGGCTTGCGAAAGGCGTCGCAGCGTTCGAGCAGCCGCACCAGGGCCTGCGCGCCGAGTCCGGCGCTGCGGTGGATGTTGCCGTGCTCGCGCGCCACCACCTCGGCCAGCTCGCGCAGTTCCACCGGCACGCGCCATCGCTCGCACACCTCGCGCAGCAGGTCCACGCTGCGCTGCTCGTGGCCGATGTGGCGCGGCAGCACCTCGGCCGGCGTGGTGCCCTTGCCGAGGTCGTGCACCAGGCAGGCGAAGCGCACCGGGAGCGGCGCATCCAGGCGGGCCGCCATGTCCAGCACCAGCATCAGGTGCAGGCCGGTGTCGACCTCGGGATGATGGGCCTCGGGCTGGGGTATGCCCCAGAGCCGGTCCACCTCGGGCAGCAGCACGGCGAGCGCGCCGCAGTCGCGCAGCAGCTCGAACATGCGCGAGGGCTTGGTCTCCATCAGCCCGCGCGCGAGCTCCTGCCAGACGCGCTCCGGCACCAGCGCGTCCGCCTCGCCGGCCGCGACCATCTCGCGCATCAGCGCCAGGGTTTCGGGCGCGACGCTGAAGTCGGCGAAGCGGGCGGCGAAGCGCGCGACGCGCAGGATGCGCACCGGGTCCTCGCGGAAGGCATCGGTCACGTGGCGCAGCACCTTGTGCTGCAGGTCTTGCCGGCCGTGAAAGGGATCGACCAGGTGGGCGAGGTCGGGCGAGGGCTCGGCCCGGTCGGCGGGCAGCGCCATGGCATTGACCGTGAGGTCGCGACGCGCGAGGTCCTGCTCCAGCGTCACTTCCGGCGAGGCGTGGACGACGAAGCCGCGGTAGCCGGGCGCGCTCTTGCGCTCGGTGCGCGCCAGCGCATATTCCTCGCGCGTCCGGGGGTGCAGGAAGACAGGGAAGTCGCGGCCCACCGGCAGGTAGCCCTGCGCGGCCATCTCCTCGGGCGTGGCGCCGACCACGACCCAGTCGCGATCGCTGCCGGGCCGGCCCAGCAGGACATCGCGGATGGCGCCGCCGACGAGGTAGGTTTGCATGCGCCGCAGTTTAGGTGCTGGGCGTCATGCAGGGGCGTTCTCAGTCCTCGATGCGGTACGGCTCGTCCACGACCACGAAGCGCTTCTCGACCAGTGCCTCGTCGATCCAGGCCTTGACGCCGGGCAACTGCTGCACGCGCTCGATGTAGGCCGTGATTTCGGCGGGCACCGGCAGGCCGAAAGTCTTGATGCGCACGCCCACGGGCGCGAAGTACGCATCGGCGATGCCGAATTCGCCGAAGAGCATCGGCCCGCCGTGGGCCTTCAGCAGGCCGCTCCACATCTGCACGATGCGCGCGAGATCGGCGCGCACCTGCGGCTGGTCGCGCAGGATGATCTTGCCCTGCACGCGCAGATCGGCCTCGATGTTCATGCCGCAGTGGTTGCGCAGGGCGCCGAAGCCCGCGTGCATCTCGGCGCAGACGCTGCGCGCGTGGGCCCGCAGGGCCTTGTCGCGCGGCCAGAGCTTCTTGTCGGGGTGGGTCTCGGCAAGGTATTCGCAGATCGCCAGCGTGTCGTAGACGACGATCTCGCCGTCGACCAGCACGGGCACACGGCCGGCGGGGTTGAGGGCCTCGATGGTCTTCTTGAAGTGCGAATCGGCATCGAGGGTATCGAAGGGCACCATCACCTCCTCGAAGTGGATGCCGGCCTGCTTCATCAGCACCCAGGGGCGCATCGACCAGGACGAGTAATTCTTGTTGCCGATATGGAGCGTGAGCATCGAAACCTCCTGGGGGTTCTTGAAGGGAAAGCCTGCGATGCTAGCGCCCGGCCGCTGCGGCATTGATGCCGAAGGCGCGCGGGATTGATGCTCAGCGCTGGGTCGTGTCGTCGTCGCTGCCGGGCGGCACGATCACGCGCTTGCCGTTGCCGTTGCCGTCCGAGGGCGGACCGACCACGCGTTCGATGGCCTTCACCACATGCGGCACCAGCGAGAGCACGGCCAGCGCCAGCAGCGCACTGAGCACCGCCGTCAGCTCGCGGCCCAGGCCGCAGGCCATGCCGATCGCGGCGGTCATCCACAGGCCGGCGGCGGTGGTGAGGCCCTGCACGTGCTGCTCGTCGCGGCCCTGCTTCAGGATGGTGCCGGCACACAGGAAGCCGACGCCCGCCACCAGGCCCTGGATCACGCGGCTCATGTCGGCCGGTTCGATGCCGGCCTGCTGCGGCACGAGCACGAAGAGGGCGGAGCCCACGGCCACCAGCATGTGCGTGCGCACGCCGGCCGCCTTGCCCTGCTGCTCACGCTCGAAGCCGAGGGCGAAGCCCAGCACCGACGCCAGCACGAGGCGAATCAGGATGCGGGTGAGCTGGGCGATGTCGTCCACGTCCGAAAATTCGGAGGCGAACGTGGCGGCAATCTGGTCCCACCACATCAGGGCAGGTCCTTGTTGGGCTCCGGCTCGGCCGCGTCGCGTGGGCCCACGGTGCCGAGGCGCTCCTTGAGCGATTGCGGCCGGCCGCTGATCAGGGCTGCGTAGTTGGTGGTGTTGGCCAGCACCTTCTTGACGTAGTCGCGCGTCTCGTTGAAGGGCACGTTCTCCGCCCAGATCGCGGCCTCCATCACAGGGCCGTTGCGCCAGCTTCGCGGCCGGCCGGGGCCGGCGTTGTAGGCCGCGGCGGCCAGGGCCATCGAGCCGTCGAAGTCATCGAGCGCCAGCTTGAGGTAGTTGGTGCCGATGGTGATGTTGGTGTCGCGGTCGTTGATCTGCCCTGGCGTGAAGCCGGACAGGCCGATCTTGCGCGCGGTCCAGCGCGCGGTGGCGGGCATCACCTGCATCAGGCCCGATGCGCCGACGCCGGAGCGCGCGTCCATGATGAAGCGGCTCTCCTGGCGGATCAGGCCATAGACGTAAGCGGGGTCGAGGCCGATCGCCTCGCTCTTGGCGACCACCGTCTCACGGAAGGGCATGGGAAAGCGCTGCTCGACGTCGATCATCCCCTTGGTGCGCTCGCTGGTGTTGATGCAGCGGTCCCAGATCTCGCGCTGGCAGGCGAGGTCGGCCGCGGCCAGTAGCTCGCGGTCGCCCATGCCGCCCTTGTCGTGCAGGTTGGTCGCGTAGTTCCACTCGCGCACGCCCTCGGGGCGCAGGCCGATTTCGATGGCGTAGAGCGCGCGGGCGAGCGCGGGGTTGCTGCGCGCCGCCGCCTTCTCCTCCGCCGTGAGTGGCGCAGGGCGGGTGGGCGCGCTCGCGCGCTCGCCCAGCTCTTCGAGCGCGAGCAGCTCGTAGAAGCCGCGGGTGCCGGCGATGCTTTCGTACAGCGTGCGTGCTTCGGCGCGGCGCTCGTCGCCGCCTTGCGCGTGGAGGGCGCGCGCCTTCCAGTACACCCAGGTCGGGTCTTCCTGGGTCGAGTCGCTCATGCCGGCGATGGCGGCGCGCACTTCCTTCCAGTTGCCGGTGCGCAGGGCGGCGCGGGCCTTCCAGGCCAGCATGTCGTCGGACAGGTCGGCGTTCTTGGTGACGTTGGCGAAGGCGCCGGCGGCGGCCGGCGAGAGCTTCACCGCGTATTGGCGGCCGATCGCGCCCCACACCCAGTTGCGCTCCTCGGGCGAGAGCATCACGCTCCACTTGCTGTCGAGCTGGGAGGCGGCCATGTCCGGGTCGGCGATGACCATCTTGATCAGTGCCAGCACCACCAGCTCGCGCCGCCACTTGCCGGGGGCGACGCCGCGGCCGGCCAGGAACTTCGCCATGTTGGCGTTGAGCTCGTCGAACTGCGGCACCGCATCGGGCGAGGCCAGCATGACGGCGGCGCGCGCGGCCTGCGGCCGGTTGGCCTCGATCGCATAGCGCGCCTTCTTCCAGGCGTCGTTGGGCGACATCATGCGCGCCGAGATCATGCGGTCGGCTGCCGTGAGGCAGCCATCGTCGAGCTCGCGCTGGCCGAGCCAGTTGCGGCGCACTTCCGCGGCCTGGGCAGCGGTGGGTGCGCCCGAGCGCAGCGCCTCGACCAGCACCGCGTAGCAGCGGACCTGGGCGTCGTCGTTCATGCGGAAGGCCGGGTGCAGCGTCGCGAAGCCGTCCCAATCGCGGCGCTGGCCGAGCAGGACGAGCCAGTCGTTGCGCAGGCGGTCCTCCTGGTAGGTGCCGGCGTAGCGCGAGAGGAAGTCCTGCACCTCCGAAGCGCTGGCTTCGCCCAGGCGGGCCCTGAGCTCCCAGTACGCGGCCCAGGGTTCGAGCAGGTGGCCGCGCGCCTGCGGCAGCAGGGCGGCGAGGCGCGCCTTGTCGCCGCGCTGCGCGGCCTGCTTCATCTGCACGATGACGTCGTCGCTGCCGTTCTGCGCACGGGCCTGCTGCAGCAGCGCGGTGGCGGCGAAGACGAGCGAAAGAAGGAGAGTGGGGAAGGGGGCGCGCAGACGGTTGCGCGCAGGTGCCAAAATGCTTGCAAACTGCATCGGGGGATTATGGACAAGTCAAAGGGTGCCGACACCTCGGCAACTGCCAACTTTCTCAAGCAACAGCTGCGTTCCGCACTGATCGAGCAGCGTCTTGCCATGCCCGACCGCCTGGCACGCGCCGACCTGCTGCAGCGCGTGATGCGCATCTGGCTGGTGGGCCGGCCCGACACCGTGATCGGCGCCTACTGGCCCATCAAGGGCGAGTTCGATCCGCTGCCCGCGCTGCATCGCTGGAAGGAAGACGGCGAGTTGCAGGGCGAACCGCAGCGCCGCCGCATCGGCCTGCCGGTCGTCGACAAGGTGCACAAGACCCTGACTTTCCACGCCTGGCATCCCGGCTGCCCCATGGAGCCGGACGCCTACGACATTCCCAAGCCGAAGGACACGGAGCTGATCGTGCCCACGCTGCTGTTCGTGCCCTGCCTGGGCTACAGCGCCGGCGGCTACCGGCTGGGCTATGGCGGCGGCTTCTACGACCGCACGCTGGCGGCGCTGGAGCCGCGGCCCTTCACGGTCGGGCTGGGCTTCACCAACGGTTTCCTCGACGACTTCGAGCCGGAGCCGCACGACCTGCCCCTGGATGCCATCCTCAACGACAACGGGGTGGTCTGGCCGGTCGGCTGAGCCCTAGTCCATCTGGTCCACGGTGTCCGGATCGGGCACCTCCCCGATGGTTTCCCGCGTGATGGCCGCCTGCGCCTCCAGCCAATCGCGAAAGGCCTGGATCTCGGGCCGCTGCGTGCTGCGCGGACCGACGATCAGCCAGTAGGCCATGGGCGAATCCATGCGGTGCTGCGGCAGCACCTCCAGCAGGTCGCCGTTGGCCAGGCTCTCGGCAATCAGCGAGCTGCGCGCCAGCACCAGGCCCTGTCCGGTGAGTGCGGCCTGCACCATCTGGTAGGCGTAGTTGAAATAGAGCCAGCGCTTGGGCTGCGCGCGCTGCAGGTCGTTCACCTCGAACCAGCGCCGCCAGGTCAGCCATTCCAGGTGGGTGCGGTGCGCGTCGCCGGCCTCGATCAGTGCGAAGCGTGCGATGTCGGCCGGCGTCTTGATCGGCGGGTTGCTCTTGATCAGCCAGGGGCTGGCCACCGGCGTGAGGTTCTCGCCGAACAGGCGTATCGCGCCGGCCGGCATGTTCTCGCCGGGGCCGTAGCGCAGGGCGATGTCGATGTCCGCAAGGTCCATGTCCAGCGCGGCGTCGGTGGCATCGATGCGGATGTCGATGTCGGGGTTGTCGCGCTGGAAGGCCTCGAGGCGCGGGATCAGCCACATCGAGGCGAAGGAGGCGAAGGTGGTGAGCGAGACGCTCTTGCGCCCCGCGCTCTGCCGGATCTGCCGCACCGCGCCGTCGATGCGCGGCAGCGACTGCTGTACCGCCAGCAGGAGCTGGGCGCCCGCGCTGGTGAGCTCGACGGCGCGGGTGTGGCGCAGGAACAGGCCCACGCCCACTTCTTCCTCCAGCGACTGGATCTGCCGGCTCACGGCCGACTGGGTCAGCGCCATCTCCTCGGCCGCAGCGCGGAAGTTCAGGTGGCGGGCCACGGCCTCGAAGGCGCGCAGGTGGCCGGCGGAGATCGGGCGGGAGCGCAAGTGGGTCTGGGAATACTGCATGGGCTGGATCCGAGGGGTCCGGATTGATGCGAAAGCGGAATCAGTAGGGTAGCGCGTTTTCATTGGACCGCGAACGGGGCAAGGCAGATCATTCATTCCCGAAGCGCGAAATTGCGCTGATGGAGAAACCCCCTCTTTAGGAGTCTCGTATGTCCGCCGTCTGCACCACCTCCACGTTCCCGTCGTCCCCGGCCCTGGCCCAGCGTCCGGCCAACGTACCGCCGGCCGTTCGCCGCGGTGCATGGCAGCTGGGTGCCGGCGAGGCGACCAGCCTCAAGGCAGCCGGCGCGAGCATTCTGCGCGTGCGGCAGGGCCGGGTCTGGGTCACACGCGATGCCACCGCCCAATGGGGCAGCGAAGACCTGGTGCTGGCACCCGGCGAGACGCTGCGGGTCGAAGCCGGCGAGCGCATCGTGATGGAGCCGTGGGACGGCCACGGCGCCACCTACAGCTGGGACCTCGCGTCGGCCGCCGAGCGGGCTTGAAGCCGGATCAGATGTCCAGCCGGGGGCGCAGCGCCATGAAGCGCGCCAGCGCCTCCACCCCGTCGAACTGCTGGACGATGGCGATGTCCTCGCTGTCCTCGACCTGGGCGAGCCCCAGGTCGAAGGCGTGGTAGCGGCGCTGCAAGAGCTCGCCCTCGTACACCACGCGCATCTGCACGTGCCTGGGGTCGGCCTCGAGCCGCTGCATCAGGCGCAACACGTTGCCGCGCGGTCCTTCGAAGTGTTGGCAGAAGCGCATGCCGTCGAAGACCAGCAGCCCGGTGATCCCTTCCATCGCATTGCGGGCGCGTGCCTGGGCCACGATGTGGCCCACCACGTCGGTGGGCTGGTTCGGCGCCAGTTGGCTGAAGTAGAGGATCTCGTGGAGTTCTGTCATTCGCTTGGGAATCCGGGACGCCCGCAGTGTAGGAGCGCGCTGCGGCGAGCGAAATGTGAAAAGACACAGATCGCGCGCCTATAGTCCGAAGGTGACCCTTGACTATCCAGCGCTCAGTCACCCGCCCACCGGTCCCGATCCCTGCGACCGCTGCCTGCTGCGTTGCAACCCCGCCTTCCTTCCCGTCACGACCGAGGAGCTGCGTCTCATCGAATCCTTCCGTACCGGCACGCGTTCCGTCGAGGCGGGCCGGGCGGTGATCGAGGAAGACCGCGCCAGCCCGCAGCTCTACACGATCTATTCCGGCTGGGCCTTCCGCTACAAGACGCTGAGCGACGGGCGGCGCCAGATCCTCGGCTTCCTGCTGCCCGGCGACTTCATCGGGCTGCAGGACGAGTTTGCCGACAGCCACACGCACGGCGTCGAGGCGGTGACCGGCGTCACGCTCTGCTGCTTCGCCCGCGACCGGCTGTGGGAGCTGTTTCATGCCCAGCCGAAGCTGGGCTACCACATCACCTGGCTGGCGGCGCGCGAGGAAAAGATCGTGGACGACAACCTCGTGACGGCCGGGCGCCGCAACGCGGCCGAGCGGGTGGCGATGCTGTTGATGCATCTCTACCGGCGCGCCGAGCGCCTCGGCATGGCGCGCGAAGGCTGGGTCCAGTTTCCCTTCAACCAGCAGCACATCGCCGATGCGCTGGGCTTGTCGCTGGTGCACACCAACAAGACCTTGAGGCGGCTGCAGCAGCTGCGCCTGTACAAGCTCGAGGCCGGCTGGCTGCGCATCCTCGAGCCGCATGCGCTGGAGACGCTGGGCGACTACTTCGAGCGGCCGCTGCAGGCCACGCCGCTGATCTGACCGGTCCGTGAGCGGACCGGTCACGCCCATCGCGTATCGTAGAGGGCCTGTCCGCCCTGCGCGGACGAAGTCTCGACCCGGCAGCCGCCGGCCAACCCCATTGACCGTCGCCGCTCATCCGTGAAGCTCCTCCCCCGTCTGCGCCAGATCGCCCTGGTCGGCAGCGTCGAAACCTTCGGCGTGGCCATCGGCGGCATCGCCGGCCTGCTGATCGTCAACGTGCTGCCCAAGGACCAGTACGCGGCCTACACCTTCCTGATCGCCTGCATGACCTTGATGCTGGGGATCAGCGACCTGGGGCTGGCCCACTGCACCATGCCCATCGTCGGCCAGCGCGCCAACGAGCAGCCCTGGGTGGTGGGCGTGTGCCACCAGGTCTTTCGCAAGCGCTGGGTGCTGCTGGGGCTGGGGCTGGCCGTCATCGGGCCCTACTGGTTCTACAGCTCGCAGCAGCACGGCTGGTCCGGCGCGGCCTACCTGGCGGGCTCGCTGCTGATGCTGGCGGTGGTGCTGCTCACTCTGCGGGAGCATTACTGCAGCACGGTGCTGCTGATCCTCAGCCAGATCAACACGCTGAACCGCATCGCCTTCTACTCGCACAGCGTGCGAATCACCTTCGTCGGGGCAGTGCTGCTGCTGCCGATCACTTCCTGGTCGATGGTCGGCATCGTGGCCGCAACGGCCGCGGCCAGCTTCGTCAGCGTGATGTTCTACCGCAAGGCCTTCCGGACGCAGCAGATCGCGGACGCGCACCTCGACGCCGGCGATGCGAAGAAGGTGGATGCCGAGATCCTGCGCATCGCCAAGCCGCTGGTGCTGCCGGGCGTGTTCTACCAGGTGCAGGGCGTGATCACCGTCTTTCTGGTGTCGCTCTTCGGCACCGCCAGCATGCTGGCCGAGGTGGGCGCCTTCGGCCGGCTCGCGATGGTGCTGATGGTGGTCGACCGCGTCACCAACGTGCTGCTGTTCCCGGCCATCGCGCGCGCACCCATGGGCCCTCGGCTGGGCAAGATCGTGGCGCAGGCCCATCTCGCCTATTTCGCGATGG
This sequence comes from Variovorax sp., assembly GCA_035250605.1. Taxonomy (GTDB): domain Bacteria; phylum Pseudomonadota; class Gammaproteobacteria; order Burkholderiales; family Burkholderiaceae_C; genus Variovorax. Next base: position 4,692 of record DATFFA010000305.1, on the reverse strand, counting down.
GGAGCGCGGTGCTGCTGACGTCCTTCTTGTTCCCGCAGTACTGGATCCTGCTGCTCGGCAAGCAGTACGAGAGCATGACGCCGCTGGTGTGGATGGTCTTCCTGGCGTCCATCGTGATGAACGCCTCGGGCTTTGCCTTCCGTACCCTGTCGGTGCGCGGTGCGACCGCGGGGCAGACCTACAGCATCGCGGTGACGCTGATCACCCAGGTGCTCTACCTGTGGCTGGTGGGCGTGAGCGACCTGCGCTCGGTGCTCTGGTTCGGCATCGCGACCAGCCTGGCCAATTTCGGCTACCAGTACGCGCTGCTGGCCGTGCGCTGGCTGGAGTGGCGCAAGGACAAAGCCCCCGAAGACGCTCAGGCGCGCTTGTAGAGCCGCCCGATCGCGGCCGCGATCTTCAGCGCCAGCGTGCTCTTTCGCAGCTCGCCGTCCGAATACACGCGGATCGGCGCGTTGGCGTAGCGCCAATACCACTTGCTCGCGGCCGAGGGCGGCCGCCCGCGCAGGGCCTGTCGGATGAAGCCGCCGTGCCAGGGCTTGACCGAGCCGATGGCGTGCGAGAGGTAATAGCCGCCGGGCGCGAAATCCATCGCCTCGGGGCCGGCAGTGTTCAGGGGCGCCTCGCACACCGTCAAGGCGAAGTTCAGCGCGTCCTGGTCCGTCGAGTGGAAAAGCTCGGCCGAGCCGCCGGCCTTGAGCTGCTTGGCGCCCTTGTTGTAGTCGACCACCAGATCGCACAGCCGGCGCCACAGGTCCAGGAACTCGAAGTGCGCGCGCGACACCGCGATGAAGCCCGCGTTGTAGTAGCGGTCCAGACCGCGACGGGGCGTGGCGCCGTGCGGTGCGAAGAAGCGGGCCCACAGCAGGCGCTTGGGATGGCGCGCCGGAAAGCACCAGTTGACGTCCTCGGCCAGCGAGATGCCGTCCTCCGTGAACCAGCCGGCGAGCGACGGCCAGTCGCACTTCACCACGATGTCCGGATCGATGTAGGCGCAGATGTCGGCCTGCGGGGCGTGCTTTTCCAGCATCTCGCGGATGAAGGTGGGCTTGTAGTAGGTGAAGTGCAGCGGCGTGTCCAGCTCCAGCATGCACAGCGTCAGCTGGGGCGCGACCTTCAGCCGGCCGCTGGCGCGGTCGAAGGCCGGCGCATCGACGATCCAGCCCGGCAGGGCGCCGCGGTAGCCCACCCACAACTCACCCTGGTAGCCGGCGGCGATCAGCGAGTTCGCCAGGGCCGCGACGCCGTAGTGGTAGTTTTTCTCGAAGAGCGTACAGAGCGTGATGTTCATGGAGGATGCGGGGGTGTGGCAGCTGAGTGTAAACAAATGTTCTACATTTTCGCGTGACGTCGGACTCAATGATCGGTCATCGGCGATCGTTCCCGGTGAGTACTCAGTGATCGGCGAACAGCTCGCTCAGGTCGCGTTCGTAGGCGTGCAGGCGGCGAGCCGCCTGGTAGCGCTGGGCCGCGCTGGTGCTGTTGTGCAAGGCCGCCATGTTGCGGCAGCCCTCCTGCTGCAGCGCCTGTTGCCGCTCGCGCCATGGGCCCGGCGGTGGGTCGGCGATACGCATCACGTAGGCATGGATGGCGGCGCGCGCCTCGGCCGGCGGCGTCCGCTCGGCCTGGAAGCGGCGCAGCAGCGCCAGCACCTCCTGCTGGCGTCTGCGCCGCTCGGCATCGAAGGCCTGGGGGTCGAAGCCCGACTGCGCCACCTGCTGCCTGAGCAGCTCGCGCTGGGCCGGCTCGAGGCGGCCGTAGAAGTCCTCGTAGCGCTCGAGGGTGCGCTCGTAGCGCTTCTCCTGCCAGCGTGCCGGGCTGTGCTCCAGCCATTCCTTGCGGTACTCGGCGTTGTTTTTCGCGTATTTGCGTTCGAGCTGCTGCAGCTGGGCTTCGCCCAGGCTCAGGGCCAACGCCGTGCCCGGGCCTTCGGCCTGCACGGCCACCGCGAGCAGCCGCTCGCGGATGTGGTCGGCGAACGCGCAAGCCTGCTGGGGCGTGATGTTTTCAGGCGCCAGTGCCTGCGCGCCACGGAGCAGCTCGACCAGCCGTGGCAACTCGTGGCGGCGATGCCAGGCCAGCAGCTCGGCCAGGTCGTCGCGCACCCGCGGGGTCTGCGCGCCGCCGAAATCCAGGTAGCCGTCCAGCCACCAGTAGCTCAGCTCGGGAAGGTTGTTGTAGGCCAGCTTGAGCGTGCTGCAGGCTGCCAGCGCCGCGGCCGCGAGCAGCACGCCGATAATTCGCGCCAGCCTGACCCAACGCATTCGAGAAAGTGGCATGAACAAGACTCCGCAGGACAACCAGGAACCGGTCGACGTCGTCATCATGGCGGCCGGCAAGGGCACGCGCATGAAAAGCAGCCTGCCCAAAGTGTTGCATCGTTTGGGTGGCCGCGCGCTGGTGGCGCACGTCGTGGACACCGCCGCGCGCATCGGCGCGCGCAACGTGGTGGTGGTCACCGGCCACGGCGCCACCGATGTCGAGGCCGCGCTCGGCGAGGGCGCGGCCGGTGCGGTGCCGCAGTTCGCGCGCCAGGTGCCTCAGCTGGGCACCGGCCACGCGATGCAGCAGGCGGCGCCGCTCCTGCCGGACGACGGCACCGTGGTCGTGCTCTCGGGCGACGTTCCCCTGATCGGCGACGCCACCCTGCGCTCGCTGATCGCGCAGAGCGGCGGCCGCCGTCTCGCGCTGCTCACCATCCGCGTCGAGGACCCGACCGGCTACGGCCGCATCGTGCGCGCGCCCGCCGCCGAGGGCGAAGGCGAGGTGCAGGCGATCGTGGAAGAGAAGGACGCGAGCGAAGCCCAGCGCACCATCCGCGAAACCTACAGCGGCGTGATGGCCGTGCCCGCCGCGCTGCTCAAGCCCTGGCTGGCGCGGCTGGACAACAAGAACGCCCAGGGCGAGTACTACCTGACCGACGTGGTGGGCCTGGCCACCATCGACGGCGTGCCCGTCGTGGCGCACCGCATCGAGGACCCGCTGGAGGTGGCCGGCGTCAACACGCCGGCGCAGCTGGCGGCGCTCGAGCGGGCGTACCAGCGGCGCCAGGCCGAGGCGCTGCTGGTGCAGGGCGTGCGCCTGGCCGACCCCGCGCGCATCGACGTGCGCGGCACCCTGGCCTGCGAGTCGGACGTGGAGATCGACGTCAACTGCGTCTTCGAAGGCGCGGTTTCGCTGGGTGCGGGCGTGCGCGTGGGGGCCAACTGCGTGATCGCCAACGCGCGGATCGAAACCGGCGCGGTGATCCATCCCTTCACCCACATCGATGGCGAGAAGACCGGCGTGACGGTCGGCGTCGGCGCGCGCGTCGGCCCCTTCGCGCGGCTGCGGCCCGGCGCGCGGCTGGGCGCCGAGGTGCATATCGGCAACTTCGTCGAAGTCAAGAATTCAACGCTGGCCGCCGGCGCCAAGGCCAACCATCTCGCCTACCTGGGCGACGCCAGCGTGGGCGCGCGCGTCAACTACGGCGCCGGCAGCATCACGGCCAACTATGACGGCGCCAACAAGCACCGCACCGTGATCGGCGACGACGTGCATGTGGGCAGCAACTGCGTGCTGGTGGCGCCGATCACCATCGGCGCCGGTGGCACCGTGGGGGGCGGCTCGACCGTGACCAAGAGCACCGAGCCGGGCGTGCTGACCATCGCACGGGGCCGGCAGGTCAGCTACGCGAACTGGAAGCGGCCCCAAAAGGCGCCGAAGGATTAGGACGCAGCCGGCAGCGGCACCCGCGGATCGAACTTCGCGCGCTTGACGCTGAAGAAGGCCTTCACGTTGCGCACGTTGGCATCGGTGGTGAACAGGCGCTGCGCGAGGGCCTGGTAGCCGGGCATGTCGCGCACCGTGGCGATCAGCACGAAATCCGGGCCGGGCGAGACCCGGTAGCACTGCTGCACCGATTCGTCCGCGACGACCCGCGCCTCGAAAGCCTCGAGTGCGGCGGCGTCCTGGCGGTCGAGCGAAATCTCGATTACCGCGGTGAGCAGGGCGCCCACGCGCTCCGGGTCGAGGATCGCGACTTCGCGTGCGATCCAGCCGGCTTCGCGCAGGCGGCGCACACGCCGCAGGCAGGTGGCGGGCGACAGCCCGTGGCGCGCGGCCAGGGCCTGGTTGCTTTGGGAGGCGTCTTGCTGGAGTGCATCGAGCAGTTCCAGGTCGACGGTATCCATGTTCGAAGATTTCATGGAGCAAAGCATACTGAAATGTCATTGCATACGGAGCGGGGAATGAAATCTCCCGGCGATTTCAACTTAAATTTGCATGCAAATTTCACAACGCCGTGCCTACCATCCTCGGACTTCCATCAGCAGGAGCTCATTCATGTGTGGCATCGTCGGCGCCGTCTCTGGCCGCAACATCGTTCCCATCCTCGTCCAGGGCTTGCAGCGTCTCGAATACCGCGGCTACGACTCCTGCGGCGTCGCCGTGCATGCGGGCGGCCTCGAGCGCGCCCGCACCACCGCCCGGGTGGCTGACCTGCTGGCCCAGGTGCGCGACGACCGCATCGAAGGCAGCACCGGGATCGCCCACACGCGCTGGGCCACGCACGGCGCGCCGGCCGTCCACAACGCGCACCCGCACTTCAGCCATGGTCCCGGCCCGGGTGCCGAGTCCGCCCGCCCCGGCCGCGTGGCGCTGGTGCACAACGGCATCATCGAGAACCACGAGGCGCTGCGCGCGAAGCTGCAG
>DATFFA010000304.1:0-8177 GCA_035250605.1 Variovorax sp. | reverse complement strand
CTCGCCGCGCGCCTGCCGCAGCACCGCCCAGCCGCCGCTGAGCGCCAGCGCCGCCATCACCGCGGCCACCGCCAGGTCGGGCCAGGCCGTGCCGGTGCCGAAGACGCCGAGGGCCGCGAGCATCACCGCCACGTTGCCGATGGCATCGTTGCGCGAGCACAGCCAGACGCTGCGCATGTTGGCATCGCCCTCGCGAAAGGCGTAGAGCATGAGAGCGACCGCCACGTTCACCCCGAGGGCCAGCGCGCCCACCAGCCCCATCGTCAGCGCCTCGGGCGGCAGGCCTTGGGTGGCCGACCACAGCGTCCTGCCGGCCACGAAGAGGCCGAAGCCCAGCATGCTGAAGCCCTTGAGCACGGCCGCGCGGGCGCGCCAGGCCAGGCCCATCGAGAGCACGGCGAGGGTCACGCCGTAGTTCGCCGCATCGCCGAAGAAGTCGATCGCATCGGCCAGCAGCGAGACCGAGCCCGATCGGAAGCCGGCGCCGATCTCGACCGCGAACATCGCCGCATTGAGGGCCAGCGCCACCCACAGCACGCGCCGGTAGCGCGGGGTGTCGGAGGCCGTGAGGTGTTCGTGGTCGTGATCGTGTTCGCAGCAGCTTGCAGACATGGTTTCTCCAGTGATGGCAGCATTGGAAAGGTTGAAGTCACTGGAAGGTCAAGCCATGCCTGTCGCAAACCCGCCCGTCGAACAGGGTTACCGCATCGGAGATGCCGCGGCCCGAAGCGGCCTGAGCGCCACCAACATCCGCTATTACGAGAAAGAGGGCCTGGTCGCACCACAGGCCCGCGGCGACAACAGCTACCGGCACTACACCGATGCCGACGTGCACCGGCTGCGCTTCATTCGCCTGTGCCGGGCCATGGACATGTCGCTGGACGAGGTGCGCGCGCTGCTCGGGCTGGACCTGCGCAGCAAGGACGACTGCGCCGCCGCCAACGTGGCGCTCGACACGCACCTGGGCCATGTGCGCGAGCGCCTGCGTGAGTTGCGCTCGCTCGAGAAGGAGCTGATCGCGTTGCGCGACTGCTGCGACGGCAGCGATGCGCAATGCCACATCATCGAGACGCTGCATGCGCGCGCCGATGCGCAGCCCTCGGGCGAGTCGCGCGGAACGCGCGCCACGCGCCACGTCTAGCGTCGTTGCCGCAAGGACGCTCAGGGCTTCGCAGGCGCCGGCAGCGGCATGCGGCGCTCGCGCATCAGGTCGCGCAGCAGCGCCGGGTCGTCGGTGATGAGGCCGTCGACCTTCCAGTCCATCAGCCTCGCCATGTCGGCGCGCTGGTTCACCGTCCAGGGCACGACCTGGAAGCCCAGCGCCTGCGCCTCCCGGACCTGCGCGGCCGTGAGCTCGGCAAAGGCCGGCGACCAGATCACCGGGCCCGGGCTGTTGCCGACGGCGGCCTTCACCAGGCGCGGTGCCGAGCCGAAGTCCTCGAGCCGCAGGCCGGAGGTCCAGCGCGGGTCCCTGAGCGTGCGGGCGCTCGTGAGATAGGCGCGCTGCAGCTGCGGCGCCCACTGGCCGACGAGGGCCAGCGTGCGCCAGTCGAAGCTCTGCACGGTCACGCGCGAGCCCATGCCGGCCTTGTCGATCTCGGCGAGGAGCGCGCGCACCATCTGTTCCGGTGCCGCGGTCTCCTCGGGCCGGCTGGGGTCCAGCTTGGTTTCGATGTTGAAGCGCAGCTGCGCCGCGCCGCGTGCGCGTACCCGCTCGAAGAGCGCGGCCAGCGTCGGGATGCGCTCGCCGTCGCGCGGCACCTGCAGGGCGAACTGCTTGCCGTAGTTGCTCGCCGGATCGATGCGGCCGACGTCGTAGGCCTGCAGCTGCGCCAGCGTCAGCGCGCGGATCGCCGGGCCCTTGGCAGTGAGAAAGGCGCCGTTCGCATCGCGTGTGTGCTCGGGGTTGAGCACGGTGTCGTGCGAGATCACCACCACGCCGTCGGCGGTGAGTCCGATGTCGAGCTCGAGCGTGGTCACGCCCATCTCCATGGCGTTGTCGAAGGCGGCCAGCGTGTTCTCCGGCGCGAGCGCGCGCCCGCCGCGGTGGGCCTGGAGGTCGAAGTCGCGCTTCGGCGTGGGCGCGGTCGCCGAGCAGGCAGCGAGCAGCCATGCAGCGAGCAGCCAGGGTGTGCAGCGGGTGAGCTTCATTTCAGCTGGACCTTGATGCCGTCCTGTTGCACCGTGATGTCACCGATCTCGTAGGTCTTGCGCCCCACGGTCAGCTCCTCGGCGGTGAAGGTGCGCAGCGGCTGGTCGCGCAGCAGCTCCTGCGCGACCACGGCGCCGATCTGCTGCAGGCGCTCGGCATCGCGCCCGGTCACGCCCTGCAGCTCGAGCCGCTCGGCCTTGGGCTGGTCGAGCCGCAGCGCGCGGGCCGGTGCGTCGTACCTGAGCGCACTGCTGACCGAGACCACGCCCTCGACCGTCGAAGGCCGCAGCAGCGGGCTCGCGATGCTCAGCAGGGCCGTGATCGCGGCCCGATTGGCGCGGGCGTCCAGCCCCAGCTGCGGATCGCGCAGTGCGACGGTGAAGATCTCGGCATAGCGCTGCTGCACCGGGAAGCGCTTGGCGATCTGCGCCTGCAGCTCTTCGCGGCTCGCGGTGTATTCGCTGGTGAAGAAGTTGAAGCCCGCCAGCGCTGCGATGGGGGCGCACGCGCCGGCACCGAGCAGGGCGCGCAGAACGAGGCGGCGGGACGGCGGCAAGAAGGAGCGGTACTGCATACCGCTGCGAGCTTGCCACAGCCCGATGGTTCAATCGTGAAGCGACGAAAGGAACTGTTTCAGCTCGGCGGTCTGCGGATTGCCGAACAGCTCGGCCGGCGGCCCCATCTCGTGCACGCGCCCCTGGTGCATGAAGATCACGCGGTCGCTGACCTTGCGCGCGAAGCTCATCTCGTGCGTCACCATCAGCAGCGTCATGCCCTCGTCGGCCAGCGACTCGACGACGCGCAGCACCTCGCCCACGAGCTCCGGGTCGAGCGCCGAGGTGATCTCGTCGCACAGCAGCACGGCCGGCTCCATCGCCAGGGCGCGTGCGATGGCCACGCGCTGCTGCTGGCCGCCCGAGAGCTGGTCCGGCATGGCGTCGAACTTCTGCTCCAGGCCCACGCGGGTGAGCAGCTTGCGCGCCTGCTGCGCGGCTTCCGCGTGGCTGCGCTTCTTCACCAGCGTCGGCGCCAGCATCACGTTGCGGCCCACCGAGAGATGCGGGAACAGGTTGAAGCTCTGGAAGATCATGCCCACGTGCTGCCGCAGTTCGCGCATCGCCATCGCGCTCTCGTGCAGCAGCGGCTTGCCATCGACCGTGAGCGAGCCTTCGTGGAACGCCTCGAGGCCGTTGATGCAGCGAAGCAGCGTGCTCTTGCCCGAGCCGCTCTTGCCGATGATGGCGATCACCTCGCCGCGCTGGACCTCGAGGTCGATGCCCTTGAGCACCTCGTTGCTGCCGTAGGCCTTGCGCAGCGCGGTGATGCGGACGATGGGCGGGCCACCCGCGGTGTCTGCAGCAGCGGCGGGAGCTTCAGCGACGAGCGCCATGGATCTTCCTTTCGAGGTTCTTGGCGTACAGGCTCACGGGGAAGCACAGCGCGAAATAGAGCAGGGCCACGCAGCTGAAGACCACGAAAGGCTTGAAGGTGGCGTTGGAGATCATGCTGCCGGCCTTGGTCAGCTCGACGAAGCCGATCACCGAGGCCAGCGCCGTGCCCTTGATCACCTGCACCAGGAAGCCCACGGTGGGCGCGATGGCGATGCGCGTGGCCTGCGGCAGGATCACGTGGCGCATCTGCTCGCCGAAGCTCATGGCCAGGCTGCCCGAGGCCTCCCACTGGCCCCTGGGGATGGCGGCCACGCAGCCGCGCCAGATCTCGGTGAGGAACGCGCTGGTGTAGAGCGTGAGCGCCACCGAGGCCGCGGTCCAGGCCGAGACCTCGATGCCGAAGAGCGCGATGCCGAAGTAGGCCAGGAACAGTTGCATCAGCAGCGGGGTGCCCTGGAACAGCTGTACATAGAGGCCGATGAGCCGTTCGGCGATGCGGCCGCCCGACAGGCGCAGGAACAGCAGCAGGCCGCCCACCACGCCGCCGCCGACGAAGGCGATGAGCGACAGCGCCACGGTCCAGCGCAAGGCCAGCAGCAGGTTGCGCAGGATGTCCCAGAGGGAGAACTCGATCATGGTCAGGCCTCCCGCCGGGCCGCCCCAAGGGAGGCCTGCGCCCCCTCGGGGGGCAGCGAGTACACGAAGTGACGAGCGTGGGGGCTCATGTCATTTGCCGAAGAAGAACTTCGGCCCCGCCCAGTTGAGCAGTCGCCGTGCGGCCACCGACAGCGCCAGGTAGATGACGGTCGCGACGATGAAAGCCTCGAAGGCGCGGAAGTTGCGGCTCTGGATCAGGTTGGCCGCGTAGCTCAGCTCCTCGGTCGAGATCTGGCTGCACACGGCCGAGCCGAGCATCACGATGATGATCTGGCTCACCATCGCGGGCCAGACCTTCTTCAGCGCCGGCGGCAACACCACGCGCGTGAAGACCTGCACCTTGTTCAGCGCCAGGCTCACGGCGGCCTCGATCTGCCCGCGCGGCGTGGCCTCGATGCCGGCGCGGATGATCTCGGTGGCGTAGGCGCCGAGGTTCATCACCATGGCGATCACCGAAGCCACCTCGGGCGAGAGCTTGAAGCCCGCCGCCGGCAGTCCGAAGAAGATGAAGAACAGCTGCACGATGAAGGGCGTGTTGCGGATCAGCTCCACGTAGCTGCCGACGATCCAGCGCAGCCAGGCCGGTCCGCTCGCACGCGCCCAGGCGCAGGCGATGCCCACCGCCATGCCGATCAGCGTGGCGACGAGCGTGAGGCCGAGCGTCCACAGGATGCCCCTGACCAGCAGCGGCCATTGGCCGAGCACGGCCCCGAAGTCGAACTCGATGCCCATGGCGGTGCGGCGTCAGAGGGGCAGGTCGCCGGCTTCCTTGCCGAGGAACTTCTTCGACATGGCATCGAGCGTGCCGTCTTTCTTGGCGGCCGCGATGATCTCGTTGACCTTGGCCTTCAGCGCGTCCTCGCCCTTGGCGATGCCGACGAAGCAGGGGCTGTCCTTCAGCAGCAGCTTGTACTCGGCGCCCAGCTGCGGGTTCTTCTGCATCATGTTGCCGGCGACCGCGGCGCTGGTGGCGATGGTCTGCGTCTGGCCGGCGACGAAGGCGGCGATGGTGGCGTTGTTGTCCTCGAAGCGCTTGTAGTCGACGTTGGCCGGCGCCACCTTGGCGAGTTCCTGGTCTTCCATCGCGCCGCGGGTCACGGCGACGCTCTTGCCGGCCATGTCGGCAAAGCTCTTGATGCTGACGCTCTTGGACGCATACACGGCCTGGAAGAAGGGCGCGTAGGCGGCGCTGAAGTCGATCACCTTCTCGCGCTCGGCGTTCTTGCCCAGCGTGGAGATCACGAGGTCGGCTTTCCTGGTCTGCAGGTAGGGGATGCGGTTGGCGCTGGTGACGGGCACCAGCTCGGCCTTCACGCCCAGCTTGGCCGCTATCAGCCTGGCCATCTCGACGTCGAGGCCCTGGGGCGCCATGTCGGGGCCGACGAAGCCGTAGGGTGGGTAGTCGGTGGGAATGGCGACCTTGAGGGTCTTGGACTTCAGCACGTTGTCGAGCGCGCTCTGGGCGTGGGCGGCGCCGGTGGCGAGCAGGGCGGCCGAGGCGAGGGTCAGCGCGAACTGGCGCTTCGAGATCTTCATAACAGGGCTCCTAGGTAAGTCGAAGAATCGTCGGGTGAGGGGATGGCGCCGGAGGCCTGGGTCTTGCCCCGGCCACGCAAGAGCTGTGCCTTGGCCTTGGCGCCGGGCGGCGTGCCCTGAAGCGGTGCGAGCGCATCGCGCAGCTGGGCCAACGGGTCGGCCTGGGCCTGCACACGCAGGGCCGATTGAACGGTGCCGATGTGCTCGACCATCAGCGCCTCGGCGCCGGCGGTGTCGCCGCGCTCCAGCGCCGCGACGATGCGCACATGGTCCTCGCAGGACTGCGCGGCGTCGTGGGATGACTGGTAGAGCATGGCGATCAGCGTGGTGCGCGCGGTGAAGTCGCGCAGCGTGTCGGCCAGCAGCGAGTTGCCCAGGCACTCGGCCAGGCACACGTGGAAGTCGCCCAGCAGGTAGCTGCGCGTGCCGACGTCGCTGCCCTTGAGCGCGGCCTTCTCGCGCTGCAGGTGCGCCTTGAGCGAGCGCAGCGCGTCCTTGCCGATGCGGCCGGCGCTGCGGATCAGGCCGGCCTCGATCACGCGGCGCGCCTCGAAGGCCTCGCGCGCCTCGTCCTGCGAGGGCTCGATCACGTACCAGCCGCGCCGCGCGCTCACCGTGACGATGCCGCGCGCCGCCAGGCGCGTGAGCGCCTCCCGCACGATGGTGCGGCTGCAGTCGAACAGCATCGCGAGCTGCTGCTCGCCCAGGCGCGCGCCTGGGGCGAGCTTCTGCGCCATCACCGCCTCGACGATGCGTGCACTGATTTCGGGAGCGGTGATGGACATGTTCCTGCATACCAGCAGGTTTCGTGCCTGCTTGTATGCAAGATCTGTGCACCAATCAGGCGCACCGAATGCCCCATATCAGTCCATCCTGGCGCCCGAGGCCTTGACGGGCTTTTCCCAGCGCGGGGTCTCCGCGGCGAGGAAGCGGGCGAAATCCTCGCTGCCCGGGTAGGCCGGATCGGTGCCCTGGCTGGTCATGCGTCGTTGGGGCGGACGATCATGAACAGCGCCTGCTCAGGTTTTCAGCGTGGCCTTCAACGTGATCTCGGGAACGCTGGCCAGCGCCTTCGACAGCGGGCAGCCGGCCTTGGCGCCGGCCGCCAGTTCCTGGAACTTGGCCTCGTCGATGCCGGGAATCTCCGCTTCGAGTTCGAGCTGGATGCGGTCGATCTTGAAGCCCGGGCCATCCTTGGCCAGGCGCACCGCGGCCTGGGTGTCGATGCGCGTGGCGGTGAAGCCCGCGCCCTCGAGTGCGAAGGCCAGCGCCATCGTGAGGCAGCCCGCATGCGCAGCGCCGAGGATCTCCTCGGGGTTGGTGCCGGTGCGGTCGTCCTCGAAGCGGCTCTTGAAGCCGTAGGGGTAGTTCTTGAGCGCACCGGTCTCGGTGCTGATCTGGCCCTTGCCGGTCTTGCCGGCGCCTTCCCAGTGAACACTTGCGCGCTTGTCTGCTGCCATGTGAGCTCCTCGGTGGTGGGGGATGAAGAAAACGATCCGCCGTTGTACGGCAGAACGGGCCGGCTGTCTGTCGGCAGGCCCGGAAAGGCATCTTTCGGCGGGAGTCGCGGATGTGACGCCGTCGGGGCTTCCCCGATGCGGCCCGAGCATGCGGCATCGTAGGCTTGCCCGTCCCATTGGAGCCCGTATGGATCGTCCGCACTTCAAGTTCTGGCCGCAGCGCCTGCCTCGCTCGCTCACCATTCCCGCCACCTCGCTGTGGCACAACCTCGCCACCGCCGCCGAGCGCTTTCCCGACAAGACGGCGCTGGTCTTCTTCGGCCGCGAGACCACTTACCGCGAGCTGGCGGCGCAGGCCGAGCGGCTGGCGGGCACGCTGCATGCGCTGGGCGTGAAGCGCGGCGACCGCGTGGTGCTGGACATGCAGAACTGCCCGCAACTGGTGATCGCGCATTTCGCGATCCTGCGCGCCAACGCGGTGGTGGTGCCGGTCAATCCGATGAACCGGGCCGAGGAGCTCAAGCACTACATCACCGATCCGGATGCCAAGGTCGCGATCACCACAGGCGACCTGGCGCCCGAGCTCGCCAGGGCCAGCGACGCGCTGGCCCCCGACGAGCGCCTAGCGCACCTGATCGTCACGCAGTTCACCGATGCCTTCGACCCCGAGGCGCAGGGCGACGAGTCGCCGCCGCCGGCGTGGCGCGACTGGCTGCTCGGGCGCCATCCGCTGCCTGCGCTCGCGGGCGGCGAGGTCATGGCCTGGACCGATGCGCTGGCTGCGGGCCACGCCCCGCCCCCGCACGCGGTGGGCGCGAACGACATGGCGCTCCTGCCTTACACCAGCGGCACCACCGGCCTGCCCAAGGGCTGCATGCACCCGCACCGCACGCTGATGCACAACGCCGTGGCGGGCAGCCTGTGGGGGGACAGTTCGCCGGAAACCGTGGCCCTGCTGGTGGTGCCGCTGTTCCACATCAC
>DATFFA010000303.1:0-2533 GCA_035250605.1 Variovorax sp. | reverse complement strand
CGCCGGCCATCCGGCCATGGCCGTGACCGAGCCGCTGCCGGTCTTCATGGACTGGAGCCTGGGCGTCGAGGGCGGCGGCATCTACTGCCGGCAGGTGGCGCGCGGCAATGTCGTGATGGGCGGCGGCGCCGGCTTCGCGCTCGACGAAGCGCGCGCGCGCGTGGAGCGCGGCTCCATCGACGGCATCTGCCGGCAGGCCATCGAGCTGCTGCCCGCGCTGCGCCATGCGCACATCCTGCGCACCTGGAGCGGCACCGAGGGCTATCTGCCCGACCGCCAGCCGGTGCTCGGCGAGAGCCCGCGCAGGCCGGGCCTGATCCACGGCTTCGGCTTTGCCGGTGCCGGCTTCCAGATCGGCCCCGCCGCCGGCGAGGTGCTGGCCGAGCTGGCTTGCCACGGCCGCAGCCGCACGCCCATCGAGGCCTTCGCGGTCGACCGCTTCGAGCGCGAAGCCGAAGCCCGGGCCGCCACTGCGCCGAACCCTTCACCCCGTCCCCAACCCACCTCCGTCGCACGCTGAAAGGAAGTTCCCATGAACCGCCCCACCTCCCTCGCCGCCGCGCTCGCGGCCCTGCTCGCCGCAGGCACCGCCTTCGCCCAATCGAAGACGCTCTACATCGGCATGAACGGCGGCACCTTCGAGAAAACGTACACCCAGCACGTCTTCCCCGAGTTCGAGAAGCAGACCGGCGCCAAGGTGGTGGTGGTGCCGGGCACCTCCTCCGACATCCTGGCCAAGGCGCAGGCCAACAAGGACAAGCCGCAGATGCATGTGATGTTCCTCGACGACGGCATCATGTACCGCGCCATCGGCATGGGCCTGTGCGAGAAGCAGCGGCCCAGCGCGGCGCTCGACGGGCTCTATCCCGCGGCCCGCTTCAAGGGCGACATGGCCAGCGGCGTGAGCCTGGGCATGACGGGGCTGGCCTACAACAGGAAGATGTTCACCGACAAGGGCTGGGCCGCGCCCACCTCGTGGATGGACCTGGCCGACCCCAAGTACAAGGGCAAGGTGGTGTTCCAGTCGATGCCGTCGTCCTCCTTCGGCCTGCACGGCTTCCTGATGTTCAACCGCATCCAGGGCGGCAACGACAAGAACGTCGACCCCGGCTTCAATGCCTGGGCCAAGACCATCGGGCCCAATGTGCTGGAGTACATCCCGAGCTCCGCCAAGCTGTCGGAGATGGTGCAGACCGGCGAGGCCGCGATCTTTCCGCTCACGCCCACCGCGGTGGCGGCCCTCAAGGAGAAGGGCATTCCGGTCGAGTACGCGCAGCCCAAGGAAGGTTCCGTGGTGCTCACCGTCGGCCAGTGCGTGATCGCCAACAACAGCGAGCCCGAGCTGGCGCAGAAGCTGGCGGAGTTCCTGCTCAGCCCGCAGGCGCAAGCCGCGGCGCTGCAGTACGGCAGCCAGTTGCCGACCAACCCGAAGACGCCGGCCAACGGCGATGCGGGCGCGCAGGTCGCGAAGATCAACGAATGGATGAAGAATGCAGTCACGGTCGACTGGGACAGCATCAACGCGAACCGCCCCGCGTGGAACGCGCGCTGGAACAAGACCATCGAAAAATGACGCGCAACGGATCGAGACACGAGGACCCGACATGACTGCTCCCGCCACCCAGACCCACAGCCTGCTCGAGCGCCTGGGCGTGCCCGCCGAAGCGCTGCGCGGCGGCCCGCTCGCCGTGCGCTCGCCCATCGACGGCAGCGCGCTGGCTCAGCTCCCGGTGCACACGGCGGACGACGTTTCCCGCATGGTCGGCGAGGCGCAATCCGCCTTCCTGGCCTGGCGCAGCGTGCCGGCGCCGCGGCGCGGCGAGCTGATCCGCCTGCTGGGCGAGGAGCTGCGCGCCGAGAAGGAGGCGCTGGGCGCGCTGGTCTCGCTGGAGGCCGGCAAGATCCTCACCGAAGGCCTGGGCGAGGTGCAGGAGATGATCGACATCTGCGACTTCGCGGTCGGCCTGTCGCGCCAGCTGCACGGCCTGACCATTGCGTCGGAGCGGCCCGGCCACCGCATGATGGAGAGCTGGCATCCGCTGGGCGTGGTCGGCGTGATCAGCGCCTTCAACTTTCCGGTCGCGGTGTGGTCGTGGAACTTCGCGCTGGCCATCGTCTGCGGCGATTCGGTGGTGTGGAAGCCGTCCGAGAAGACGCCGCTCACCGCGCTGGCCTGCCAGGCCCTGTTCGCGCGCGCGGCGCGTCGCTTCGGTGCCGAGGCGCCGGCCGGGCTGTCCGGCGTGGCGATCGGCCTGCGCGAGATCGGCGAGGCGATCGTCGACGACCCGCGCGTCGCGCTGGTGTCGGCCACCGGCAGCACGCGCATGGGCCGCGAGGTCGGGCCGCGGGTGGCGCGGCGCTTCGGCCGCTGCCTGCTTGAGCTGGGCGGCAACAACGCGGTGGTGGTCACGCCCTCGGCCGACCTCGACCTCGCGGTGCGCGGCATTCTCTTCGCCGCTGCCGGCACGGCCGGGCAGCGCTGCACCACCACCCGCCGGCTGATCGTGCACGAGAGCGTGCGCGAGACCCTCGT
>DATFFA010000302.1:0-9688 GCA_035250605.1 Variovorax sp. | reverse complement strand
TCGAACAGATAGCGCCACGCGCTGCGCTCCTCCGTGGGGATGAACACCTCGGCCTGC
Source organism: Variovorax sp. (assembly GCA_035250605.1). Lineage (GTDB taxonomy): Bacteria > Pseudomonadota > Gammaproteobacteria > Burkholderiales > Burkholderiaceae_C > Variovorax. Next base: position 9,631 of record DATFFA010000302.1, on the reverse strand, counting down.
ATGCCGGGCGTCAGCACCAGGGGCTGGCCGGCCAGCTTGCTGGCCGTTTGCAGGGCCTCGGGGCTCACGCTCACATGCGCCACGTAGTACGGCGCAGCGGGATTGGCCGAGCGTGGATCGGTCAGCCGGTCAGCGCCCACGTAGATGAGCCGGCCCTCGACCTGCGGCGTGGCACGGGCGCGATACGCCGTGAGCATCACGTGGGCAAGCCCCGAACCCGCCTGCACTCGCTGTGCATCCCGAATGTCGGCCGGCGCAATGCGCGCCTCGATGACCAGTCCGGAGCCGGCCGGCACGATGTCCATCACCGGCTCGCGCGGCCCGATGGCGGCGCCCACGGTGTGGACCTTCAGGTCGACCACTTCGCCGGCCACCGGCGCCACCAGCCGTTGCCGCGACTGCGCATCCAGCGCCGGTCGCAGCGCCTGTTCGATCTGCGCGAGCTGGGCGCTTGCCTCTTTCAATTCATCCGCCGCCGCGCGCGCAAACTCCGTCGCCTGGGCCGAGCGCTTGAGACGGGTCTCCGCTTCTCTTTGACGGGCCTGGGCCAGCTGGCTTTGGCTCGCTTGCACGCGTGCGCGGTAGTCGGCGACGACGCGCTGCAGTTCACCCAGCCTCGCTTCGCTGATGAACCCCTCGGCCTTGAGCCTCTCGTTGGCGGCAAGATCGCGCTGCGCCAGCTGCAATGCGGACTCGGTCGTGGCGATCAGCTCGTCCTGGGTCGCGATCTCGCGCCGGATCTGCGACAGCTGCTCGCTCAGCCAGCGCGCCTGCTCGGCCTGCTGGTGGGCGCGGGCAGCAAACAGTCCTTGCTCGCGCTCGGCCAGGACCTTCCATTGCAAGCTGTCACCCGCATCGCCGCTCGCTGCGATGCGTTCGTCGAGGACCTCGAGGTCGGGCGCGAAGCGGATGCCGGCCATCTCGGCCTGGAGCCGCTGGGCCTTGAGCGCGCTCGCCGCCCACTGCTCGCGCAGCGACTGCGCACCGGCAGCCACGCGCTCGTCGGCCAGGGTGATGAGGGGTTGGCCCTGGACGACACGATCGCCGTCCTTCACGTGGATGGCCGCGACGATGCCGCCCTCGGCGTGCTGCACGGTCTTGCGATGGCCCGCGGACTGCACGGTGCCCTCGGCGATGACCGCGCCTGCCAACGGCGCCAGGGCAGCCCACGCGCTCAGTGCGAGGATGCCGAGCAAGGTGCCGCACAACCCGGTGCGCAAGGCACGGCGCCTCTCCCGCCGCGCGGACGGCGAAGCCATGTGCGCTGCGCTCATGGCCGGCCGGCTTGCTGCGCCAGCAGGGCCTGGTTGCGCTTGACCATCCATTGCCGCACCTGCTCGCGCGGACCGAACTGCTCGACCATGCCTTGGCCCAGCACCAGCACGTGGCTGGCGATCGCGACCAGGTGGGGGCGATGGGTCACGACGACGACGGTGCTGCCTCGCTGCCGCAGGCCGTGCAGACAGCGCTCCAGGGCGGCTTCGCCTTCAGCGTCGAGCTGACTGTCGGGCTCGTCCAGCACGATCAGGCTCGGCTCGCCGGCGCCGGGCGCGGCATGGATCGCGCGGGCCAGCGCGATGCGCTGGCGCTGCCCGCCGGAGAGCGGGTGCGCACCAGGCTGGTCTCCCAGCGGCGTGTCATAACCCCGGGGCAGCGCGGTGATGAGTTCATGCGCGCCGGCGCGCTGCGCCGCCTGGATCACCGCATCGCTCTGTTGGGCCGTGAGGGCCTCGCTCGGCTGCCACAGGCGCGCGATGTTGTGGGCGACGCTGCCGCTGTGCAGCAAAACATCCTGCGGAAGGTAGCCGGTCGCCCGGCCTCGCGCCTGCGGGCCGTACTGATGGAGCGCCGCGCCATCCAGTGCCACCTCGCCGTGGCTCGGCGGCTGCACGCCGGCCAGCACGCGAGCCAGAGTGCTCTTGCCGCTGCCGCTGACGCCGAGCACGGCGAGCAGCGCTCCTGCGGGCAACTGGAAGTCGAGGCCGTGCAGGACGCCGGGTTCGCCCGGTAGCGGCCGGACGCTGAGCTGCGCCACGCGCAATTCGCCTTTACTCGGCGGCAGGAGGGTCTCGGGCAGCATGCGGGTCGCCAGGTCCCGCGAGGCCAGCGCCTGCCGAAGCCGAAGCCATGCCTTGCGCGCTTCCAGCTGGTGTTTCCAGCCGCCGATCAAGACCTCGAGGGGCATCAAGGCCTTGCCCAGCAGGATGCTGCCCGCGATCATCACGCCGCCGGTGGCTTGGCCGCCGAGCACCAGCCAGGCGCCGGTGGCGAGCATGGCAAGTTGCAGGAGATGGCGCAGCAGCTTGCCCCAGGTCTTGAGACTGTGGCCGGGAAGCTCGGCGTCCAGCCTGGCGCGGGACGCCTTCCCCATGAGTGCGCTCAAGGCCGCGCCGACCTGGTCCTGCTGGCCATGGGCTTGCATGACTTCGGCGAAGGCAGCGATGTCGCCGGTCATGCGCTGCGCCTGCGTCTGGGCCTGCTCGGCCGAGGCGACCTCGCCGCGCAAGCGCCATTCGGTCAGCCAGGCGAGCCCCAGGAGCATCAGGATGCCCGCGAGGGCCACGGCACCGAGCAGCGGATGGAAGGCCGCGATGACCAGGAGGTAGATGAGACACCACGGCAGGTCGACAAGGGCCAGCAGGGCGGGACCGCCGGCGAATGCGCGCACGGCGGCGATGTCTCTCCAGACCTGCTGGGCCATCGCGCCAACCTGGGAAGCTTGCATCTGCAGCATGAGGGGTACGAGCGCCTGCGCGAGTCGCTCTTCGATCTCCGCCGCGCGTGCTGCATGCCAGCGCACGCGCGAAGTCTCGGCCACGCACCAGGCGGCCAGCGACAAGGCGGCTGCGGCCAGCAGCATGACCAAGGTCTCGCCGCGGCGGCTGGTAAGCACGCGGTCGTAAATCTGCAGGGTGATGAGCGTGGGAATCAGCAGCAGCAGATGGCCCACGCAGCCGGCGACGAATGTGCCGATGATTTCAGGCGATCTCGGCCAGACAGCACCCGGCTTCGAAGGCGCGACGGTGCAATCACGACGCGCCTCCAGCGCTTGGAGATGCGCCACTGCTCGCAGTGCGGTTGCACCGTCGGCAGCTCCATGTTCTTCTTGCATTCCGCCCCTTGAATCTGCTCAGGCCACATGGCCGCGCGTGATTCTGCGGAAAAAGTCACCGGACAAATCTGATCAATTGTGGCGTTCTGGAACCGAAGCCGCGGGAGCTTGCGCGATTGGAGCCAACGGCGGATATCCCCATCAAGAGGCTTGACGGAAACGCCTGTCCCTGATGATCAGCGCCGCCCTGCATTCCGGCGCCGACGCACGCACGGCGGAGGCCTCAGCGGAACAGATCGAGGATGCTGCTGCGCTCTTCCGGCGTCGGCGCGTCGCCGACGGGCACGGCGGCGAGCGCTTCGGCCGGCGGCGCGGGGCCGGTGTCGACTCCCAGGCTGGCGATGCCCCGGCCGGGCGCGTAGTCGTCGTAGTACCACTCGCCGTCGACCTTCACCAGGCCGCCGGGCACCGGCGTCTCCGCCACCGGCACGCCCTGCAGCGCCGCCTGCATGTAGCCGGTCCAGATCGGCAGGCTCAGGCTGCCGCCGGTCTCGCCGCGCACGCCCAGCTGGCGCGGCGTGTCGTAGCCGATCCAGGCCACGCCCACGCGGGTCGAGGCAAAGCCCGCGAACCAGGTGTCGATCGAGTCGTTGGTGGTGCCGGTCTTGCCGTGCAGGTCCTCGCGCTTCAGCGCCTGCCAGGCCTTGGCGCCGGTGCCGTTGCGCACCACGCTCTGCAGCATCGAGCTCACGACGAAGGCATTGCGCTCGGGGATGGCGCGCGTGGTCTCGTCGCGCACCGCAGGCGGCGTCTCCACCAGCACCTGGCCCTTGTGGTCGGTGATGCGCGTCACCAGCGCAGGGCTCACGCGGTAGCCGCCATTGGCGAAGACCGCATAGGCCGCCGCCATCTGCATCGGCGTGACCGAGCCCGCGCCCAGCGCCATCGGCAGGTAGGCCGGGTGCTTCGCGCGCTCGAAGCCGAAGCGGCCGATCCAGTCCTGCGCGTAGCGCGGCCCGATCGACTGCAGCACGCGGACGGTGACCATGTTCTTCGACTGCTCCAGCGCGTGGCGCAAGCTCATCGGCCCTTCGAAGCGGCCGTCGTAGTTCCGCGGCTCCCAGGGCGGCCCGCCCGTGGTGGCGGCGTCGAAGAAGAGCGGCGCGTCGTCGACCAGCGTGGCCGGCGTGAAGCCCTTCTCGAGCGCCGCCGAATAGATGAAGGGCTTGAAGCTCGAGCCCGGCTGGCGCCAGGCCTGCGTCACATGGTTGAACTTGTTCCTGCCGAAATCGAAGCCGCCCACCAGCGCCCGGATCGCGCCGTCGCGCGGGTCGAGCGACACGAAGGCGCCTTCGACCTCCGGCAGCTGCGTGATCTCCCACGTTCCCTTGGGCGTCTTCGTCACATAGACCACCGCGCCGCGCCGCACGCGCAGGTTCGGCGCCGCCCGCGGCGACAGGCCGGCCTGGGCCAGGCGCAAGCCTTCACCCACGATCCGCAGCTCGTCGCCATTGGCGCGCACGGCCAGCACCTCCTTGGCATCGGCCTGCAGCACCACGGTGGCCAGGACGTCGCCGCTGTCGCCATGCCCGGCGAGCGCCTCGTCGACCGCGTCGTCGAGCCCGGCCGCATCGGCAGGCAGGTCGACGAAGCGCTCGGGCCCGCGCCACGGCTGCCGCCGCTCGTAGTCCAGGATGCCCTTGCGCAGGGCCTGGTACGCCGCCGCCTGCTCGGTCGCCACCAGCGTGGTGCTGACCTTGAAGCCGCGCGTGTAGGTGCTCGGGCCGTACTGCGCGACCATCAGCTGGCGCACGGTCTCGGCCACGTGCTCGGCATGCAGGCGCTTCGGCTCGGACGGGTCGCGCAGGCGCAGCGGCTCCTGCCTGGCTTCGGCCGCCTGGGCTGCGCCGATGGCGCCGGTCTCCACCATGCGGTCCAGCACGTAGAGCTGGCGGGCGCGCGCGCGGCGCGGATTGCTCACCGGGTCGTTGGTGCCCGGCGCCTTGGGCAGCCCGGCGAGCATGGCGGCTTCGGCCAGCGTGATGTCCTTCAAGGGCTTGCCGAAGTAGCGCTCCGACGCTGCCGCGAAGCCGTAGGCGCGATGGCCGAGGAAGATCTGGTTCAGGTAGATCTCGAGGATCTGGTCCTTGCTGAGATGCTGCTCCAGCCGGAAGGCGAGCAGCGCCTCCAGCATCTTGCGCGTCAGCGTTCGCTCGGCGCTCAGGTAGACGTTGCGCGCCACCTGCTGCGTGATGGTGGAGGCACCCTGGTGCACGCCATGCCGCAGGTTGGCCAGCACCGCGCGCAGCAGGCCCTTGGGATCGATGCCCGGGTGTTGGTAGAAGCGGGCGTCTTCCACCGCCACCACCGCGTCCTTCAACGTCTTCGGCATGTCGGCGATGGGCACCAGCTCGCGCCGCTCCTCGCCGAATTCGCCGATCAGCACGCCGTCCGCGGTGTAGACGCGCAGCGGCAGCTTGGGCCGGTAGTCGGACAGCGCCGAGACGTCCGGCAACTGGGGCGAGAGCACCGCGACCGCGATCCCCGCGATGCAGGCCAAGGCCACCGCGCCGCCCGCCATCGCGGCGGCACTCCACATCAGCGCGCGTTTCATGCCGGCCTTCATGGCTGCGCTCCTGCGGCGGGCGCATGGCCCGCCGACAGGGCGTACCAGTCGACCCTGCGCGTGGCCAGCATCAGCGCCGCGAGCATGCCGAAGACCAGCAGCGCCCCCAGCAGCAGCGCATTGCTTTCCGAGGCCAGCAGCCCGTAGAGCGCGCCATAGAGCAGCGCCACATAGGCCGCAAAGGAGAGGCCGCGCCGCCAGCCGCGCAGCACCGCGCTGAAGTAGACCGCCAGCAGCAGCACGCTGGCACCGGCGGCGCAGGCATAAGCCAGCCAGAAGGCCACCTTCTCCGACAGGGCGAGCAGCAGCAAGAAGAAGACCGCGATCGACAAGCCCACCAGCCCGTACTGCACCGGGTGCAGCGGCAGGCGCCGGAACAGCTCGAACATGAAGGCGGCCATCAGCACCAGGCCGATGAAGAGCAGGCCGTACTTGGCGGCGCGGGTGGACATCGCATAGACGTTGAGCGGCTGGGCCAGCGAGACGTCGAAGCTCTGCATCGGCGCGCCTGCACCGGGTGCCCGGCCGTCGCGGCCGCCTCGCAGGCCTTCGCGCACCTGCTCGCGCGCCGTGGTCACCAGCGAGGACACGCGCCAGCGCGCGTCGAAGCCTTGCGCGCTCACGCTGCGCTCGGACGCAAGAAAGCGCCCGCCGAAGCTCGGATGGGCCCAGGGCGAGACCAGATGCGCCGTGGTCTCCTCGGCGATCGGCACCACCGCGAGCCGCTCCTGCCCCACCATGCCGAGCTTCAGGTGAAAGGGCAGCGGCCGGCCCGCCTGCCAGGCCGCGAGTGCGGCGCCGGCCAGCGGTGCGTGGATGCCACCCGCGAGCCCCGCGTCCTCGGCCACGCCCGGCAGGCGCTGCTGGAAGCGCAGCGTTTCGCTCGCCAACTGCAAGGCGGGCGAGCCGTCGAGGCCGCGCAGGTCGCTCAGGTGCAAGGCCACGTAGGGCGGCCTGAGCTCGATCGTGGACTCCTTCTCGCTGTGCGGCAGCGCGGCCGCATCGAAGGCCGCGAAGCCGCCCTCCAGCGCCGCATCGAGCGTGTAGAAGGGAATGCGGAAGATGCCGCGGTAGCGCTCCTGCGGCGCCAGGCTGCCCTCGAGGTGCAGCTTGTCGGGGAAAACGAGGTGCGTCATCTCCTTGCTGCGCGCCTCCTGGCCGACGATGCGGCCCTGCGCATCGCGCTGCGGCTCCATCCAGCGCTCCAGGTAGGGCTGCACGACGAAGGGGCCGGCCAGCGTCTGCGCCCCGGTGTAGGTGGCGGCCAGCTCCGCCGCCGCCTCGCGCTGGCTGTCGCCGCGCTCGCGGGTCAGGCCCTCGATCCGGGCCAGTGGAATGCACAGCAGCACGGTCAGGACCAGCAGGCCCAGGACCTTGATGAGCACGGAATGCCGAAGCCGCGCAAGCATGGGAGTTCTCCTCATCGATGACGATGGGCCGATGCTGGCCGCGCAGCCCGAAGCGCATGTGAAGTGCGCGCGGCGCGGGACTTCACATGGACTTCACACAGGGCCGCGCGCTTCAAGAAGGCTTCCAACTCCCTTCGCCTGCGCTCTCGACATTGGCTCCCGTGCACCGTTGCACGAATCCATCGAGGGAAAAGGACCATCGCCATGGAAGCCATCACCACACGCCCCGGCCGCTGGCTCTGGCTCGCGACCATCGGCCTCGCGAGCGCGGGCTTCGCGCTGCTCGTCGCGCGGCCCCTGCATGCGCAGGAGGCGCAGGGCCCGCGCCTGAAGACCGAAAGCCCGTACTTCTTCGTCAAGAGCGACGACCCGGCGGTCGACGCGCTGCCGCTCAAGTCCACCGAGGTCGACGTCAAGGTCTCGGGCGTGATCGCCGACGTCACCGTCACCCAGACCTACCGCAACGAGGGCACGCGCGCCATCGAGGCGAAGTACGTGTTTCCGGGCTCGACGCGCGCGGCCGTCGGCGGGCTCAACGTGCGACTGGCCGACCGCCTGATCACCGCGCAGATCCGCGAGAAGCAGCAGGCCCGCATCGACTACGACGCCGCGAAGAAGGAAGGCAGGACCGCCGCCCTGCTGGAGCAGCACCTGCCCAACGTGTTCCAGATGAACGTCGCCAACATCCTGCCGGGCGACGAGGTGAAGGTGGAGCTGCGCTACACCGAGCTGCTGGTGCCGCAGGCCGGCAACTACCGCTTCGTGTTCCCCACCGTGGTGGGGCCGCGCTACAACAGCCCGCAGTCGGAGAACAGGAATGCCAAGTGGGTGGGGCAGCCGACGCTGCGCGCGGGTACGGCGCCGAACACGAGCTTCAAAATGAAGGTCGCGCTCGACACGCCCCTGGGCATCAAGGAAGTGCGTTCCGCCACCCATGCCATCGACGTCGGCAAGCGCGACGACGACCAGCATGCCGACATCACGCTGGCGCGCACCGGCGAGCCCGCCAACAACCGCGACTTCGTGCTCGACTGGCGCCTGGCCGGCGAGAAGATCGAGTCGGGCCTGATGCTCTACAAGGGCCAGGGGGACAACCCGGAGAACTTCTTCCTCGCCATGGTCGAGCCGCCCAAGTCCGTGGCTGCCAACGCCATCTCGCCGCGCGACTACATCTTCGTGGTCGATATCTCGGGCTCGATGCATGGCTTCCCGCTGGACACGGCCAAGGTGCTGCTGGAGCGGCTGATCGGCGGCCTGCGGCCCAGCGACACCTTCAACGTGCTGCTCTTCTCGGGCAGCAGCAAGATGCTGTCGCCGCAGTCGGTGCCCGCGACCCGCGCCAACATCGAGCAGGCCCTTTCCACCATCAAGAACTACAGCGGCGGCGGCAGCACCGAGCTCATTCCGGCGCTCAAGCGCGTCTATGCGCAGCCCAAGGCCGAGGAGGTGTCGCGCACCGTGGTGGTCGTGACCGACGGCTACGTGACGGTGGAGCGCGAGGCCTTCGAGCTGGTGCGCCGGAACCTGTCCAAGGCCAACGTCTTCGCCTTCGGCATCGGCAGCTCGGTCAACCGGCACCTGATGGAAGGCCTGGCGCGCGCCGGCATGGGCGAGCCCTTCGTCATCACCGACCCGCTGCAGGCGCCCGAGCAGGCGGCGCGTTTCAAGCGCATGGTGGAGTCGCCGGTGCTCACCAACGTGAAAGCCACCTTCGGCGGACTCGATGTCTACGACGTGGAGCCGCAGGCCTTGCCCGACGTGCTGGGCGAGCGCCCGGTGATCGTGTTCGGCAAGTGGCGCGGCGAGCCCAAGGGCCGTGTGGTGATCGAGGGCCAGGGCGCCGAAGGCCCGTACCGCCGTGAGCTCGCGATCGACGCGCGCACGCGCCAGGATGCCGCCGCGCTGCGCAGCCTGTGGGCGCGGCACCGCATCGCCAGCCTCGGCGACCAGGAAGCGCTGGAGGGCGGCGATGCCTTCAAGCAGCGCATCACCGAGCTGGGCCTGCGCTATGGCTTGCTCACGCAGTACACCAGCTTCATCGCGGTCGACAAGGTGGTGCGCAATCCCGCGCCGCAGGCCAGCACCTCGGTGGACCAGCCGCAGCCCTTGCCCAAGGGCGTGAGCGAGCTGGCGCTGGGGCAGGGGCAGACGCTGGGCGCCGAAGTGCCTAGCACGCCGGAGCCCGAGACCTGGGGCGCCATCGCGGTGCTGCTGTCGATGCTGGCCATGCTGCGCCGCCGCGCACGCCGCCACGATCCGCGCCGCTTCACCGCATGACGAGGACGCACGCATGACCCTCGATCAACTCGCCCGCCATCACCCCCGTGTGTTCGACTGGGGCATCCGCCTCGACCGCGCGCCCGCCGCCGCCTGGCTGGCGCTGCAGGCCGCCGCGCTGGCGCCGACCTGGCTCTGGATGGCGCGCCGGCTGCAGGATGGCGCCGACGATCCGCTCGGCCTGCTGGCCCTTTGCGCACTCGCTCTCTTGGCATGGTCGAAGCGCCGGTCGCTGCGCGCCGCACCGCGCCTCGGCTGGCTGGCCCT
>DATFFA010000301.1:0-21115 GCA_035250605.1 Variovorax sp. | reverse complement strand
GGCGAAGGCATGTTCCCACGCCCCAGCGCCCCGCCGCGCGGTGCCGCCAGCTCCATGCGCACGCGGCCCGGCGCGTTGCCGCGGCCCGTGGCCACGGAGGGCTTCAGATAGGCATAGAGCTGCAGCACCGTCTTCACGTAGTTCTGCGTCTCGCGGTAGTTGGGGATCTTGTTGCCCGCGCGCTGCACCGCGCCCTCGCCTGCGTTGTAGGCCGCGAGCGCGAGCTCGATGTTGCCGGGGAACATCGCGATCAGGTCGCGCAGGTAGCGCGCGCCGGCGGCGATGTTGATGTGCGGATCGAAAAGCTTCTTCTCGATCGAGCCGCGCTTGTCGGCCCCGACGCCATAGCGCTGCGCGGTGGCCGGCATCAGCTGCATCAGGCCCATCGCGCCCTTGGGCGAGACGGCCTGCGCATCGAAGCCCGATTCGGTCGCGACCAGGGCCTGCAGCAGCTCGTAGTCGATGTCGTGGCGCTGCGCCGCTTCGCGCAGCGCCTTCTGCGCGGGCTTGTAGCTGGGGGAGGCCTCGAACAGGGCGAGCAGCGACTGCGACGCGCGGGGCACCTGGCCATCGATGCGGCCCGCGCGACCGCGGGCCAGCGGGCCGACGCCCTGGGCCGTGTCGAAGGCCTGGCCGCCGCGGAAGAAGAGCTGGTAGCGCTCGTCGATCTTTTCGGAGGCGAAGTGGGCCACGCCCTTGTCGTCGACATAGCCGAAGATGTCGGATGCGTGCGCAAGCGGCAGCCATGCGCACAGGGCCAGCAGCAGGAGCGGGAGCCGCCACCAGCGGCCGGAAGCGTGTCGGGAATTCATCGCCGGGCGCATTGTCGCCGACGCCCGCCCATTCCCATGCGGGAACAGGATGACAGCCCCATCCATCCAATGGGCAACAGGACGAACCATGCACACGCTCGATGAACTTCACGGGACGGATGAATTCACCCAATTGAGCGACGCCGAGCTCGCGGCGCGCGCAGCGCAAGGCGACGCGCTCGCGTTCCAGCAGATCATGCGGCGCCACAACCGGCTGCTGTTCCGCACTGGCCGCAGCATCCTGAAGGACGACGACGAGGCGCAGGACGCCCTGCAGGAGGCCTACCTGCGAGCCTGGCGCTCGCTCGGCACCTTCCGTGCCGAGGCGCGGCTGTCGACCTGGCTGGTGCGCATCGTGGCCAACGAAGCCCTCGGGCGGCTGCGGCGGCGTGCAAGCGCGCAGGTCATCGCTTTGGACATGGCAGCCGAAACGGCCGGTGTCCAGGAGGAAACGTCGATGCACACGGAGTCTGCAGAGCAACCGGAGGGCCACGCGATGCGCGGCGAGACGCGCAAGCTGATCGAGGCGGGCATCGATGCGCTGCCCGAGGTGTTTCGCACGGTCTTCGTGCTTCGCGCGGTCGAGGACATGAGCATCGAGGAAGTGGCTGCAGCGCTGGACATTCCCGAAGCCACCGTGCGCAGCCGCTTCTTCCGTGCGCGCGGCTTGCTGCGCGAGGCCCTGTCGCGCGAGATCGATGTCGCGATCGGCGACGCCTTCTCCTTCGCCGGCGCACGCTGCGACCGCATCGTCGCGGTCGTGATGGCCGTCATCGGCGGGGCACCGCCGGGCCGGCACGCCTGATCCTTTCCATCCACCCTCCACCCTTTTCAAGGAGACTTCCATGTCCTTCCTTCGGATGCCCACGCCCGTCGCGGCGCGACGCCTCTTCCTCGGCCGTTCCGGCCTCCTGCTCTCAGGAACGGCGATCGCGCTGCTTGCGGGGCAGGACGCGCTTGCGGCCAAGGCCGGGAGCGACGGACCCGGCGACGTGCAGATCCTCAACACGGCGCTCGGCTCGGAGTACGAGGCCATCGCGGCCTACCAGGTCGGCGCCGAAAGCAAGCTGCTCGACAAGCCGGTGCTCGACCTCGCAGTGACCTTCCAGGGCCACCACCGGGCGCATGCCGCGCTGCTCGCGGCCACGGTCGAAAAGCTCGGCGGCAAGGCCGTGAGCGCCAAGAGCAAGTACGACTTCCCGACGGCGCAGCTGAAGTCGCAAGCGGATGTTCTGCGCTTTGCCGCCAGGCTGGAGCAAGGCGCGGTCAGCGCCTACCTGGGCGCGGTGCCGCTGTTCGACGACCGCGCGCTCTCCAAGGCTGCGGCCAGCATCCTGGGCGACGAGGCGATGCACTGGGCGGTGCTGCGCCAGGCGCTCGGGGAGGCCCCCGTGCCGGCGGCCTTCATGGCCTGAGAGCTCGGGCGTCTTCTCAGACGTCGACTTCGACGTCGTCGCCGCGCAGCTCCATCAACTCGCGCCGCGCCGCGGCCTCGCCCTTGCCCATCAGCTTGGTGATCTCGCCCTGCGTGCCCAGCAGGTCGAAGCGGCCCAGGCGCACCTGCAGCAGGCGGCGCGTGTCGGGGTTGAGGGTGGTCTCCCAGAGCTGCTCGGCGCTCATCTCGCCCAGCCCCTTGAAGCGGCTGATGGTCCAGGCGCCCTCGCGCACGCCGTCCTTGCGCAGCTTGTCGAGGATGGCGGTGAGCTCGCCTTCGTCGAGCGCATACACCTTGGAGGCCGGCTTCTTGCCGCGCGCCGGCGCGTCGACGCGAAACAGCGGCGGCTTGGCCACGTACACGTTGCCGGTGTCGATGAGCTTGGGGAAGTGGCGGAAGAAGAGCGTGAGCAGCAGCACCTGGATGTGCGAGCCGTCCACGTCGGCGTCGGACAGGATGCAGATCTTGCCGTAGCGCAGGCCGGAGAGGTCGGGCGAGTCGTCCGGCCCGTGCGGGTCGACGCCGATGGCGACCGAGATGTCGTGGATCTCGGTGTTGGCGAACAGCCGGTCGCGCTCCACTTCCCAGGTGTTGAGCACCTTGCCGCGCAGCGGCAGGATGGCCTGGCTTTCCTTGTCGCGGCCCATCTTGGCGCTGCCGCCGGCCGAATCGCCCTCGACCAGGAAGACCTCGTTGTGGGCCGTGTCCTTGCTCTCGCAGTCGGTCAGCTTGCCGGGCAGCACGGCCACGCCGGAACCCTTGCGCTTCTCGACCTTCTGGCCGGCGCGCTGGCGCGTCTGCGCGGCCTTGATGGCCAGCTCGGCCAGCTTGCGGCCATAGTCGACGTGCTGGTTGAGCCACAGCTCCAGCGCCGGCCGCACGAAGCTGGAGACCAGCCGCACCGCGTCGCGCGAATTGAGGCGTTCCTTGATCTGGCCCTGGAACTGCGGGTCGAGCACCTTGGCCGAGAGCACGTAGGAGGCCCGCGCGAACACGTCTTCGGGCAAGAGCTTCACGCCCTTGGGCAGGAGCGAATGCAGCTCGACGAAGCTCTTGACGGCGTTGAACAGGCCGTCGCGCAAGCCGCTTTCATGCGTGCCGCCGGCACTGGTGGGAATCAGGTTGACGTAGCTCTCGCGCACCGGCTGGCCCTCTTCGGTGAAGGCCACGCACCACTCGGCCCCCTCGCCTTCGGCGAAGTTGTCGGCGTTCTTGTCGGCATGGCCGGCACCTTCGAACAGCGGGATCACCGGGTCGGCGTTGAGCGTCTGCATGAGGTAGTCGCGCAGGCCGCCCTTGTAGAGCCACTGCTGGGTCTCCTTGGTCTTCTCGACCACCAGCGTGACGGTCACGCCGGGCATCAGCACCGCCTTGCTGCGCAGCAGGTGGGTGAGCTCGTTGACCGGCAGCACGCCGGATTCGAAGTATTTCGGGTCGGGCCAGGCGCGCACCGTGGTGCCCTGCCGGCGCTCGCCGCTCTCGATCGAACGGACCTGGAGCGGCTCGGCCACGTCGCCGGCCGCGAACGCGATGCTCGCCGCCGAGCCTTCGCGGAAGGACTGCACCTCGAGCCGCTTCGACAGCGCATTGGTCACCGACACGCCCACGCCGTGCAGGCCGCCCGAGAAGCTGTAGGCGCCGCCGGCGCCCTTGTCGAACTTGCCGCCCGCGTGCAGGCGGGTGAAGACCAGCTCGACCACCGGCGCCTTCTCCTCGGGATGCAGGCCGAAGGGGATGCCGCGGCCATCGTCCTCGACGCTGACCGAGGCGTCGGTGTGGAGCGTGACCTTGATCTTCTTGCCGTAGCCGGCCAGCGCCTCGTCGGCGGCGTTGTCCAGCACTTCCTGGATGATGTGCAGCGGGTTGTCGGTGCGGGTGTACATGCCCGGACGCTGCTTGACGGGCTCCAGGCCCTTGAGGACGCGGATCGAGCCTTCCGAATAGGCCGGGGGAGTCTTGCTGAGGGTCGCCATGGGGGCGGATTGTATGCGTGGGCCTGCCGAATACCTGGATGGACATACAGAGCGGCGCCGATGCGCAGGCCGCATCAACGCCGCACGTAAATATCAACAATGCGTGTCGCGGCCGTGGCCGGTGCGGCCTTTCGCTTTTGGCTAAAGTCGCCGGATGCGCGCTCAATCCCAGTCACTGTCGCTCAAGCAGGTCCTGTTCTGCGGCGCGATGATCGTCACCCTCTCGATGGGGATCCGCCACGGCTTCGGGCTGTGGCTGCAGCCCATCACGCAGGAGCAGGGCTGGACGCGCCAGAGCTTCTCGCTGGCAATCGCCATCCAGAACCTCTCCTGGGGCGTGATCGGCGTGTTCGCCGGCATGCTGGCCGACAAGCTGGGCGCCTTCCGCGTGCTGGTGGCGGGCGCCGTGCTCTACGCGATCGGCCTGGCGGGCATGGCGCTGTCGCCCACGCCGCTCATGTTCGCGCTGACGGCCGGCGTGCTGATCGGCGCGGCCCAGGCCGGCACCACCTACGCGGTGATCTACGGCGTGATCGGCCGGCAGATCCCGGTGGAGCGGCGATCCTGGGCCATGGGCGTGGCGGCCGCCGCCGGCTCCTTCGGGCAGTTCCTGATGGTGCCGGTGGAAGGCCAGCTGATCGCGGGCTTCGGCTGGCATACGGCCCTGCTGGTGCTGGCGCTGATGGTGCTGCTGATCGTGCCGCTCGCCTTCGGCCTGCGCGAGCCGCGTGTCGGCCATACCGCCGTCGCCCACCGCGACCAGACCATCCTCCAGGCCGTGGGCGAGGCTTTCAAGTACCCCAGCTTCGTGCTGTTGATGGCGGGCTATTTCGTCTGCGGCTTCCAGTTGGCCTTCATCGGCGTTCACATGCCGAGCTACCTGCGCGACAAGGGGCTCTCGCCCGAAGTGGCGAGCTATGCGCTGGCGCTGGTCGGCCTGTTCAATGTGTTCGGCACCTATGTCGCGGGGTCGCTCGGGGCACGGCTGGCCAAGCGCAAGCTGCTGGCCGCGATCTACTTCAGCCGCGCGGCGGCCATCGCGATCTTCCTGGCGGCGCCGATCACGCCGCTGTCGGTGTACGTCTTCGCGAGCGTGATGGGCTTCCTGTGGCTGTCGACCGTGCCGCTCACCAGCGGCATCGTGGCCCAGATCTTCGGCGTGGCGCATCTCTCGATGCTGGGCGGCTTCGTGTTCCTCAGCCACCAGGTCGGCTCCTTCCTCGGCGTCTGGCTGGGCGGCTATCTCTACGACAGCACCGGCAGCTACGGCATCGTCTGGTACCTCGCGATCGCGCTGGGCGTGTTCGCGGCGCTGGTCAACCTGCCGGTCAAGGAAGGCGCGATCGTGCGCCGGCCGGCCCCTCAGCCGGCCTGAACCGCCATGCGCCCGGGCATCCGCCATCGCCTCGTGCACGCCGGCTGGCTGACCGCAGCGGTGCTGGTGCTGCTGGGCGTGTTCGGCCTCTACACCCGCCCCGCGTTGCTCGTGGCGCTGGTCGACCAGATCTGGGCCTGCTTCTGAGTGAGCCACGATCTCTCCCCCTCCCCCTGGGTCGTGCGCTGGTCGCACCTGCTCGCTCCCGGCGCC
The DNA here is from genome assembly GCA_035250605.1 of Variovorax sp. Taxonomy (GTDB): domain Bacteria; phylum Pseudomonadota; class Gammaproteobacteria; order Burkholderiales; family Burkholderiaceae_C; genus Variovorax. The sequence continues at coordinate 15,307 of DATFFA010000301.1, read as the reverse complement.
ACCGTGCTGGACGTCGCCTGCGGCGCAGGCCGCCACATGGGCTGGTTCGCGCAGCGCGGGCATCCGGTGACCGGGGTCGACCGCGCGCCGGAGGCGGTCGCCGCTTCGGGGCGCTTCGGCACGGCCCTGCGGGCCGACATCGAGGACGGCCCCTGGCCCTTCGCCGGCCAGGTCTTCGGCGCGGTGGTGGTGACCAACTACCTGTGGCGCGCGCGCCTGCCCGACATCGTGGCGGCCGTCGCGCCGGGCGGTGTGCTGCTTTACGAAACCTTCGCAGCCGGCAACGAGACCGTCGGCAAGCCCTCGCGCCCCGATTTCCTGCTGCAGCCCGGCGAGCTGCTGGCAGCCTGCGCGGGCCTTCGGGTGGTGGCGTACGAGGACGGATTCGTGGCCGAGCCGGAGCGCTTCGTGCAGCGGATCGCCGCCGTCCGTGAACCGCCCGAGCTTTCGGCTGGAAAACCAATGCGCTACCCCCTCTGAGGGGCCTTCCGGGCCAGTCAGTAGAATGGCTGCCTTTCCGCAACCGACAAAGAGACCCCCTTGGAGCAATTGACAGGCAGCATCGTCGCGCTCGTCACGCCGATGCATGACGACGGCAGCGTCGACTATCCCGCCTTGCGCCGGCTGATCGACTGGCACATCGACGAAGGCACCGATTGTCTGGGCGTGGTCGGCACCACCGGCGAGTCGCCGACGGTGAACGTCGAGGAGCATTGCGAGATCATCCGGGTTTCCGTCGAGCAGGCCCGGGGCCGCGTGCCCGTGATGGCCGGCTGCGGCGCCAATTCGACGCAAGAGGCGATCGAGCTCGCGAAATTCGCCAAGGGCGTGGGCGCCGATTCGCAGCTGCAGGTGGTGCCCTACTACAACAAGCCGACGCAGGAAGGCCAATACCGCCACTTCAAGGCCATCGCCGAGGCCGTGGGCGACCTGCCCATCGTGCTCTACAACGTGCCCGGCCGCACGGTGGCCGATATGGCGCACGACACCGTGCTGCGCCTGGCACAGGTGCCCGGCATCGTCGGCATCAAGGAGGCCACGGGCAACATCGAGCGAGCCCAGTGGCTGATCAAGGAAGTCCCCAAGCACTTCGCCGTGTACTCCGGCGACGACCCGACCGCCGTCGCGCTGATGCTGTGCGGCGGCCAGGGCAACATCAGCGTCACGGCCAACGTGGCACCGCGCAAGATGCACGAGCTGTGCGTGGCGGCCATCGCCGGCGATGCCAAGCGCGCGATGCAGATCCAGTTCGAGCTGATGCCGCTGCACCGCCATCTGTTCGTCGAGCCCAATCCCATTCCCCTGAAGTGGGCGATGGCACGGCTGGGCCTTTGCGGCGGCGCGCTCCGGCTGCCGCTCACCGAGCTCGGCGAGGCCAGCCGGCCGGTGGTCGAATCCGCGCTGCGCGCCAGCGGTCTCCTCAAGAACTGATTCCATCTTTACCTGCCGTACACGAAGCCCGGCAACCTTTTTGCGGGGCCGGCGCTCAGACACAGCGCTAAACATTCCACACTAGGAAGAAGACGAGTGAAAACCCTTTCGCGATTCGCACTGCTGGCCCTGGTTGCCAGCCTCGCCGCCTGCTCGGTCCTCGAGAGCGACAAGATCGACTACAAGAGCGCCGGCAAGGCCCCGACGCTGGAGGTGCCGCCCGACCTCACGCAGCTGTCGCGCGAGAACCGCTACGCGGTGCCCGGCAACGCGGTCTCGGCCAATGCCTATCAGGCCGGCGTGGCCAACGCGCCCGGCATTCCGACGGCGGTCGCCAATCTCGGCGACGTGCGCATGGAGCGCACGGGCACGCAGCGCTGGATCGTGGTCAATCGCTCGCCCGAGCAGCTCTGGGACCCGATCAAGGACTTCTGGCAGGAGAGCGGCTTCCTGCTGACCACCGAGCAGCGCAACCTCGGCATCATGGAAACCGACTGGGCAGAGAACCGCGCCAAGCTGCCGCAGGACGTGATCCGCGGCACGCTGGGCAAGCTGGTCGACGCGATCTACTCCACCGGCGAGCTCGACCGCTTCCGCACGCGCATCGAGCGCGGCGCCAACGGCTCCACCGAGATCTTCGTGAGCCATCGCGGGATGCAGGAGGTCTACACCAACACGCGCCAGGACCAGACCGTCTGGCAGCCGCGCCCCAGCGACCCCGAACTCGAGACCGAATTCCTGCGCCGCCTGATGGTGAAGCTGGGCGTCTCGCAAGAGCAGTCGAAGCTCATCGCGCAGACCAGTGCGCCGGCCAAGACGGCGAGCGTTTCCAATGTCGGCGGCCAGCCCGTCGTGCAGATCAACGAGAGCTTCGATCGCGCCTGGCGCCGCGTCGGCCTGGCGCTGGACCGCACCGGCTTCACTGTCGAGGACCGCGACCGCGCCGCCGGCGTGTACTTCGTGCGCTACGTGCCGCCGAACCCGGACAAGAAGGAGCCGGGCTTCTTCGCCAAGATGTTCAGCTCGAGCAAGGCCGAGGCGCCGCTCAAGTTCCGCATCCTGGTCAAGGGAACGGGCGAATCGAGCACGGTGTCGGTGCAGAACGACAGCGGCGCCGCCGAAACCTCGGCCAATGCCCAGCGCATCGTCCAGGTCATCGCGGACGATCTCAAGTAAGCCGGGCCCCGCATGCTGCGCTTCCGCAGCCTGGGCAGCGGCAGCACCGGCAATGCCACGCTGGTCGAGGCGACCAGCGGCGGGCGCCGTTCGAGGCTGCTGATCGACTGCGGCTTCGGGCTCAAGCACCTCGATGCGCGCCTGGCGCGCGCCGGCCTCGCAGCCAGCGACATCGACGCCGTCTTCATCACGCACGAGCACGGCGACCACATCGGCTGCGCCCGTGCTCTGTCGAAGCGCGAGCGCATTCCCGTCTGGATGAGCGAGGGCACCTGGCTCGCCGCCGGCGGGCACGACTTCGAAGGGCGCCTGCGGCTTGCACGCGATGGCATCGACATCGAAGTGGGCGACATCCTGGTCCAGCCCTTCACCGTGCCGCACGATGCGCGCGAGCCGCTGCAACTGCGATGCAGCGACGGCGCACGCCACCTCGGCATCCTGACCGACCTCGGGCACGCGACGCCGCATGTGCTGTCGCGGCTGTGGGGACTGGACGCCTTGCTGCTCGAGTTCAACCACGACAGCGAGTTGCTGGCCCGCTCGGCCTACCCGCCCTTCCTGAAGCTGCGCGTGGGCGGCAACTACGGCCACCTGTCCAACGCCGCTGCGGCGGCGATCGCGCGGGCACTGCACCACGGCGGCCTGCATCACGTGCTGGGCGCCCACCTCAGCGAGCAGAACAACCGGCCCGAACTCGTGCGCCGCGCGATGGCCGAGGCGCTGGGGGCGAGCGAGCACGAGATGCTGACGGCCAACGCCTCGGAAGGGTCGGCCTGGCTCGACCTCCGGGCATCGGTGTAGGGGGCACGCCTCACCCCTCCCATGCGGGGCTCGCCTCAAATGCTGTGCGTGCCAACGGAAAGGCCGCCCGAAGGCGGCCTTTCGCGGAAGCTGCCGTGCAGCATCACTGCTTGGGTGCTTCTTCCTTCTTCTTGGCGGCCTCGGTGGCGGCATTCGCTGCATCCAGTGCCGCAGAAGCGCCGGGCGACGGGGGCGGCGTCGTCGTCGCCGAAGTGTCGGGTGCGGGCGCCGGTGCGGGGGCTGGAGCGGGTGCCGGCGTGACGGCGGCAGGCGGCGGGGTCACGACGGCCGGCGCGGACTCCTCTTTCTTGCCGCAGGCGGCAAGGGCAACCGCAGCGACCAACGAGGCGAGCAGGACGGACTTTCTCATTACAGGGCTCCTTTGGATGAAGGTCTCGAAGAAAAAATTCTAGACCTCTACCCTGACCAGAAAGCCCATTGCGCCGCGATTCGCGGCATTGGCTTACAAGCCCAATGTCGTTGCCGGAAATGCCGCTTTCGCATGGCGCAGGCACTCGTCGATGCGTTCGCGCAGCGCCCGCCGGCGCTCTGGATCGCACCCGCAGACGCCGCGCACGCGCTCGACGTCGATGCGCGCCAGGCACCAGCCCGGCGTCCAGATGCCGCTGGGCACCTGCGGCAGGCCCGGCCCATCGCAGGCGCGGCATTCGACGATGTGGCTCCACATGCGCCGCCACGTCACGAAGCGCGCGTGCTCGCGTTCGAAGACGTCGAAGCGCTGCGCCAGCATCACGAAGCTGCGGCCGGCCGCGGACCAGGCCTGCAGGGCCTCGGCCGTCGCGCGTTCGCCCAGGGGCCAGTCGACGAAGGTGGCATCCGCGAACACGACCTCGCGCCAGTTCTCGCGCGCGGCGGCGGCCAGGGCGGCATGCACATGCGCCTCGAAGGCGCGGCGGCCATCGAAGGCACCTTCGGGCAGCAGGCTGCCGGTGGAGACTTCATTCGGCATGCAGCCACCCCGCTTCGCACCAGTCTTCCAGCAATGCGCGTGCGTCCTCGCTCGCAGTCGCGAGATCGCGCGGTCCCAGCGTTCGCTGGTCCGCGAGCCGGCGCATGAGCCGGGCGTCGCGGCCCGAGGCGCGGAAGCTTTCGCCGTTGATGTAGAGATGGCGCGCGTCGTAGAGCATGCGCGTGCGGCGGTCGAGCGAGATGCTGCCCAGTGCGTCGGGCAGTTCGCCCTGCTCGAACCACACGGTGGGCTTGGGCTCGGTCATCGATTCGCCCAGCGCGCGGTCGATCGCGTCGGGGTCGCGCAGCGCCGCCATCACGGCCTTGCGCGCGAACGCCTGCAATGCAGCCGGCATCTCGGCCGGCGCGGGCACCGCCGGTTGCGCAGGGTCCTTGTAGTGAACGGCAGATCCGGCAGGTGCGTCCTGCAGAGCCTCGGCATGCGCCTCGGCGATGCGGGCCAGCAGGTCGGCCCCCAGCGGCGCGGCCGCAGGCGCGCGCAGGCCGATGGAATAGGTCATGCAATCGCCGCCTTCGGCCACGCCTTCGTGGGCATACCGCGGCGGCAGGTAGAGCATGTCGCCGGGCTCGAGCACGAAGCTCTCCTCGGGCTCGAAGTGCGCGAGGATCTTGAGCGGCACATCGGGCACGAGCCGCAAATCGCGCTGCTTGCCGATGGACCAGCGCCGCCGCCCATGCGCCTGCAGCAGGAACACGTCGTAGCTGTCGAAGTGCGCGCCGACGCCGCCGGTGTCGCTCGCATAGCTGATCATCAGGTCGTCCAGCCGCGCATCGGGCACGAAACGGAACTGCTGGAGCAATGCATGCACGCCCTGGTGGTGCAGGTCCACGCCTTGCACCAGCAGCGTCCAGGCGGATTGCTTCGGCGAAGGCAGCGCCCGGCGCGCGAAGGGCCCGTGCTTGAGCGCCCATCCGCTCTTGCCGTGGCGGATCAGCCGCGACTCCACCTCCTCGCGGCCGGCGAGCGCGAACAACTCCTCGCGCCCGATCGATGGCACCATGCCGGGAATGGCCTGGCGCACCAGCAAGGGCTTTTTCTGCCAGTGGCGCCGCATGAACTGCGCGGCGCTCAGGCCGCCGAGCAGGGCCAGGGGTCGTTGAATCTCCATGGGAGAATTCTCGTATGGAAATCTCTGAACAATGCGTGGTCGGCCTGACCTGGACGCTGAAGGACACCCTCGGCGACGTGCTGGACGTGCTCGAGGAACCGGTGGAGTTCCTGGTCGGCGGCGACGATCTCTTCGACGCGATCGAGGCCGCGCTGCTCGGCCATGAGCCCGGTGCCCGCGTGCAGCTGCAGCTCGAGCCCGAGCAGGCCTTCGGCGACTTCAACGACCAACTGCTTTTCCTCGAGCCGCGATCGCTCTTCCCCGAGGGCATCGAGGAGGGCATGACTTTCGACGGCGCCGCGCTGCCGGCCGGCGTGAATCCCGACATGCCCAAGGATGCGATCTACACCGTGAGCGAGATCTACCCCGAGCACCTGGTGCTGGACGGCAATCATCCGCTGGCGGGGATCGCGCTGCGGCTGGATCTCACGGTGCGCTCGGTGCGGGAAGCGACCGAGGAGGAAATCGGCCGCGGGACGGCCGGGACCGGCTTCTTCAAGGTATCGCCCACGACGCCGGGCAGCGGCACGCTGCACTGAACAGGCCGATCGACAGGCGAAAAAAAGCCGGGCGGTGCCCGGCTTTTCGTTTTGGCTGCGCGCTCAGAAGCGCGAGATCTGCCCGCCGTCGATGCGCACGCGGTCGCCGATGCGCAGGTCGCCCGGGCTCGGCACATCGAAGGAGCGATAGCCGCCATGGTCCGTCTGAATCGAGACGCGGTAGCTCTCGTAGACACGCGGCGCGTTCGCATTGGCCTCGATGCTGTTGCCCAGCAGGGCACCACCGACCACGCCCAGTGCCGTGGCCGCGGCGCGTCCGCTGCCGTGGCCGAACTGGTTGCCCACCACGCCGCCGAGGACGCCACCCGCCACGGCACCTCCGCCGCTGGTGCCGGCGCCGGAGCTCTGGCTGCGGATCACCTCGATGTTGGCGACGCGGCCGTACTCGACATAGGGCGATTGGGCCGCCGGGTAGCTGGGCTGGTAGGGGTAGCGCGAAGTCTGGTAGACCGGCTGGGGCGCCACGCACGCGGTCAGCGCAGCAAGCGCGAGCGCGGAGGCGGTGACGGAAACAAAACGAGTTGGGCTTTTCATGCTGTGTACTCCTCGAAACAGGTCGGCGCAATGCGCTCTCCATGGGATCTAACGGATTGCACCGCTGCGCGATGACCGTGAACACATGTTGAAACCTTCGATGCCCAGGCCATATCGCCGGTTCCGTTCTTTACCTGTGAGCAACATGGCCCAGCCCCCGCAAGCCTGCGCCTACACGGCCCCGGTCAGTGCTTGCCGGTCGAGCCGTAGCCGCCTTCGCCGCGCTCGCTCGGCGGAAACTGCGCGACCACGCGGAACTGCGCCTGCACCACCGGCACGATCACCAGCTGCGCCAGCCGCTCCATCGGCTGCAGCACGAAGGCCGTGTCGCTGCGGTTCCAGGCGCTGACCTTGAGTTCGCCCTGGTAGTCGCTGTCGATCAGTCCCACCAGGTTGCCCAGCACGATGCCGTGCTTGTGGCCCAGGCCCGAGCGCGGCAGGATCAGCGCCGCATAGCCCGGGTCGGCCAGGTGGATCGCGATGCCGGTGCCCACCAGTTGCCAGGCGTTGGGCGCCAGCGTGATGGGCGCATCGAGGCAGGCGCGCAGGTCCAGCCCGGCGCTGCCGGGGGTGGCGTAGGCAGGCAGTTGGTCCTGCATGCGGGGATCGAGGATTCGGACGTCGACGTTCACTTCGAGTTGCGCTTTCGTTGCTGTTGCAGTTGCTGTTGTCGTTTCGCGGCTTCTTCCAGCCATTGCTTCCAGTTCTCCACGCCCGGCGGGAACACCAGGTGCTTGAGCTTGTAGGCCAGCCACAGGCCGCCCGCGAACAGGGCCACGACGAGGACCAGGGACGCATCGGCCGCCAGCAGCACCAGCAAGGCCAGCAGCCAGGCGATGCCGAGCCCCTTGAGCAGGTTGCGGCCTAGGCCGGCGCCGATGGCCGCCGGGCGCGCCTCCGCCTGCTGCTGGGCCGGCGGCATTTGGTGCTGCTGCGTCATGCCGACGTCGAGCCCATGCTCGCCCTCTTGTACCGGGCCGCGGGGCTGCGCGGCCTGCGCGGTGAGGCGCTCGACGTAGCGGGCGAAATCGCCGTCCGGCGGCGTGTTCCATTGCGGATTCATCACGGACTCCCTGGCGGCAATCGCGCCGCAATCTCGGCCACGAGGTCGCGCGCCAGCGCTAGCTTGGGCGCACGGGGCAGCTCGCGCACGCCATTGGCATCGACGAGCAGCAGGCTGTTGTGGTCCTGGCCGAAGGTCAGCGGGCCGATGTTGCCCACCAGGAGCGGAATCCCCTTGCGCTCGCGCTTGGCCTTGGCATGCGCGGCGAGGTTCTCGCTCTCGGCGGCGAAGCCCACGCAGAAGAGCTTGCCGGCCTTGGCGCGCTCGCCCTGCGCAATGCTCTGCAGGATGTCGGGGTTCTCCACGAAATGAAGCACCGGCGCCTGGCCGCTGCCGTCCTTCTTGATCTTCTGCTCGCTCTGCGAGGCCGGCCGCCAGTCGGCCACCGCAGCGGTGGCGATGAACACCGACGCGCTCTGTGCGGCCTGCCGGCTGGCCTCGAGCATCTCCCGGGCCGACTGCACGTCGATGCGCGCGACGCCGCGCGGCGTGGGCAGATGCACCGGGCCTGCCACCAGCGTGACCTCGGCGCCTGCCTCGCGCGCGGCGCGCGCGATCGCGAAGCCCATCTTGCCCGAGGAGTGGTTGGTGATGCCGCGGATCGGATCGAGCGCCTCGAAGGTCGGCCCCGCCGTGACCACCACCTGCTGCCCGGCCAGCACCTTGGGCTGGAACTGGGCCACGATCTCCTCGAACAGTTGCTGGGGCTCGAGCATGCGGCCATCGCCGGTCTCGCCGCAGGCCTGCCATCCGCTGCCCACGCCCAGCACGCGTGCGCCGTCGGCATCGACCTGGCGCAGGTTGCGCTGCGTCGCAGGATGAACCCACATCTCTCGATTCATGGCAGGTGCGATCAGCAAGGGCACGCGCTCGATGGGCCGTGCGAGGCACAGCAGGCTCAACAGTTCGTCGGAACGCCCCTCGACCAGCCGCGCGATGAAGTCCGCGCTGGCGGGCGCCAGCACGATCGCGTCGGCCTCCCGGCTCAGGTTGATGTGCGGCATGTTGTTGGGCTCGCGAGCGTCCCACTGCGAGGTGTAGACCGGCCGCCCCGACAGCGCCTGCATCGTGACGGGTGTCATGAACTGGGTCGCCGCCTCGGTCATCACCACCTGCACGGTGGCGCCGGCCTTGACCAGCAGCCGGCACAGCTCGGCCGACTTGTAGCAGGCGATGCCGCCCGTGAGGCCCAGGACGATGTGTTTGCCGGCGAGGTCTTGCATATAAGCCGGCAATGTAGCAGCCCGGCTACGCACGCGTTCGCCGCGTGGCCCCGCGTCTTCGACGCCATGAGGCCGCACCTATAATCTGCATTTCCCACTGCCCGGACCCACGTTCGGAACTGGCATGACCAAATTCGTCTTCGTCACCGGTGGTGTGGTGTCTTCCCTTGGCAAGGGAATCGCCTCCGCCTCGCTCGCCGCACTCCTCGAGTCCCGCGGCCTCAAAGTCACCCTCATCAAGCTGGACCCCTACATCAACGTCGACCCCGGCACGATGTCGCCCTTCCAGCACGGCGAAGTCTTCGTCACCGACGACGGCGCCGAAACCGACCTCGATCTCGGCCACTACGAGCGCTTCATCACGACGCGCATGCGCCGCGCCAACAACTTCACCACCGGCCAGATCTACAAGACCGTCCTCGAGAAGGAGCGCCGCGGCGACTACCTCGGCAAGACGGTGCAGGTCATCCCGCACATCACCAACGAGATCCAGGAATACGTCAAGCGCGGCGCCGGCATCGCCACGCCGCACGAGGTGGACGTCGCCATCGTCGAGATCGGCGGCACCGTGGGCGACATCGAATCCCTGCCCTTCCTCGAGGCCGTGCGCCAGATGAGCCTGCGCATGGGCCCCAACAACTCGGCTTTCGTGCACCTGAGCTACGTGCCCTGGATCGCGGCGGCTGGCGAGCTCAAGACCAAGCCCACGCAGCACACCGCCAAGGAGCTGCGCGCCATCGGCATCCAGGCCGACGCCCTGCTGTGCCGCGCCGACCGGCCCATCCCCGACGACGAGCGCGCCAAGATCTCGCTCTTTTCCAACGTGCCCGAGTGGGGCGTGATCTCGATGTGGGACGTGGACACCATCTACAAGGTCCCGCGCATGCTGCACGAGCAGGGCCTGGACGGCCTGATCTGCGACAAGCTGCGCATCAACACCCCTCCGGCCAAGCTCAAGCGCTGGGACGACCTCGTCTACGAGGTCGAGCATCCGCAGAAGGAAGTGAGCATCGCGATGGTCGGCAAGTACGTCGACCTGTCCGACAGCTACAAGTCGCTCAACGAGGCACTGCGCCATGCCGGCATGAAGAACCATGCGCGGGTGAAGATCGAATACATCGACTCCGAGACCATCTCGCCGCAGGATGTGGCCCGGCTCGGCAAGTACGACGCCATCCTGGTGCCTGGCGGCTTCGGCCAGCGCGGCGTGGAAGGCAAGATCGCCGCGGCGCGCTTCGCCCGCGAGACCAAGGTGCCCTACCTCGGCATCTGTTTGGGCATGCAGGTCGCGACCATCGAGTACGCGCGCAACGTGGCGGGCCTCAAGAACGCGAACAGCACCGAGTTCGACCCCGACACCAGCTGCCCGGTGATCGCCCTGATCACCGAATGGAAGGACCGCGACGGCACCATCAAGCTGCGCGACGAGAAGTCCGACCTGGGCGGCACCATGCGCCTGGGCGCGCAGAGCTCCGACGTGGCGCCCGGCACGCTGGCCCACAGCATCTACGGCGATGTGGTGACCGAGCGGCACCGCCACCGTTACGAAGCCAACGTGAACTACCTCGACGAGCTGCGCCGCGCCGGCCTGGTGATCTCGGCGCTGACGCAGCGCGAGCACCTGACCGAGATCGTCGAGCTGCCGCAGGACGTGCATCCCTGGTTCATCGGCGTGCAGTTCCACCCCGAATTCAAGTCCACGCCATGGAGCGGCCACCCGCTGTTCAACGCCTTCATCAAGGCGGCGCTCGAACATCAGGGCGCGGACAAGCAGGCATTGAAGGTCGTCGCATGAGCGGCGCCGGAGCGTGGCAAGCGTGGGGGGATCTATGAAGCTTTGCGGATTCGACATCGGGCTGGACAAGCCCTTCTTCCTGATCGCCGGACCGTGCGTGGTGGAGTCCGAGCAGCTGCAGATGGATACCGCCGGCACGCTGAAGGAAATCACCTCCTCGCTGGGCATCCCCTTCATCTTCAAGAGCAGCTTCGACAAGGCCAACCGCTCCTCGGGCACCAGCTTTCGCGGCCCGGGCCGCGACAAGGGCCTGGAGATCCTGGCCAAGGTCAAGCGGGAGCTGGGGTTGCCGGTGCTGACCGACGTGCACACCGAAGAGGACATCACGGCCGCCGCGCTGGTGGTCGACGTGCTGCAGACCCCGGCCTTCCTGTGCCGGCAGACCGACTTCATCCGCGCCGCGGCGCAGTCGGGCAAGCCGGTCAACATCAAGAAGGGGCAGTTCCTCGCGCCGCACGACATGAAGAACGTGATCGACAAGGCGCGCGCGGCCGCCAAGGAAAAGGGCCTGCCCGAAGACAGCTTCATGGCCTGCGAGCGCGGCGCCAGCTTCGGCTACAACAACCTGGTGTCGGACATGCGCTCGCTGGCGATCATGCGCGAGACCGGCTCGCCGGTGGTCTTCGATGCCACCCACTCGGTGCAGCTGCCCGGCGGCCAGGGCACCAGCTCGGGCGGCCAGCGCGAGATGGTGCCCGTGCTCTCGCGCGCCGCGGTGGCGGTGGGCGTGGCGGGCCTCTTCATGGAGACGCACCCCGACCCCGCCAACGCCCTGAGCGACGGCCCGAACGCCGTGCCGCTCAAGCACATGAAGGCGCTGCTCGAGACCTTGCTGGCGCTCGACCGCGTCACCAAGAAGAACGAATTCCTGGAGAACTCCTTCCAATGAGCGCCTACATCATCGCCAACGTCGAAGTCACCAATCCCACGCAGTACGAGGACTACAAGAAGTGGTCCTCCGAGGCCATGAAGGCGCACGGCGCCGAGGTCTGCGTGCGCGGAGGCAAGGTCCACGTGCTGGAAGGCGACTGGAATCCGCAGCGCCTGGTGGTGCTGAAGTTCCCGGACGTGGAGGCGGCGAATAAGTTCTATGCCTCGCCGGAATACGGCAAGGCACGCGAAGCGCGCGCCGGAGCTGCGATCATGCGCATGGTCGTTGTCGAAGGAGTGGCCTGATGGCTCTCCTTCGGAGCCCATGCGTCCTCCCCTCCCCTGCCCTTCCCCTGGCGGGGAAGGTTTGATGCGCAAGAACCAAAGCTGATTTTCGAAGAGAGAAGGTAACAAGCAATGAGTGCAATCGTTGACATCGTCGGGCGCGAGATCCTCGACAGCCGCGGCAACCCCACCGTCGAATGCGACGTGCTGCTCGAATCGGGCACCATGGGCCGCGCCGCGGTCCCCTCCGGCGCATCCACCGGCTCGCGCGAGGCGATCGAGCTGCGCGACGGCGACAAGGGCCGCTATCTGGGCAAGGGCGTGCTCAAGGCCGTCGAGAACATCAACACCGAGATTTCCGAAGCCGTGCTGGGCCTGGACGCCAGCGAGCAGGCCTTCCTGGACCGCACGCTGAACGACCTCGACGGCACCGACAACAAGGGCCGCCTGGGCGCCAATGCGACCCTGGCCGTGTCGATGGCCGTGGCCCGCGCTGCGGCCGAAGAATCGGGCCTGCCGCTGTACCGCTACTTCGGCGGCATGGGCGGCATGCAGCTGCCGGTGCCGATGATGAACGTCATCAACGGCGGCGCGCACGCCAACAACAGCCTGGACCTGCAGGAGTTCATGATCATCCCGGTGGGCGCGCCCAGCCTGCGCGAGGCCGTGCGCTACGGCGCCGAGGTCTTTCATGCCCTCAAGAAGATCCTGCACGACCGCGGCATCAGCACGGCCGTGGGCGACGAGGGCGGCTTCGCCCCCAGCGTCGAGAACCACGAGGCCGCGATCCAGCTCATCCTGGAAGCCATCGACAAGGCTGGCTACGCGGCCGGCACCCAGATCGCCCTGGGCCTGGACTGCGCCGCCAGCGAGTTCTACAAGGACGGGCAGTACGTGCTCGCCGGCGAGAACCTCACCCTGTCGGCCGGCAACTGGGCCGACATGCTGGCGACTTGGGTCGACAAGTACCCGATCATCAGCATCGAGGACGGCATGCACGAAGGCGACTGGGACGGCTGGAAACTCCTGACCGAGCGCCTCGGCAAGCGCGTGCAGCTGGTGGGCGACGACCTGTTCGTCACCAACACCAAGATCCTGCAGGAAGGCATCGACAAGGGCATCGCCAACTCGATCCTCATCAAGATCAACCAGATCGGCACGCTGACCGAGACCTTCGCCGCGATCGAGATGGCCAAGCGCGCCGGCTACACCGCCGTCATCAGCCACCGCTCGGGCGAGACCGAGGACTCCACCATCGCCGACATCGCGGTCGGCACCAACGCCGGCCAGATCAAGACCGGCTCGCTGTCGCGATCGGACCGCATCGCCAAGTACAACCAGCTGCTGCGCATCGAGGAAGACCTCGGCGACGTCGCCAGCTACCCCGGACGCGCGGCCTTCTACAACCTGCGCTGACCCGCGGGACGGAGCACCATGCGTTCGCGCATCGTTCCGGTCATCCTGGTCCTGTTGCTGCTGATTCTCCAGTGGCAACTGTGGACCGGGCGCGGCAGCGTGCGCGACGTGGCGCAACTGAAGGACAAGCTGGCCGAGCAGAAGGACGTCAACGCGAAAGCGGCGCTCGCCAACGACCGGCTCAACTCCGAAGTCAACGACCTCAAGCAGGGGCTGGAGATGGTGGAGGAGCGCGCACGCCAGGAGCTCGGCATGGTCAAGCCTAACGAAGTGTTCGTGCAGATCACGCGCTGAAGGCTTTCATGACCCCCGCCCTGCCAACCGGCTGCGTGATCGCGCTGCTCGGCGCAGATGACAGCGGCAAAGCCAGGCTGAGCGAAGCGCTCGCGCAACGGCTGGCGCAGCGCGGCATCCTGGCGCACCTGGTGGTCGAGCCCCTGTGGAAAGGCTCGTTCGATGCCGGCGCGCTCGAGGCTCATCGTGGTGCCCTCATCCTGCTCATCGCACCCGCCTCGCCGACCCCGGTCGACGACCTGCTGCGCAAGGCACTCATGGACGCGAAGCTGAGCTTTGCAGTGGTGCACGGCGAGGGCGCGGAACAGCTGGCCAACGCGTGGAATGCAATCAAGCCCGCAGCGGATGCCGATGCCGGCAGCGCTGCTGCTCCGGATGGCGCCATCGCGTGGTCCTGGACCTGCGAGAAGTGCTCCGACCCGGCCTGCGAGCACCGATTGTTCAGCGATCTTGTCGCCGGACGCTCGTCATAGCGAAGAGGAACCGAAGGAATGAAGCATCTCAGACTCCGCGCAGCCGCCCTGCTGGGGGCCCTGCTGACTTGCGCAGCGGCTTCGGCCGCGCCGGCCCAGGCCACCGTGAGCAACGACACCCACAAGACCGCCTGCGCCGAGGAGGACAACGTCTCCCTCAATCTCGACGGCGCCCGCATTCGCCGCTTTCGCGTGGAGGCACTGCCGCCTGCCTACCTCGCCAGCATCGAGCAGGACCGCACGGCACCTGATTTCTCGGGTTGCAACTTCGATGGCGGCACGCACCCGACCGACCCGCGCTACAGCTTCAAGGAGCGGCGCAAGGTGCTGCACGACGGCCCGCGATGGCAGGTCGTGGGCATCACCCTCCCCTCCTTCTGGCGGCCCGAACGCGTGCCGGTGCGCGTCGACGGCCGGCAAGATCGCGGCTTCCACATGATCCAGGTCTTTGCCAAGACCGGCGCCAAGCCGCTGGAGGCGATCGTCATGTACCCGTCCGACGGCTACTGGCGCATCAAGCCCCTGCCCGCGCCGCGTTTCGGCGACGGCGTGTACGGCTCCTCCTTCGTCATGGGCCCGGTCGAGCAGGCCGGCAGGCCGATGGCGCGCATTGCATCGATCGCGATCGACACCAAGCCGCTGGTCTTCAAGCTGCGCTTCGCGAACGGCGGCGAGGCGAAGGTCGACGTGCGCGAGATCAGCGAGGCGCGCACCACGCTCGACGTGGCCATGACGCCGGGGCGAGGCCAAGGCGCGCGCTTCGCGGTGCTGCGCTCGATGTATGTCGCGCCGGACAACGCGGACATGAGCGAAGTGGCATGGCGGCCCACGCCGGATGCCGTCGAGCAAAGCAAGCCGCTGCCGGAGGTCAGGACGCTGCAGGCGGCCGATGTTCGCTTCGGCCGCAGCATTCCCTCGCGCCACAACACCAGTGCGCCGGACATCCGCTTCGGCCGCTTCGCGACCGGCGTGCGCTGACACCGACTCGCCTTCGATAAGCAGAACCGTTCGGGCCGAGCCAGTCAAAACCAGCCCGCTCGGGCTGAGCCTGTCGAAGCCAACCCCGTTCGGGCTTGAGCCTGTCGAAGCCTCGCGCAACCCCGTTCGAGCTGAGCCTGTCGAAGCCCTCGCGCAACCCCGCTCGGGCTGAGCCTGTCGAAGCCCTCGCGCAGCACTTCGCCCCTTCGTCGAACGCCCCTACTGCATCACCGGGCTCGCCGGCAACTGGTCGCTCGGCGCAGTAAAAATCTGCGCCGCGTCGACCGCATCGAAGCGGTACTGCTTGCC
>DATFFA010000300.1:0-4281 GCA_035250605.1 Variovorax sp. | reverse complement strand
GCCCGGCCCCTCTTGGAAGAGCCCATGAAAACCGTGCGAGTTCTCTGCTGCGCTGCTGCGCTCGTCTTGAGCGCCGCGAATGCAACAGCCCAGATCCTGATCGGCCAGTCCGCCGACATGTCGGGGCCCGTCGCGGCCAGCGTGAGGGAGACCATCGCCGGCTCGCAACTGGTCATCGACCACGTCAATGCACAGGGCGGCATCCACGGCGAGAAGGTCGAGGTGATCCGCCTGGACGACGGGCTGGACCCGAAGCGCTCGGCGGAGAACTCACGCATCCTGATCGAGGACAAGAAGGTTCTCGCGCTGCTGCTCAACCGCGGGACGCCCAATGCGCTGGCCGTCATTCCGCTGCTCGACAAGAGCGGCACCCCGCTGATCGGGCCGTCCACCGGCGCCATGTCGCTGCACAAGCCGGTGCAGAAGCTCGTGTTCAACGTCCGCTCCACTTACCAGCGCGAGGCCGAGAAGGCGGTCCTGCATCTGCACACCGTGAGCATGCAGCGCATCGCCGTGGTCCAGGCCGACGACTCCTTCGGCAAGGATGCGATGGAAGGTGCAATGAAGGGCTTCGACAAGGCGGGCCTGAAGCCGGTCGTGCTGGCGCTGGCCGATCGCAACAAGCCCGACTACGCCACCATCGTGCCCAAGCTCACTGCCGCCAACGCGCAGGCCGTGCTGTGGATCGGCTCCGGCACCGCCGTCACCGAAGGCATCAAGGCGCTGCGCGCGGCGGGTTCCGCGGCGCAGGTCATCACGCTGTCGAACAACGCGGCCTCGGGTTTCATCAAGGAGCTGGGCAACGCCAGCGGCGGCGTGGTGGTCATGCAGGTGCTGCCCTCGGAGCGCGCGATGGCGCATCCGCTGATCAAGGAGGCCTCGGACCTGGCCAAGGCCAAGGGCGACATCGAGCTCTCGCCGGCGCTGCTCGAAGGTTTCGTCGCCACCAAGGTGCTGGTCGAGGCGCTGCGCCGCACCGGCCCGAAGCCGACGCGCGCCAAGCTGCTTGCGGTGCTCAACGACTTCCGATACGACACGGGCGGCGGGCTGGAGGTGGCTTACTCGCCGCAGGATCACACGGGGATCGACTACGTCGACCTGTCGATCATCAGCGGGGGGCGGTTCAAGCGCTGAGTTGTCGCGTGCGCTGTTTCATGCCGATGCACGCGCGAACGAAGCAACATCGGCAAAAGATCGGCAACTGCAGGTCCCACGCTCAGGCGCCCACCTGCAACGCACGCCGGTACTGCACCGCCTCCGCCACATGCCCCGCCTGCACCGTGCCGGCGCCGGCCAAGTCCGCGATCGTGCGGGCCAGCTTGAGCGCGCGATGGGTGCCGCGCGCCGACCAGCCCAGCCGCGACGCCGCCGCATGCAGGAACTGCAGCGCGGCGGCATCGAGCTGCGCGTGGCGGTCGATCTCCGCGCCTTGCAGCGCCTGGTTGGCCTTGCCCTGCCGGCGAATGGCGCGCTCGCGGGCTTCGACCACGCGTACACGCACCTCGGCGCTGGCTTCGCCGGCGGGGGTGTCCAGCAATTCGGTCGCCGGCAGTGCGGGCACCTCGATGTGCAGGTCGATGCGGTCCAGCAAAGGCCCGCTGAGCTTGCCCTGGTAGCGCGCCACCTGGTCCGGCGTGCAGCGGCAGGACTTGAGCGAGGAGCCGAGCCAGCCGCAGGGGCAGGGGTTCATGGCCGCCACCAGTTGGAAGCGGGCCGGGAACTCGGCACGCCGCGCCGCTCGCGCGATGGTGATGTTGCCGGTCTCCAGCGGCTCGCGCAGCGCCTCGAGCGCGCTGCGCTGAAACTCGGGGAACTCATCGAGGAACAGCACGCCGTTGTGCGCCAGCGAGATTTCTCCCGGCCGGGGCGGCGAGCCGCCGCCCACCAAGGCCACCGCACTGGCGCTGTGGTGCGGGCTGCAGGTCGGCCGCACGCGCCAGCGCTCGACGGCAAAGCGGCCCTGCAAACTGGCCACGGCGGCGCTCTCCAGCGCCTCGTCCACGCTCATCTCCGGCAGGAGGCCGGCGAAGCGCTGGGCCAGCATCGACTTGCCGGAACCCGGCGGGCCCACCATCAGCAGGCTGTGCTGGCCTGCCGCGGCGATCTCAAGGGCACGTCTCGCACCCGCATGACCCTTGACCTCCGCCAGATCGGCGACGGCCGCCGGCGGCCCGGCGGGGGCGGGCAATGCCCGGTGCCAGCCATCGTCCGCCGCCTCGCCCGGCGCCGGTCCGCCCGGCAGGAACTGCCGCACCACATCGAGCAGGTGGTCCGCACCGTAGATCTCGGCACCGGGCACCAGGGCGGCCTCGCGCGCGCTTTCGGCCGGCAGCACCAGCCGCGTCGCGACGCCGCGGCCATGCAGCGCCAGTGCCATCGCCAGTGCACCACGCACGGGCCGCAGATGCCCTGACAGCGAGAGCTCCCCCGCGAACTCGTGGCCGGCCAGCCGTGCCGCCTCGATCTGCCCGGCGGCCGCCAGGATGCCCAGCGCGATCGGCAGGTCGAAGCGGCCCGAGTCCTTCGGCAGGTCGGCCGGCGCCAGGTTGACCGTGATCCTCTTGTTGCTCGGGAATTCGAGGCCGGCGTTCTGGATGGCGGCGCGCACGCGCTCGCGCGCTTCCTTCACCTCCACATCGGCCAGGCCCACCAGCGTGAAGCTGGGCAGGCCATTGGCCAGATGCACCTCGACCGTGACATTCGCCGCTTCCAGGCCCAGCAAAGCACGGCTTTGCACCAAAGACAGACTCATTTTTCTCCCTTTTCACCAAGATGGTGCAACCATCATTCGTTCATGCGTCTCCATGCACCTCTCTCAGGCTCCGCGGCTCGCGGCTGCGAGATTTGGCACGCTCCCTGCTTTGAAGCGGTATCCAACCATTTCAAAACCGACCGAGGAGTCTCCCGATGATGCACCGTAAAACCGCGTCCGCCTTGGCAGTGGCCGCTTTGGCAGCCCTTCCAATGCTGGCGAGCGCCCAGCTGACGGGGAACGTTTCCCTGACCAGCAACTACAAGTTCCGGGGCCAGGACCAGGACGTCCTCGGCAGCGGCGGCTTCGCCAAGACCAAGGGCTTCAAGCCCGCCATCCAGGGCGGCTTCGACTATGCGTTCGGCGAGAGCGGCTTCTACATCGGCAACTGGAACTCCAGCGTCAACTGGCTCAACGGCAACAGCATCGAGAGCGACATCTACGGCGGCTACAAGTTCAAGGCCGGCGTGTTCGACCTCGACTTCGGTGTCCTCAGCTACATCTACCCGGGCAACGCCCGCGGCAACACCACCGAGCTGTACGGCGCAGCCACCTATGCCAACGAGGCCGTCGGTTCCTTCACCTTCAAGTACTCGCACACCGTCTCCAAGGACTACTTCAACTACGCCGGCGAGCGCGACGGCTCGGGCCTCAAGGGCCGCAACACCGGCTACTTCAATCTCGCCTACACCAAGGAGATCGTGCCCAAGGTCACGCTGAAGGCGGCGGTGGGCTACACGCACATGAGCAGCGACATCCGCAGCCTGGGCTACAAGAGCTACGTGGACTACAACGTGGGCGCCTCCTACGACTTCGGCAACGGCCTGTCGCTGGCCGGCTCGGTGCAGGGCGCCAACAAGAAGAGCTCGTACCTGCTGGTGTCCAGCCCGGGCATCGACGTGGGCTTCGGCCCGGTCGGCCAGCAGACCTGGTCGCCCAACAAGGCGCGGTTCATCGTTACGCTGACCAAGACGCTCTGACGCGGCCACGCGTCCCGTCCCGATCCATCCTGAGGAGAAACATCGTGAAATCTGTGGGGGAAACATCATGAAGCTGGTCACAGCCATCATCAAACCATTCAAGCTCGACGAAGTGCGCGAAGCGCTTTCGACGATCGGCGTGCAGGGCATCACCGTGACCGAGGTCAAGGGCTTCGGTCGCCAGAAAGGCCACACCGAGCTCTATCGCGGCGCCGAGTACGTGGTCGACTTCCTGCCCAAGGTCAAGATCGAGGCCGCCGTGGCCGACGATCTGGTCGAGCGCGTGATCGAGGCGGTCGAGAGCGCCGCGCGCACCGGCAAGATCGGCGACGGCAAGATCTTCGTCTACGACCTCGAGCAGGTCGTGCGCATCCGCACAGGGGAAACCGGCCGCGAAGCCCTTTGACTTCGAGGCACGAAAGAAAAGATCCAATGAAAAAACTGCTTGTCTCTCTCGCCCTCGGGCTGAGCGTGCTCGTCGCCGGCACCGCCGGCTTTGCCCAGACCCCGCCGGCGCCGGCCGAAGCGCCTGCTGCCTCGGCCCCGGCT
>DATFFA010000299.1:0-8916 GCA_035250605.1 Variovorax sp. | reverse complement strand
CCCCTGAACGCGGAACTGGCAAGCGGCGATCAGCTGCCGGCCACCTTCATCCGGTTCACCAGCAGCGAGCCGGTGGTCTTGGCGCCGTAGTTGTAGGCATCGGCGCCGACCGCCTCGATGCCCATGAGCATCGTCTTCAGGTTGCCGGCGATCGTGATCTCCTGCACCGGAAAGGCGATCTTCCCGTTTTCGACCCAGAAGCCGCTGGCGCCGCGCGAATAGTCGCCGGTGACGTAGTTGACGCCCTGCCCCATGAGCTCGATCACGAACAGGCCGGTGCCCAGCTTGGCCAGCATGGCGTCGAGGTCGTCGCCCTGCTTCGTGCGGCGCGAGCTCAGGGTGAGGTTGTGCGAGCCGCCGGCATTGCCGGTGGTCTTCATGCCCAGCTTGCGCGCCGAGTAGGTGCTCAGGAAGTAGCCCTCGAGCCGGCCGCCGTCGACCACCTTGCGCTTGCGGGTGGCCACGCCCTCGTCGTCGAAGGCCGAGCTGCCCTTGCCGCGCGGGATGTGCGGGTCTTCCAGCACGTCGATGTGCGAGGGCAGCACCGGCTTGCCCAGCGAGTCGAGCAGGAACGTGCTCTTGCGGTACAGCGCACCTCCGCTGGTGGCCTGCACCAGCGCGCCCAGCAGGCCCGCAGCCAGCGGCGATTCGAACAGCACCGGGCATTCGGTGGTCTTGATCTTGCGCGACTTCAGGCGGCTCAGCGCCCGCTCGGCGGCATAGCGCCCGACCGCCTTGGGGCTCGCGAGCTCCTCCGCCGAGCGCATCGAGCTGTACCAGGCATCGCGCTGCATGTCGTCGCCCTTGCCCGCGATGGGCGCCACCGAGATCGAATGGCGCGAGCTGGCATAGCCGCCGCGAAAGCCGCGCGTGTGGGCGCTGAAGAAGTGGCTGTGCTGCGCCGAGACGCCGGCGCCTTCGCTGTTGGTGATGCGCTTGTCGGTCGACAGCGCGGCGGCCTCGCATTCCAGCGCCAGCGCGGCGGCCTGCTCGGTCGTGATGTCCCAGCGGTGGAAGAGGTCCAGGTCGGGCTGCTCGGTCGCGATGTCGGCTTCGTCGGGCAGGCCGCTGACCGGGTCTTCGGCCGTGAAGCGCGCAATGTCGTAGGCCGCCTGGACCGTCTGGGCGATGGCCGCCTCGGAGAAGTCGGAAGTGCTGGCATTGCCGCGGCGATGGCCCACGTAGACCGTGACGCCCAGCGACTTGTCGCGGTTGCGCTCGACGTTCTCGAGCTCGCCCTTGCGCACCGAGACGCTGAGGCCGCAGCCCTCGGACGCCTCTGCGCCGGCGTCGGTGGCGCCGAGCTTCCCGGCGTGCGCCAGGGCCGAGTCGACCAGGTTTTCGAAGAAGGAACGGCTGTAGGCGAAGCCGGAGTCGGCGCGCGAGGAAGAGGTGCTCATGTGGCGGCTATGATACTTGCGCCCCCGTTCTCGACGGAGCGGCTCACGGCCTTACGATTGCCTCTATGTCCCGCAAACCCAAGAAAGGCTACTTCGTCCGCGGCACCTTTGTCGCCGAAGGCAGCGAACTCGACCTCGAGCTCAAGCGCGAGCTCAAAGGCAGCGACGCGGCGAGCAAGACCGACCTCAAGCGCGAGAGCGCCGAACTGCAGACGCTGGGCGAAGCCCTGCTGGGCCTGCGCGCCGGCCTGTTCGACAAGCTGGACCTCGGGGACAAGCTGCGCGACGCCATCGACGAAGCCAAGCGCATCACCAACTTCGAAGGCAAGCGCCGCCAGATGCAGTTCATCGGCAAGCTGATGCGCGGCCTCGACGCCGCCACGCTCGATGCCATCCGCGCTGCGCTCGACGAGCAGAACCGCGGCCCCGCCCAGGAAGCGGCCATCCTGCACGATGCCGAGCGCTGGCGCGACCGGCTGATCGCGGACGACGACGCGCTGGGCGGCTGGATCGAAACGCATCCGGGCACCGACGCCCAGCAGTTGCGCGCACTGGTGCGCCAGGCGCGCAAGGACCTCAAGGAAGGTCCGCCCGGCGAGGCACCGCGCCAGGGCAAGGCCTACCGCGAGGTGTTCCAGCTGCTGCGCGCGCAGCTCGAAGTGCATGGCACCGCGGACCATGCGGCCGAAGCCGCGGCGCAGGCGCGCGAGGAAGATGCATGAGACGCCGGGCCGCTCCCAACTCGGATCGCACCGCAGCGCGGAACGCGGAGGTCGCCTTATGAGCCGCACGGCCGCTCCGAAGGCGAATAGCACCGCAGCCGAAGGCGAAGGTACTCCAGTGAGCAACCCGCACGACCCGGTGCGCATCGGCATCGTCTCCATCAGCGACCGCGCCTCCAGTGGGGTCTATGAAGACAAGGGCCTGCCCGCACTGCAGGAATGGCTGCAGCGCGCCTTGCGCAATCCCATCGATTTCGAGCCTCGCCTCATCCCCGACGAACAGGCGGCCATCAGCGCCGCATTGATCGCGCTGGTCGACGCCGGCTGCTCGCTGGTGCTGACCACCGGCGGCACCGGCCCGGCCCTGCGCGACGTGACGCCCGAGGCCACGCTGGCCGTCGCCCACAAGGAGATGCCGGGTTTCGGCGAGCAGATGCGGCAGATCAGCCTGCGTTTCGTGCCGACCGCCATCCTGTCGCGGCAGGTGGCGGTGATCCGCGACAAGAGCCTGATCATCAACCTGCCCGGGCAGCCGAAGTCCATCGCGGAAACGCTGGAAGGGCTGAAGAGCCCCGACGGCACGCAGGTGGTGCCCGGCATCTTCTCGGCAGTGCCCTACTGCATCGACCTGATCGGTGGGCCTTATCTGGAAACGGACGAGGCGGTGTGCAAGGCCTTCAGGCCGAAGTCGGCGATCCGGCCCCCGACCCCCTGAAGGAGCCGGAGCGTCACTTGCCGACGAGTTCGGTCAGCCGCTGCGCCTCGAAGCATTCCTTGGTCGCTGCGTCCCCGGGCACGCAGTCCTTCTTCCCCGGCTGCGCCGACAGCGTCTCGATCGCCTGCCACAGCAGCGCGATCTGGTGCTCCTGGCTCGATGCGTTGTCGATCAGGCTGCGCATGGCCAGCGACAGCGGGTCGTCTTCCTGCGTGATCCCGTAGGCCTCGAACTTCCTTTCGGTGCTGCTCGAATCGCCGCTGCTTGCCGTGCTGGCCGGAATGATGCGCGCCGGGATCCCGACGGCGGTCGCCCCCGCAGGCACGGGCTTGATCACCACCGCATTGCTGCCGATCTTGGCCCCGTCGCCCACGACGAAGCCGCCCAGCACCTTGGCCCCGGCGCTCACCACCACATCCTTGCCCAGCGTGGGGTGCCGCTTCGTGCCCTTGTAGAGCGAGGTGCCGCCCAGCGTCACGCCCTGGTAGATGGTGCAGCCGTCGCCGATCTCTGCCGTCTCGCCGACCACCACGCCCATCGCATGGTCGAAGAACACACGATCGCCGATGACCGCGGCCGGATGGATCTCGATGCCGGTGAGCCAGCGCGAGCCGTAGGAGACGAAGCGGCCCACCCACTTCAGGCCGTGGCCCCAGCACCAGTGCGCCATGCGATGCAGCACCAGGGCATGCAGGCCGGGGTAGAGGGTCAGCACTTCCCAGCGCGAACGCGCCGCCGGATCGCGGTCGAGGATGCACTGGATGTCGGAGCGCAGGCGCGAGAACATGGGATGTTCTTGTTATGACGATATGGGCTGCGCAGTCTAAGGGCTGGGTTCATCGCGCGCGGGCGATGGGGTCTTGTAGCTCCCGCCGCCCGCCGCATCGGCCATGGCCTTGGCGATGCCGCGCAGGATGTGGATCTCCTCAGGCGTCGGCTGGGCACGGTTGAAGAGCTGCTGCAGCCGCGGCATCAGCTTCTTGGGCGCTTCCGGGTCCAGAAAGCCGATCTGCACCAGCGAGCGCTCCCAGTGCTCCAGCATGCCCGCCACCGCCCGTGCGTCGGCGGCCGACACCGGCGCGGTCGCCTCGCGCACCCCGAAGCCGCCGAGGGCCAGCCGCCATTCGTAGGCGATCACCTGGATCGCCGCGCCCAGGTTCAGCGAGCCGAAGTCAGGGTCGGTCGGAATGCTGAGCGCCACATGGCAGCGGTACACGTCCTCGTTGCGCATGCCGAAGCGCTCCGAGCCGAACAGGAAGGCAACGTGCTGCTCGTCCCCGGCGGCGAGCGGCCCCAGATGCTCGCGCGGCGTGCGCGTCGGCGGACCGAAGTCGCGCGGCACCATCGCGGTGGCGCAGAGGTGGGTGACGCCGTCGAGCGCATCGTCGAGCGTGTCGACGATGCGGGCCCGCTCCAGCACGTCCAGCGCCCCGCTGGCGCGCTGGATGGTTTCCTCGCGGCGCAGCACGTTGGCCCAGCGCGGCGCCACCAGCACCAGCTCGTCGAAGCCCATGGTCTTCATGGCGCGCGCGGCGGCGCCGACGTTGCCGGCATGGCTGGTCTGGATCAGGATGAAGCGAGTGCGCATGGACGGACGGAAGAGGGAGCGGACGGAGGCCGGGCCCGACCCGGTAAAATCCGCAATTCTCGCCGCCTGCATCGCCGGGCCGCCTTCCCAGGGCCCCGCCCGCCGTTCTTCCCACAATCCGATGTCGTCTCCCAACCTGCACCCCATGCTCAATGTGGCCGTCAAGGCCGCCCGCGCCGCCGGCGCCATCATCAACCGCGCCGCGCTCGACATCGAGGCCGTGCGCGTCTCGCAGAAGCAGGTCAACGACTTCGTCACCGAGGTCGATCACGCGAGCGAGCGGGCGGTCATCGAAACGCTGCTCGGCGCCTACCCGGGACACGGCATCCTCGCCGAAGAATCGGGCACCGAGCACGGCGCCAAGGATTCGGACTTCGTCTGGATCATCGATCCGCTGGACGGCACCACCAACTTCATCCACGGCTTCCCCGTCTACTGCGTCTCGATCGCGCTCGCGATCAAGGGCAAGGTCGAGCACGCCGTCATCTACGACCCGACGCGCAACGACCTGTTCACCGCCACCCGCGGCCGCGGCGCCTTCATGAACGAGCGCCGCATCCGCGTGAGCAAGCGCACCAGGCTCCACGAGTGCCTGATCACCACCGGCTTCCCATTCCGCACCGGCGACAACTTCAAGCAGTACCTGGCCATCATGGCCGACCTGATGCCGCGCGCCGCCGGCCTGCGCCGCCCCGGCGCTGCGGCGCTGGACCTGGCCTATGTCGCCGCCGGCTTCAGCGACGCCTTCTTCGAGACCGGCCTCAACATCTGGGACGTGGCGGCCGGCTCGCTGCTGGTCACCGAAGCCGGCGGACTGATCGGCAACTTCACGGGCGAGCCCGACTTCCTGGAGCAGCGCGAGTGCCTCGCCGGCTCGCCGCGCATCTACGGCCAGCTGGTGCCGCTGCTCGCCAAGTACTCGAAGTTCGCGAGCGTGGACGACAAGTTTGCCGCCAGCGAACGCGTGCGTGCGGTCGATCCTTCGGCCGGCAGCGTCTACGCGCGCAGCACCGTGCATGCCGATACCGCCGTTGCCGAGGCAGCGGCCGAAGCCGCAGCCGCCGCCCCGGCACCACGCAAGCTCACCCGCCTGCGCCGCGAAGGAAGCCCCGCCACGCCCGCCGCGGGCGACCCCGCCGCCGAGTGATGCAGGCGCAGCGCGCCGCCACCGAAAGAGGCCGCGCCGCGCTGCGCGTGGCGCTCTCCCACTACGTCGCGAACGGGCTGTCGGTCGCCTTCGGGCTGCTGCTGATCTCGGGCGGCGTTCACCTCGCTCTGGGCGTTGCAGCTGCTGCCGCCGCCGGCGTCGGGGTGATCGTGACCGCACCGCCCGACCTGCCGGGCCCGCGCCGCGGCAAGTTCTGGCAGATGGTGCCCTCTCCGCTGGTCGGGCTGCCGCTCTTCTTCTGCGTGCAGCTGCTGCATTCGGCGCCGCTGCGCCTCGGGCTGCTGCTGGTGCCCGCGACCTTCCTGGCCTTCGTGGCCATGGCCTGGGGCAAACGGGGCATTCCGATCGCCATCGCGATCATGTTCTCGATGATCTTCTCGATGGCCACGCCGACGCCCACCGGCATGCACGAGGCCGTCGAGCGCACGCTGTACTTCGGCCTGGGCGCCGGTCTCTACGTGCTCTACGCCGTGCTCGCGAACCACGCGCTCAACGGCCGCTACCGGGTGCAGGCGATGGCCGACCTGCTGTCTTCGCTGGCCGCGCTGATGCGCACCGAGGCGGGCCAGTTCACGCCCAGGGACGACGCCGGCGACGTGCGCGAAGTGCCCGCCCCGCTGCTCGGCCAGCTGCTGCGCGAGCAGGCGGCGCTGGCCGACCAGCTGCAGGCCACGCGCGACATCGTGCTCGAATCGCCGCGCACGCCGCGCCGCCAGCGGCTCGCCGGCATGCTGGTCACGGTGCTGGAGCTGCGCGACATGCTGCTGGCCAGCGAGCTCGATCTCGACGCGCTGAAGGCGCACCCGGGCCATGCCGCCGCGCTGTGCGAGATGCAGCGCATCCTCCTGGAGCTGGCCGACGAGACGGTCGCGCTGGCCGACGCCCTGCTGCTCGGCCGCCAGCCCGATCCCGCGTCCGACCGCCGTCCGGAGCTGGCCGCCATCCATCTCGAAGAAGACGCGGCGCACCCGCCCTTCTCCGCCGGGCCCACGCCCGCCATGCTCGCGCGCGGGCTGGCCAGCCGCATCGGCCACATCAACGACGAGGTGCTGCGCCTCGTGGGTCTGGCGCGCGGCGAGATCGAGCCCGACCTCGCGGTGGTGCGGGCCAACTGGCAGATGTTCGTGAGCCCCACCGACTGGTCGCTGCTGCCCTTTCTCACGCTGTGGCGCTGGGACGCGCCGCCGCTGCGCCATGCGATCCGCGCCGCGCTCGCGGTCGCCGTCGGCTATGCGATCGCCGTGATGCTGCCCTGGGGCTCGCACGACTACTGGATCCTGCTGACCATCGTGGTGGTGCTGCGCGGCAGCCTCTCGCAGACCCTGGAACGACGCAACAGCCGGGTGGCCGGCACGCTGCTGGGCTGCGTGGTCGCGGTGGCGCTGCTGTCCCTCCATCCCAGCGCGCTGGGGGCGCTGGTCGCGATGACTGCGGCGCAGGCGATCGCGCACGGCTTCGCCGTGCGCAAGTACCTGATCACCTCGGTGGCCGCCACCGTGCTCGGCCTGCTGCAGGCCCATCAGCTCAACGTCGGCATGAGCCCCACCTTCGCGCTCTTCGAGCGGGTGGCCGACACGCTGATCGGCGCCGGCCTGGCCTGGGCCTTCTGCTACGTGCTGCCCTCCTGGGAGCGCAGCCAGATCCCCTCGCTGGTCGCGCGCACCCTGACGGCGCAGGCGCGCCACGCGCGGCTCGCCCTCGGCCTGGGCCAGCTGCGTGCGGTGCAGACCAGTCCCGAGCTCGAATGGCGCCTGGCGCGCCGCGAGGCCTACGACAGCCTCTCGGCGCTGGTCCAGGCCACGCAGCGTTCGCTCTCGGAGCCGCGCGCGGTGCAGCCGCCGCTGGAGCCGCTGGAGCACCTGCAGGCGCACAGCTACCAGCTGCTGGCCCAGTTGAGCGCGGTCAAATCCATGCTGGTGCTGCGGCGGGACCGGCTCACGCCGGCCGAGATCGAGGGCCCGCTGCAGCGTGCGGCCGCACGCATCGAGGCCAACATCGGCAGCACGCCCACCACCGGCCCGGTCATGCCCGAGAGCGCCGCCGCGACCACGGTGGCCGAATCCATCCCCTTGCCCGATCCCTTCGACAACGACGTCAGCCCCTGGCTCTTGCGCCGGCTCGACATGGCGATCGGCATCTCGGCGCAGCTGCGCGACGACGCGGCGCGCATTCTTCAACCCCCCCTCCTCGACACGCCCAAGATCGCCTGATGAACAAGGAGATGCTGCTCGCCCACCCGTGGTTCGGACCCTCCCTGGCCGCGCTGATCGCCGTCCCGCTTGCGCTGCTCGTCCACCGCATCGGCGGCATGGTGCTGCGGCGCCTGACGCGCCACGCCCCCGTGCTGCACGCCATGCTGGTCAAGATCCAGAACCCGGCGCGCTTTGCGCTGCCGCTGGTCGCGCTGCAGATGGTGTGGCAGGCCGCGCCGGAAAACCTGCGCTTCGTCGACAGCGTGCGCCACCTCAACGGCCTGCTGCTGATCGCGGCTGCGACCTGGCTGGCCGTGCGCGCCGTCAACGGCATCGCCGACGGCGTGCTGGCCAAGCACCCCCACGACGTGGAAGACAACCTGCAGGCGCGCCGCGTGCTCACCCAGACCCGCGTGCTGGCGCGCACCGCCGGCAGCGTGCTGCTGGTGGCCGGTGCCTCGCTGATGCTCATGACCTTTCCCGGCGCGCGACAGGTCGGCGCCAGCTTGCTCGCGTCCGCGGGCGTGATCGGCATCGTGGCCGGCCTGGCCGCCAAGCCGGTGTTCAGCAACCTGATCGCCGGCCTGCAGATCGCGCTGGCGCAACCGATCCGCATCGACGACGTGCTGGTGGTCGAGGGCGAATGGGGCCGCGTCGAGGAGATCACCGGCACCTTCGTCGTGCTGCGCATCTGGGACGACCGGCGCCTGATCCTGCCGCTGTCCTACTTCATCGAGAAGCCCTTCCAGAACTGGACGCGCAGCAGCTCGCAGCTGCTGGGCTCGGTCTTCATCTACGCCGATTACGGCATGCCGCTGGCGCCGCTGCGCGAGGAGGTCGAGCGCATCGTGAAGTCGGCGCCCGAGTGGGACGGCCGCTTCTTCAACCTGCGCGTGACCGACGCCACCGAGCGCACCATGCAGATCCGCGTGCTGTGCACCGCCGCCTCCTCCTCGCTCGCCTTCGACCTGCGCTGCACGGTGCGCGAGGGGCTGATCGACTTCATGCAGCGCGAGTACCCGCAGTTCCTGCCCCGGCTGCGCGTCGAGGGCGACCCGCAGCCCCAGGCGGACGCCGCGGTGGGCCCCTCCGCCCCGCGCGCCATTTCAGCGCGGGCCGGCTGAGCGGCGC
>DATFFA010000298.1:0-8571 GCA_035250605.1 Variovorax sp. | reverse complement strand
CGCGCGCGCCAGCTCCACCTTGCGCCGGGTGCCGCCCGACAGCTCGCGCACGCGCCGCGCCAGCTCGTCGGCCAGGCCGAAGCGCTGTGCCTGCGAGGCGATGCGCTCGGCGGCCTGGGCGCGCGGCAAGCCGTGAAGGTCGGCGTGGAACTGGAGGTTGCGCGCGACGCTCAGGTCGAGGTCCAGCGACTGCTGCTGGAAGACGACGCCGATGTGCGCGAGCGCCCGCCGCGCCTGGCGGCGCATCGAGAAGCCAGCCACCTCGATGTCGCCGGCCGCGGCGGCGAACAGGCCGGTGAGCAGCTGGAACAGCGTGGACTTGCCGGCGCCATTGGGCCCGAGCAGGACGGTGAAGCTGCCGCGCGGCACCGACAGGCTGAGCGCGTCGAGTGCCACGCGCTCGCCGTAGCGGTGGGTGAGGCTGCGCACCGTCAGCATGGTGCGTCCTTCATGGCCGACAGCCGGCGCGAGTTCTCGTCGCCGCGGTAGATCAGCCCTGCCTGCCTGGAGGCGCCGGGCACAAAGCGAAGCGGCTGCACCGGCGCGCCGCATCCCGCTTGTTGCGTGCGCTCGGCCTGCGCCTCGGCCAGCATGGCGTCGATGCGCCCGCGGTGCTCGCTTTTCGGGCACACCGGGTCGGTGGCGGCCGCATCGCCGGTGACCAGAAAGGCTTGGCAGCGGCAGCCGCCGAAGTCCTTTTCGCGCTCGTCGCAGTCGCTGCAGCCGTCCTTCATCCAGCCCTGCCCGCGGTAGCGGTTGAAGGCGCCGCTGTCATACCAGGCGTCGCGCACCGGCGTGTCGCGCAGGTCCGGAAAGTCGATGCCGGGCAGCATGCGCGCGCTGTGGCAGGGCAAGGCCTTGCCGTCGGGCGCCACCACCATGAACAGGGAGCCCCAGCCTGCCATGCAGGGCTTGGGCTTGGCGTCGGCATAGTCGGGCGAGACCCAGAGGACCTTCATGCGGCTGCCCTGCTGCTCGCGATGGGCCATCACAATGGCTTCGGCATCGCGCAGCTCCTCGACCGTGGGCATCAGGGCCGCACGATTGAGCCAGGCCCAGCCGTAGTACTGCGTGTTGGCAAGCTCGAGGTAGTCGGCGCCCATGCGCTCTGCCATGTCGATGATGCGGCCCACGTGCGGCAGGTTGAAGCGGTGCATGACGCAGTTCAGCACCATCGGGTAGCCCTGCGCCTTGATGATCGCGGCGACCCTGGACTTGAGCTCGAAGGTGCGCGTCGAGCTGATGAAGTCGTTGAGCTCGCGCGTCGAATCCTGGAAGGAGAGCTGGATGTGGTCCAGTCCGGCCGCTTTCAGCGCCTTGGCGCGGCCTTCGGTGAGCCCGACGCCGGAGGTGATGAGGTTGGTGTAGAAGCCGAGCCCGCGCGCATGGGCCACCAGCGCCTCCAGGTCCTCGCGCAGCAGCGGCTCGCCGCCCGAGAAGCCGAGCTGCACCGCACCGAGCGCGCGTGCCTCGCCGAGGATGCGCTTCCAGGTCGGCGTGTCCAGCTCGTCCTGGTGCCGGGCGTAGTCGACCGGGTTCGAGCAGAAGAGGCAATGCAGCGGGCAGCGGTAGGTCAATTCCGCCAGCAGCCACATCGGCGGCTTGGTGGCGGGGCCGGGCACCGCATGGGCCGCGTGCGTGGCGTGCATCGGAGCGCCTTCGCCTTCGGCTGCGTTGCCATTCGCCTCGGGAGCGGCCCGGCGGTTCATTGCAGGTCCTGCTGCAGCCAGCCGCGCTGCCGGGCCTGTGCGAGGAAGGCGCAGACATCGTCGTGGAGCGCGGGCTGCGCGAAGGCGAGCTCCAGTTCGGCCACGATCTCGTCCACCGAGCGGCAGCCGTCGCAGCGCCGCAGGATCTCGGCCGCCGGCGTGTTGAGCCGCACCATGCCCTCCGGGTAGAGCAGCACCCAACTGTCTTGCGCCGGCTCGAACTGCAGCCGGAACATCGTGGCCACGTGAGGCCTGGCGTCGGGGGCCGTCATGGCCGCAGCTCCTCGGCCAGATCGTCGGGGTAGGCGCGCTCGATGGCGTCGAGCATGGACCACAGGATGTCCAGCTTGAAATTCAGGATCTGGAGCGCGCGCTCCTGGCGCTCGCGTGTACAGGCCCAGCGGCGCGCGACCTCGAGGCCATGCTCGACGTCGCGCGTGGCCAGCGGGATGCGCTGGCGGAAGTAGGCGAGGCCCTCGGCCTGGATCCACGGGTACAGCGCCGGCCAGCCCGCCAGGCGATCGGCGTGGATCTTGGGGGCGAACATCTCGGTCAGCGAGGAGATCGCCGCTTCCTCCCAGGGCCTGCTGCGCGCGAAGTTCAGGTACGCGTCGACGGCGAAGCGCACGCCGGGCTGCACGTGGCGCTGCGACCAGAGCGCGTCGGGCCCGAGGCCCACCGCCTGGCCGAGCCGGCTCCAGGCCTCGATGCCGCCGGCATTGGCACCGGCGAAGTCGCCGCGCCCGTCGTGGTCGAGGATGCGCTCGAGCCAGCGCCGCCGCTCTTCGCGCTGCGCACAGTTGGCCAGCACCGCCGCGTCCTTCTGCGGGATGCAGAGCTGGTAGTAGAAGCGGTTCGCGACCCAGCCGCGCACCTGGAAGGGCTGCAACTCGCCGCGGTTGAGGCGCAGGTTGAAAGGGTGGTGAATGTGGTAGCGCGCTTCGCAGGCACGCAGGCGGGCCTCGAATTCCTCGGGACGCCACGTGCGCAGGGATGGCGTGCTGCAGGCAGCCGCCGGCGCCGGGGCGTCCTGCCGTTCGGTGGTGGTGGTGTTCACAGGGTGATCTCCATGCCGTCGTACGCCACCTCGATGCCGTGCGCGTCCAGCAGTCGGCGCTGCGCGCTGTCTTCGTCGAGGATGGGGTTGCTGTTGTTGATGTGAATGAGCACCTTGCGGCGCGCACTGCTGGCCTGCATGGCCTCGACCATGCCGGCGCGCGCCGCGCTGGCCGTCTGCGGCAGGTGGCCCATCTCGGTGGCGGACTTGTGGCTCAGGCCGGCAAGCCGCATCTCGTCTTCTTCCCAGAAGGTGCCGTCGACGAGCAGGCAGTCGGCCTCGCTCATCCAGTGCAGCTCCTGCTGACCCACCTCCGCCAGGCCGGGCGAGTAGAAAAGGCACCTGCCCTCGCCCGGGTCCTCGATGAGCAGGGCGATGTTGTCGCCCACCAACTGCTCGCGGCGGTGCGGCGAGTAGGGCGGCGCCATGCCGGGAATGGCCAGCGCCGTGAAGCGCAGCGAGGCGACTCCCTCGATGCGGAACTCGGCGCGGGTCTGCTCGCCCGCCACCGGCAGCATGTGCCAGCGCGTGCCGCAGTAGTGCTGCAGCACGTTGAGCAGCGGCAGGCCCGTGGTCAGGTCCTCGAACACGCAGGGCGTGGCGTAGACGTCGATGCAGGGGCCTTCACGCAGGCCCAGCAGGCCGGTGACGTGATCGATCTGTGCGTCCATCAGCACCACCGCCTTGATCGGCGTGTCGCGCAGGCCGCCGCGCGGATGCAGCTGCGCGTGGCCGCGAAGCTGCTGGCCGATGTCGGGGGATGCGTTCAGCAGCACCCAGGACTCGCCGTCGGCCGACACGGCAATCGAGCTTTGCGTGCGTGCATGCGCGCTCAGCGCGCCCTGGCGGTGACCCGCGCACAGACGGCAATTGCAGTTCCATTGCGGGAAGCCGCCGCCGGCGCCGGAACCGAGCACGAGGATTTTCATGGGAGTGTCTGGGGCTGCGGGCGGCGCATCGCCCTCGATGCGCCGCCGACGGGGCCGAAGGGTTCAGCGATTCGAGATGTACATCGTGATCTCGAAGCCGAAGCGCAGATCTTCGAAGGTGGGTTGCGACCATTGCATGAGAGTCTCCTTGAGCGTTGGGGTGAGGTCCGGGCGGAATTGCCTCGAGGACGATCACCTTTCTGCAAGAGGTGTGCCGGTGGCACGTTGTCGGCGCTGGTGGCGTCCGGACAAGGGATTGCACCGAGTTGTCCCGGGCATTTGCGCGCCGGACGCGGCGAACGCTTGCCGGGGCCCGCGTGACACTGTTCCACCGTGGAGCAGTGCTGCGCAGCCACGGCACAGGGATTTCCCGGGAAACTGGCACGACCCAGGCGGGAAACACCGCGGAGCCGGGCTTGGCCTGTCCTGAGCCCGGCGAAGGGCCGGGCCGCTGGTGTTGCCCCCTTGAGGGGGTACTCGGCTACACGAAGTGAGCCGATACGGGGGTGGGGTTCACTTCCAGCGCAGCTTGCGGTAGATGGTGTTGCGGCTGATGCCCAGACGCTTGGAGGCGACGGAGATGTTGCCCTGCGCGGCAGCGAGGGCGGCGCGGATCATCTCGATCTCGGCTTCCTCGAGCGTACGGGCCGCGGCGCCTTCGGGCGCCAGGGAGCGCTCGGGCGACGCAATGGCCGCCGGTGGCATGCCGGATGCCGGTGCAGCCTCCGGCGCGAAGGCGCGGCCGGGTGCGCCATCCTGCCCTGCGATCAGGCGGGCCGGCGGCGTGGCCGCCGGGGGTGCGACGAGCCGCCGTGCGTCATCGAGGAAGTCGTCGGACAGATGGTCCTCGGTGATCTGCGCCTCGCCCCCCGCCATCACGACGGCGGTCCGCAGCACGTTGGCGAGCTGCCGGATGTTGCCGGGCCACGCGTAGCGCCCGAAGAGCGCGGCCACGGCGGGCGCGATCACGGGTGTGCCCTGCGGGCACTCGGCCAGCAGGATGCGCTGCGCCACGATGTCGAGGTCGCGGCGCTCGCGCAGCGCCGGCAGGCGCACCACCAGCCCGTTGAGGCGGTAGTACAGGTCCTCGCGGAAGGTTCCGGCCTCGATCATCTCGCGCAGGTTGCGGTGGGTGGCGCCGATCACGGCGATGTCCACCGAGATCGATTTCTGGCTGCCGAGCGGCGTCACGCAGCGTTCCTGCAGCACGCGCAGCAGCCGCGCCTGCAGCGCGAGCGGCATGTCGCCGATCTCGTCCAGGAAAAGGGTGCCCCCGTTGGCCTGCACGATGCGCCCGCTGGCTCCCTTGCGGCGCGCACCGGTGAAGGCGCCGTCCTCGTAGCCGAACAGCTCGGCCTCGATCAGCGACTCGGGAATGGAGGCGCAGTTGACGGCGACGAAGGGCTGCTTGGCGCGGCTGGAGTCCTGGTGAACGGCACGCGCCAGGAGCTCCTTGCCGGTGCCTGTTTCGCCGAGGATCAGCAGCGGAATGTCGCGGTTGAGGACGCGCTGCACCTTCTGGACCACCGCTTCGATCTGCGGGTCGCCGGTGCGGAGGTAGTGCAGGCCCGACAAGCCGCTGCCCGCGGCGGGCGTGGAAGCGCCCGGAAGAGCCGCAACGGCCCCGGCGCGAACGCTCGGGTGGGTCGGGCCGCCGGGCGCGTCCGCCGCGTCGACGTCCATGCCGGCCATCATCGTGCGAGGGCTGTTGAAACGGGCGTTCACGAAGAACTGCCGACCGTTCGCCAGGCTCAGGCAGGCGGGCGTGGGCAGCGGCGCGCGGAAATGATCGACGATCGCCGACACGCTCGTGCCGAACAGGCTGGTCAGGCTGTGCATGCGCAGCGCCGCGCTGCTCATGTCGAGCTGGTCGATGGCGCTGCGGTTGGCGCCCAGGATCTTGCCGTCGGCGCTCACGACGACGATGCCCTCGAGCAAGGTGCCGATGAATTCGGCGCGGCTGTGGAAATGCAGCCTCAGGCGGTTGCCGAAGTCGTCGGAGAGCCACTGGTTCTCGATCATGCGCGCCGACATCCGCACCAGGCCCATGGTGTGCTGGTGGTAGGCGCGGTGGTCGCCCGTGACGTCGAGCACCCCCAGCATGTTGCCGCGCGGGTCGAAGATGGGGGCCGCCGAGCAGGTGAGAAAGTTGTTGGCGTGGATGAAGTGCTCGCCACCATGCACGACGGTGGGCGACTCCTGGAAGAGCGCGGTGCCGATGGCGTTCGTGCCCTTGGAATGCTCGGCCCAGTTGACCCCGGGCGCCAGGGCGACCTTGCCGGCGCGCTCGAGGAACCGGTCGTCGCCGACCGAATGCAGGATGGTGCCCTGGGCGTCGGCCAGCACGATCATGCTTTCGGTGTCGACGATCTGCTCGAACAGCATCTCCATCACCGGCGCCGCATGCGTGAACAGGCGGTGGTTGCGCTCCCGCGCCACGCTCAGGTCGCTGCGCATCAGCGGCTCGAAATCGGGACGCTCGACCCGCGTCAGCCCGAGGGCGGCGCAGCGTTGGTGCGATTGCTCGATCTGCTCCATGCGCGCGGGATGCTGCATGCAGGGCAGGGCGGTGGGCGTCGACCAGCTCCCGGCCGTCGCCGGAACGTGATGGGATACGGACATCTTCGTGTCTCCTGCTCGTGTCGCTGCCGCGGACGGGCAGCTCGTCTCCATCGAATTCCGCGCGCCCCCGGGGGGCGGCGCGGCACTGTGCTGTTCGGGTACAGCACTCTCGGTCCGGTCTCGCCGATCCGCCCGAAGAATGCCATCGAACCGGCCGGCTGCCTTGATCTGGAGCAACCCGCCGGCACGGGAAGGCAATTTGTGTTCCAGCCTGCAACAAGTCGGCGTGGCACGGGGTTTGCGGACCGCTGCGCATCCTTCAACACAACCATGACGGAGACCTGACATGAAGCGCACCCCCACCCCTGTTTCCATTCGTTCCGCGTCCAGGCGCGGCGCCGCGAAGGCCAACGCGCTGCTGCTGGCCCTGTGCGCCTGCGTCGCCGCCCCCCTGGCCTGGGCGCACGGCGACGTGACGCCCCAGGCGGTCGACACCTCGGCGCTGCCCAAGCTCGGCGCGCAGTGGCGCGAGGAAAATCCCTTCCGCGGCAACGAGGCCGCAGTCAAGATCGGAACCTCGGCCTACAACCAGAACTGCGCCCGCTGCCACGGCCTGGAGGCCATCTCCGGCGGCATGGCGCCCGACTTGCGCAAGCTCGATGGCGAGTGCGCGACGATGAAGGACGCCGGACGCCGGGCGGTCTGCGTCAAGGAGATCGACGACTTCTACGTCTCGACCGTGCGCACCGGCCGCAGCCGCAACGGCGCGGTGTACATGCCGCCCTTCGAAGGCGTCATGAGCCAGGAAGCCGTCTGGTCGATCAAGGCGTACCTCGAGACGCGCCGCGAGAAGCCCTTCTGAGCGCAGGCAGCCATGAAAAGCATCGGAGCGAATCGCCGCGACTGGCTGCGCCGACTGGGCGCCGCCGGCGTTGCCGCAGGCATGGCGGGCCTGCCGCTGCGCGCGGCGGCCACACCGCTGGAGCGCGTGCGCGAGCGTGGCGCGCTGACCGTCGGCATCTACCAGGACATGCCGCCCTTCCATGCGGGCGGCAAGGGCATCGACGTCGAGCTGGCGCAAGCCCTCGCCGAATCGCTGGGCGTGCGGCTGTCGCTGCTGCCCTTCCATGCGGACGAGAACATGGCCGACGACCTGCGCCACATGGTGTGGCGCGGGCATTACCTCGGCTACGGGCCGGCCGACGTGCTGCTGCACGTGCCGGTCGATCGGCCGCTGATGGATGCCAATCCGCAGGTCGCCATCCTGGCGCCCTACTGCCGCGACCGCGTGGCGATCGCCAGGCGGCTCGACCGCGTGCCCCGGCTGGACACGCTGTCTCAGCTGGCCGACGGCCGGGTGGCGGTGCCGGGGCAGTCGCTCGCGGGCTGGCTGCTGATCGGCGCGGACGGCGGCGCTTATCGAAAGCAGCTGATCACGCAATGGAAGGACGGCACCGAGGCCGCGCGCGCGTTGTTGCGCGAGGAGGTCGTGGCCGCGGCCGGCCTGGCCTCCGAGCTGGAAGCCGTGCTGCGCGGCGACGCGCGCTTCGAGATCGCACCGCTGCCTTCGCCGCGCGCGCCACGCGACGGCTGGGCAGTGGGGATGGCGGTCAAGCGCGCTTCCACCGAGTTGGCGCAGGCGTTGCAGCGTGCGGTGAACGAGCTGGCGGCGAGCGGCCGGATGGGCCGGATCTTCGAGCGCGGCAACGTGGAGTGGCGGGGGGCCTGAGACGCATCGTTCCTTCGGATCCCGCGGCAGTCGTGCCTTCGTGAAAGGCGAATTCGACTGATGTTTCGAGCGGGAAGGGGAGGGCCTTGGCAGGTGTACGATTCGCTCATGGGAATTGCAACTGGAACCGTCGTTGCCGGCAAGGTGCAACTCGAGGGTGTGGCGCTGCCCGAAGGGGCGGTCGTCACCGTGCTTACGCCCGACTCCACTGGCGAAGTGTTCCTCGATGCCGAGGATGAAGCTGCACTGATCGAAGCCATCGCCGAGGCGGAGCGTGGTGAGACCATCGCGCCGGAGGAACTGTTCGCCCGCATGAACAAGCGCGCGAAGCAGTGAGCCTGAAGCTTCGTATCGCCGTTTCATTCACCCCCTGAGCTTCCTTTTTGCCCTTCGCTTCACCGGCGATTTCCATGGGCTTCGAGCCGCTTCCACTCCTCGTCGTCATACAGGCGCGAGCGGGTGATGAAGCGCAGGCCGGTGGGCCGCTCGAGCGAGAACATGCCGCCGTTGCCTGCCACCGCATCGATGATCAGGTGGGTGTGCTCCCAGTATTCGAACTGGGCGCGGCTCATGTAGAAGGGCGCG
>DATFFA010000297.1:0-11066 GCA_035250605.1 Variovorax sp. | reverse complement strand
TTGGCGGCCCCCTCAAAAGGGCCATTTCGCATTGCCGGATGCATTTTGCCGGGACGCTCATGCAGGTTCACCACCCTGATTTCATGGTTTTCACCGGCAATGCCAACCCCGGCCTTGCCGCAGAGATCGCGCAGCATCTGGGCACCTCGCTGGGCGCGGCCCGCGTCGGTCGCTTCTCCGACGGCGAAGTCACCGTCGAGATCAACCAGAACGTGCGGGCGCGCGACGTGTTCGTCGTCCAGTCGACCTGCGCGCCGACCAACGAGAACCTGATGGAGCTGCTCATCATGGTCGACGCGCTCAAGCGCGCTTCGGCCGAGCGCATCAGTGCGGTGATCCCCTACTACGGCTATGCGCGCCAGGACCGTCGCCCGCGCTCGAGCCGGGTGCCGATCTCGGCCAAGGTGGTGGCCAACCTGCTTGAAACGGTGGGCGTTGCCCGCGTGCTGACCATGGACCTGCACGCCGACCAGATCCAGGGCTTCTTCGACATCCCGGTCGACAACATCTACGCCTCGCCCGTGCTGCTGGGCGACTTGCGCCTGAAGAATTACGAGGACTTGATCGTGGTCTCGCCGGACGTCGGCGGTGTGGTGCGCGCCCGCGCACTGGCCAAGCAGCTCGACTGCGACCTCGCCATCATCGACAAGCGACGCCCTCGCGCCAACGTGAGCGAGGTCATGCACGTGATCGGCGAAATCGATGGCCGCAACTGCGTGATCATGGACGACATGATCGATACCGCCGGCACGCTGGTGAAGGCGGCCGAGGTGCTGAAGGAACGCGGCGCCAAGAAGGTCTACGCCTATTGCACGCACCCGATCTTCTCGGGCCCCGCGATCGAGCGCATCGCCAAGGGCAGCGCCCTCGACGAAGTGGTCGTGACCAACACGATCCCGCTCAACGACGGCGCAACGGGCTGCACCAAGATCCGCCAACTCTCCGTGGCGCCGCTGATCGCGGAAACGATCCAGCGCATCGCCAAGGGCGAGTCGGTCATGAGTTTGTTCTCGGACCAGGAGAACCTCTTCTGAGGGTTCTTCAGGCCTGAGCAAGAAGCCGGGCGCCCTCCGCGGCGCCCTTTTTGAAACCGGAGTCGCACTGGTCGCGGTCGACTTCCACAGGAGTGAGTCATGAAATTCGTCGCTTACGAGCGCGCCAAGCAGGGCACGGGTGCGAGCCGCCGTCTCCGCATTTCGGGCAAGACGCCCGGTATCGTCTATGGGGGCGACGGCCAGCCCCAGCTGATCGAGCTCGATCACAACGCGCTGTGGCATGCGCTCAAGAAGGAAGCGTTTCACTCGTCCATCCTCGAGATGGAACTGGGCGGCGCCACCAGCAAGGTGCTGCTGCGCGACGTGCAGTACCACCCCTTCCGCCCGCTGGTGCAGCACGTGGACTTCCAGCGGGTCGATGCCCGCACGCGCATGACCGTCAAGGTGCCGCTGCACTTCAAGGGCGAGGAAGAGTCCACCGCCGTCAAGCTGGACCACAACCTCGTGAACCACGTGATGACCGAACTCGAGGTCAATTGCCTGCCCGCCGACCTCCCCGAGTTCATCGAGGTGGACCTCACCGGCCTGACCAAGAACGCGACGCTGCACGTCAGCGACATCAAGCTGCCCAAGGGCCTGAAGTACATCAGCCACGGCAGGGGCAACCCGGTGGTGGTGTCGGCCGTGTCGCCGCTGGTGGCCGAAGAAGCCGCGCCTGCGGAAGGTGCCGCCGAAGGCGCCCCGGCCGCCGCCAAGACGGACGCCAAAGCGCCCGCCAAGGCGCCCGCCAAGAAGAAGTAATCGCGCAGCGAGCCTGCTTCGCCCTCACGGCCCGCCTCGCGCGGGCCGTTTTTATTTTGGCGAGCGGCGACCCGATAATCCCGCCCCATGATCAAGTTGTTCGTCGGCCTCGGCAATCCCGGTCCCGAGTACGAAGCCACGCGGCACAACGCCGGCTTCTGGTGGATCGACGCGCTGGCGCGCGAGCGCAAGCTCACGCTGATGCCGGAGCGCAGCTACCACGGGCTGGTGGCCCGCATGCAGGTGGGCGGCCAGCCGGTGTGGCTGCTCGAGCCCCAGACCTTCATGAACCTCTCGGGCAAGTCCGTGGCCGCGCTGGCCCGCTTCTTCAAGATCGAGCCCCACGAGATCCTGGTGGTGCACGACGAGCTCGACGTGGTGCCGGGGCAGGCCAAGCTCAAGCGCGGCGGCAGCCACGCCGGCCACAACGGCCTGCGCGACATCCATGCGCAGCTGGGCACCGGCGACTACTGGCGCCTGCGCCTGGGCATTGGGCATCCGGGCGTGAAGTCCGAGGTGATCGGCTGGGTGCTGAAGAAGCCCCTGAAAGAACAGCGCGAGGCGATCGAGGACGCGATCGCCCGCACGCTGCACGCCTTCCCGGCCCTGGTCGCCGGCGAGATGGACAAGGCGACCCTGCTCATCCACACGAGCAAGCCGCCACGCCCCAAACCGCCGCGGCGCGAGCCGGGCGAAGGCGGACCGCCCGCTCCGGCCTGAGCGCCACCTCCAAAAGGAAAGGGAGAGACAGAAGAATGAAGAACTCGACATCCGGCATCGCCATCCTGGCCATGGCGGCCTGCGCCTTGTGGGCGCCGACCGCAGCCGCGTCCGGCCCCGCCGCCTGGCGCTGTGGCAACACCTACTCCGACCGGCCTTGCCCGGACGGCAAGCCCCTCGCCCTCGACGATGCGCGCGACGCCGCGCAAAAACGGGACGCGGATCGCACGATCCGCGAGGCGCAATCCGCCGGAGACCGGCTGGAACGCGAGCGCCTGCGCCAGGAAAAGGCGCAGGCCGGCCGCCAGCCCACCCTCATCGACAGCAGGCCTGCGGCGCCGAAGCCGGAGGCCGACAGCGCCAAGAAAAAGAAGAAGGGCAAGAAGGAGCCCGATTACTTCAGCGCCCACGACCCGGTGGCGACGGCGAAGAAGAAGGCGGAGAAGGCCGGAAAAGCCGCTCGCCGCAGCGCAGAAAAAAGCTAGGCCTTCGCGGCCGCAGGCGGCTTGCCTTCAGCGCCGGCCGCCTTGGCCGCCGTCAGCCGCTCGAACTTCTGCCACAGCGTCTCTCGGGACTCGACGTGGTCCGGGTTCTTGGGAATGCAAGCCACGGGGCAGATCTGCACGCACTGCGGCTCTTCGAAGTGGCCCACGCATTCGGTGCACTTGTGCGGGTCGATCTCGTAGATCTCCTCGCCCATGTAGATCGCATCGTTGGGGCACTCGGGCTCGCAGACGTCGCAGTTGATGCATTCGTCGGTGATCATGAGGGCCATAGGGTCGCATTATCGGCCCCGGGCATGGTCATTGCGTCTGTCGGGTTATGCTGCGGCCCGCCCCATGAGCCTCTTTCTGTTCAAGCGCTTCGTGACGCTGATCGCCACGCTGATCGGCGCCTCCGTCATCGTCTTCCTCGTGCTCGAGATCCTGCCCGGCAACGCCGCGCAGATGCTCATGGGCCCCGATGCCTCGCCTGAAGCGGTCGCGGCCCTGGCCACCAAGCTGGGACTGGACCAGCCTGCCTGGACCCGCTACTGGCACTGGGTCGGCGGCCTGCTCACCGGCAACCTCGGCGACAGCTACGCCTACAGCGCCCCGGTGGTCGAGCTGATCCTCGAGCGGCTCACGCTGACCGTGCCCCTGGCCCTGCTCGCAATGGCCTTCACCACCGTGCTGGCGCTGCTCGTGGGCGTGACCGCCGCGGCGCGCCACAACAAGCTGGGCGACGTCGGCCTGATGGGGCTGACGCAGGTGGGCATCGCGATCCCCAACTTCTGGTTCGCCATCCTGCTGATCCTCGTCTTCTCCGTCCAGTTGCAGTGGTTCTCGGCCGGCGGCTTCGAAGGCTGGGATGACGGCGTGCTCGCCGGGCTCAAGGCGCTGCTGCTGCCCGCCCTCTCGCTCGCGGTGGTGCAGGCCGCGATCCTGGCGCGCATCACCCGCTCGGCGGTGCTGGAGGTGATGCGCGAGGACTTCGTGCGCACCGCGCGCGCCAAAGGCGTCTCCCAGCGCGCCGTGCTGTGGACCCATGTGCTGCGCAACGCGCTGATTCCGGTGATCACCGTGATGGGCATGCAGTTCTCCGAGCTGCTCGCCGGCACCATCGTGGTGGAGAACGTGTTCTACCTGCCGGGGCTCGGCCGGCTGATCTTTCAGGCCATCAGCAACCGCGACCTGATCGTGGTGCGCAACTGCGTCATGCTTCTGGCGGCGATGGTGGTCATCGTCAACTTCGTGGTCGATGTGCTCTATGCGGTCATCGATCCGCGCATCAAGGCCTCCGACATATGAGCGCCGTTCCCAGCACCGTGCCCAGCGCGGCAGCCTTCAAGGTCCCCGGCTTCTGGCGCCGCGCCCTGCATCACCGCAGCTTCGTCATCGGCGGCGTGCTCACGCTGCTGCTGGTCCTGGCCGCCACCGTTTCCCTCGTCTGGACGCCCTGGTCGCCCTACGAGATGAACATGGCCGACAAGCTCAAGCCGCCCACGGCCGCGCACTGGCTGGGCACCGACACGTTCGGCCGCGACGTGGCCTCGCTGCTGCTGGTGGGCGCGCGCGCGTCCATCCTGGTGGGCGTGATCGCGGTCGGCATCGGCCTGGTGGTGGGCACCGCGCTGGGCCTGCTGGCGGCCGCGCGGCGCGGCTGGGTGGAAGAAGCCATCATGCGCTTCGCCGATTTCTCGATGGCCTTCCCCGCCATCCTCTCGGCCATCATGATGACGGCCGTGTTCGGCGCCGGCATCGTCAACGCGATCATCGCCATCGGCATCTACAACATCCCGACCTTCGCGCGCATCACGCGGGCTTCGGCCAATGCCATCTGGTCGCGCGAGTACGTGGCCGCCGCGCGTGCCTGCGGCAAGGGAGCCTTCGCGATCACGATGCAGCATGTGCTGCCCAACATCTCGGCAGTGCTGATCGTGCAGTCCACCATCCGCTTCGCCATCGCGATCCTGGCCGAAGCCGCGCTGTCCTACCTGGGGCTGGGCACGCAGCCTCCCCAGCCGTCGTGGGGCCGCATGCTCAGCGAGGCCCAGACCATGATGTTCCAGGCGCCTTTGCTCGCCGTGTTCCCGGGCATGGCGATCGCGCTCGCCGTGCTCGGCCTCAACCTGCTCGGCGACGGCCTGCGCGATCTGCTCGACCCGCGCCTCGCACGCGCCCGCTGACCTTCGCCCCCCATGCCCCTGCTCGAAGTCGATGACCTCCATGTCCAACTGCAGACGCAGCGCGGCCCCGCCGAAGCGGTGCGCGGCATCGGCTTCATGCTCGAGCGCGGCGAGACGCTGGGCATCGTCGGCGAGTCTGGCTGCGGGAAGTCGATCACGGTGCAGTCGCTGATGGGCCTGCTGCCTTCCACCGCCAAGGTCACCGGCAGCATCCGCTTCGACGGCACCGAGCTCGTCGGCCTGCCGGAGCGCGCGATGTGCGAGATCCGCGGCAATCGCATCGGCATGATCTTCCAGGAGCCGATGACGGCGCTGAACCCGGTCCACACCATCGCGCGCCAGGTCGGCGAGCCTCTTCGGCTGCATCGCGGCCTGTCGCGCGCCGACGCCCGCAAGGAGGCGCTCGCCCTGCTGGAGCGCGTGGGCATCCCCGACGCGGCCTCGCGCCTCGATGCCTACCCCCACCAGTTCTCGGGCGGGCAGCGCCAGCGCATCGGCATCGCGATGGCGCTGGCCTGCGGGCCCGACCTGCTGATCGCCGACGAGCCCACCACCGCGCTGGACGTGACCATCCAGAAGCAGATCCTCGAGCTGATCCAGGGCCTGGTGGACGAGCGCGGCATGGCGCTGATCCTGATTTCGCACGACCTGGGCGTGATCGCGCAGAACGTCTCGAAGATGCTGGTGATGTACGGCGGCAGCGTGGTCGAGAGCGGGCCGACGGCGGCCGTCTTTGCCGAGCGCGCCCACCCCTACACGCAGGGCCTGTTCGCCGCCCGGCCGGCGCTCGGCGCGGCGCGTGGGCAGAAGCTGTCCACCATCCGCGGCAGCGTGCCCGATCTGGTCGACCTGCCGGGCGGCTGCCCCTTTGCCGGACGCTGCCGCTTCACCATCGACGAGTGCCACGCCACGCGACCGCCGCCCACGCCCATGCCGCACGGGCACGAGGTGCGCTGCATCCGCCTGGGCGAGGTGATCGCGCAGGGAGCGCCCGCATGAGCCTGCTTCTCGAAGTCGACGACCTGGTCCGGCACTACAACCTGCCGCGCGAGCGACTCTTCGGTCCGCCGCCCACGGTCAAGGCACTCAACGGCGTGAGCTTCAGCCTGCAGCCGGGGCGCAGCATGGGCATCGTCGGCGAGTCGGGCTCGGGCAAGTCGACCATCGCGCGCCTGGTGATGGCGCTCGACGCGCCGACGGCGGGCAAGGTGAAGCTCCTCGGACGCGACCTGCATGCCCTGCCCAGACAAGAGTTGCGCGCCGCGCGCCGCGATGTGCAGATGGTGTTCCAGGACCCCTACGGCTCGCTGGACCCGCGCCAGACCGTGGCACGCATCGTCGCCGAGCCGCTGGAAGCGCTGGCCGAGACCAGCCGCGCCGAGCAGCGCGAGCGCGCCGGCGAATCGCTCGCTGCCGTGGGGCTGCGCAGCGGCGACCTCGACAAGTACCCGCACGAGTTCTCCGGCGGCCAGCGCCAGCGCATCGCGATCGCCCGCGCGCTGATCACGCGACCCAAGCTCATCGTTGCCGACGAGCCGGTGAGCGCGCTCGACGTCTCGGTGCAGGCCCAGGTGCTGAACCTGATGCAGGAGCTGCAGCAGAAGTTCGGCATCAGCTACCTGCTGATCAGCCACGACCTTGCGGTGGTCAACCACCTGTGCGACGAGGTCTGCGTGCTGCACCGCGGCCTCATCGTCGAGCGCGGCGCACCGCAACAGCTGTTCGCGCATGCGGAGCACCCCTACACGCAGGCCCTGCTCGCGGCGGTGCCGCGCGCCGAGCCCGCGGCGCTCGCCTGAGCAGGTGCTTCCCCCGAGCACGCGCCGCCCGCGCATGATGTAACGTCGTCTTTCCCCTTCTCAGCTTTTGCCTGGAGCCTCGACCATGTTGAAACGCCGTACCCTCCTGACCACCGCCGCACTCGCTGCCGTGCCGCTCTCCCTGCCGCAGGGCGCGCTGGCCCAGGGCCGCAAGGACACGTTGGTGATCGGCATGACGCTCGAGCCGCCGGGCCTGGACCCGACCACCGGCGCGGCATCCGCCATCGCGGAAATCACCCACTACAACATCTACGAGACGCTGACGAAGATCAATGCCGACGGCAAGGTGACGCCACTCCTGGCCGAGAGCTGGGAGGTCTCGCCCGACCTCAGGACCTACACCTTCAAGCTGCGCCGCGGCGTGAAGTTCCAGAACGGCGAGCCGTTCAACGCGCAGGCCGTCAAGTTCTCCTTCGATCGCGCCGGCGCCGAAAAGAGCACGAACAAGGACAAGCGCACCTTCGCCAACCTGAGCACGCAGGTGGTCGACGACCACACGGTGGTGCTGATCAACAAGGAGATCGACCCCGACCTGCCCTTCCTGCTGGGCCAGGCGACGGCCATCATCGTCGAGCCCAAGAGCGCGGACACCAATGCCACCAAGCCCGTCGGCACCGGGCCGTACAAGCTCGACAGCTGGGCCAAGGGCTCC
Organism: Variovorax sp.; assembly: GCA_035250605.1. Classification (GTDB taxonomy): domain Bacteria; phylum Pseudomonadota; class Gammaproteobacteria; order Burkholderiales; family Burkholderiaceae_C; genus Variovorax. The sequence goes on along the minus strand of DATFFA010000297.1, from coordinate 3,410 downwards.
TCGGTCGTCGTGAGCAAGTGGGACGGCTATCGCAATCCCGCTGAGGCCAAGCTCCGGCGCGTCACCTTCCGGTTCATTTCCGACACCGCCGCGCAGGCGGCAGCGCTGATGGCGGGCGATGTCGACGTGTTCAAGCCCATCGGCACGCGCGCGGTGGCGCAGTTCAAGAACAATCCGCAGTTCCAGGTCATCCAGGGCGGCTCGCGCGCCAAGACCATCCTGGCGATCAACAGCAAGAAGAAGCCGCTCAACGATGTGCGCGTGCGCCGCGCCATCCTCGCCGCGATCGACCGCAAGGCGGTGATCGAGGGCGCCGCAGACGGCTTCGGCACACCCATCGGCAGCCACTACGTGCCCGGCGCGCCCGGCTATGTGGATACCACTGCCATCAACCCCTACGACGTCGAGAAGGCCAAGAAACTGCTGGCCGAAGCGGGCGTGAAGACGCCGCTCGAGCTCACGATGACGCTGCCGCCGCCGCCCTATGCGCGCCAAGGCGGGGAAGTGATCGCGGCCGAGCTTGCCAAGATCGGCATCAACGTGAAGATCCAGAACGTCGAATGGGCGCAATGGCTCAGCAACACCTACGGCGGCGCACACGACTACGACCTCACCATCGTGTCGCACGTCGAGCCCTTCGATCTGGGCAACTACGCCAAGCCGGACTACTACTGGGGCTACGACTCCAAGGAATTTACGGCCCTCTACGCGAAGATCAAGAGCACCGCCAACGAGGCCGAGCGCAACAAGCTCCTGGGGGATGCGCAGAAGCTGCTGGCCACCGACGCAGCGAACGGATTCCTCTATCAGCCCCAATTTCCCAGCGTCGCCAAGAAGGGCGTCAAGGGGCTCTGGAAGGAAAGCCCGATCTTCGTCAACGACCTTGCCGCGCTGTCCTGGTCGTGAGCAAGGCGCTGCACGACCTGTCGGCACGGGAGCTGCTCGACGCCTACCGCAACGCCAGCCTCTCGCCGGTCGAGGTCACGCGCGCGGTGCTCGACCACATCGCGCGCTGGGAACCGAAGCTGCAGGCCACCTGGCTGCTGCGTCCCGAGGCCGCGCTCGAGCAGGCGCGCGCCTCCGAGGCGCGCTGGCGACGCGGCGAGCCGCTGGGCCTGCTCGACGGCGTGCCGACCACGATCAAGGAAAACATCGCCACCCGCGGCGACCCGATGCCCGCCGGCACGGCAGCGGTCGAGCTGCGGCCTGCAGCCACCGACGCGCCGCCGGCCGCGCGGCTGAAGGAAGCGGGCGCGGTGATCGTCTCGAAGACCACCATGCCCGACTACGGCATGCTGTCCTCCGGCCTTTCGAGCTTCCACACGCTGGCGCGCAACCCCTGGGACCTGACGAAGACGCCGGGAGGTTCGAGCGCCGGCGCCGGCGCCGCCGCGGCGGCCGGCTACGGCCCGCTGCACATCGGCACCGACATCGGCGGCTCGCTCAGGCTGCCGGCCAGCTGGTGCGGCATCTTCACGCTCAAGCCCAGCCTGGGCCGCATCCCGATCGACCCGCCCTACATGGGCCGCGCCGCCGGTCCGATGACGCGCAGCGTCGCCGACGCCGCACTCATGATGCAGGTGCTGGCCCAGCCCGACGCGCGCGACAGCATGAGCCTGCCGGCGCAGGACATCGCCTGGTCGTCCTTCGATGTCGGCGCGGAGCATCTGCGCGGCCTGCGCGTCGGCCTGCTGCTCGACGCGGGCTGCGGCCTCGCTGTCGACGCCGAGATCCGCGCCGCCGTCGAGGAAGCGGCCCGCCTGTTCGAGCGGGCTGGTGCCGTCGTGGAGATCCTGCAGCCCTTCATGTCGCAGGCCATGCTCGACGGGATGGACCACCTCTGGCGCATGCGCTCGCTGGTGGACATCAATGCCTTGCCGGCGGAGCGGCGTGCCAAGGTGCTGCCCTACATCCGCGCCTGGGCCGAGAGCGCAGCCGGCTTCAGCGGCGAGCATGTGTTCCGGGCCTTCAGCCAGTTCCACGCGACGCGCGTGGCGGCGGTGTCGGCCTGCGCGAAGGTCGATTACGTCATCTCGCCCACCGCGCCCAACCTGCCGTCCGACGCCGAACTGCCCTCGCCCACCAACGATCCGCTGCGGCCGCTGGAGCACATCGGCTTCACCGTGCCCTTCAACATGTCGGAGCAGCCGGCGGCGTCGATCAATTGCGGCTACAGCCGCGCAGGCCTGCCGATCGGCCTGCAGATCGCGGGCCATCGCTTCGACGACCTGGGCGTGCTGAAGGTCTCGCGGGCCTTCGAGCTGATCCGCGGACCGCAACGGCCCTGGCCGCAGCCGCCCGGCGCCTGAAGCGCGTCCGGCATTCCAAAACGGGCTGGGAGCCAGCAGTTCGCGTGCACGCATCGCGAACGCGAGGCCGGTGTCTGGGCACAATGCGCCCATGCAAGACAGCCTGGGCAATCCGATCACCCTCGCCGACCCAGCCAGCCAACGCGCGGTCAACGACTTCGTCGAGGGCTTCATCGCCTGCGAGGCGCGCGCCGCCGACGTCCTCTCGGCAGCGGAGGACGACAGCCCCCTCGTGCAGGCCTACTGCGCGACGCTGCACCTCTTCGCCGAGTCGCGCGATGCAGCCGCCAATGCGCGCCCCTTCATCGAACGCGCGCAGGCCGGCGCCGTGCGCGCCACCCCACGCGAGCGGCGCTACATCGAGGCGATCGCGGCCTGGGCCGAGGGCGACATCGCGCGTGCGATCGCCTTGCATCAGGAGCAGGCCCGCGAGCACCCGCGCGACCTGGCCTCGCTCAAGCTGGGGCAGTACCACTGCTTCAACATCGGCGACTGTCCCGGCATGCTGCGGCTCGCGCTGGCGGCGCTGCCGACCGCCGCAGACGTGCCCTACCTGCACGGCATGGCGGCCTTCGGCTATGAGCAATGCCACCGGATGCGCGAGGCCGAGGCCAGCGCGCGCCGTGCGATCGCGATGGAGCGCAAGGAGCCTTGGGCCCACCATGCGCTCGGCCATGTGATGCTGACGGAGGGCCGGCTCGCCGAGGGCCTGGATTTCATGCGGGGCGTGAGCGATACCTGGGTCGGCCTCAACTCCTTCATGGTCACCCACAACTGGTGGCACGTGGCGCTGTTCCTCATCGACCTCGGCCGCGATGCGGAGGCGCTCGCGGTCTACGACGAGCAGGTCTGGGGCGTGGTCAAGGAGTATTCGCAGGACCAGATCGGTGCCGTGTCGCTGCTGGCGCGGCTCGAGCTCGCGGGCATCGACGTGGGCGAGCGCTGGCAGGCGCTGGCCGGCTACCTGGCGCAACGCCTCGACGATCACGTGCTGCCCTTCCTCGATCTCCAATACCTCTACGGACTGGCACGCGCCGGCCGGCCCGAGGCCGAACGCCTGCTTCTCCATATCGAGGCTTTCGCGCCGCGGGCCCCGCTTTC
>DATFFA010000296.1:0-8208 GCA_035250605.1 Variovorax sp. | reverse complement strand
AGCGCAGGCCGACCGAGACCCGGCCCCAGGCCGAGGCCCCGTTCGGCAGGAAGGCCTCGAGCGCCTCGCAGGCCGGCAGGGCCGAGCCCGGCAGCGTCACCCAGATGCGGGCCTGGCCCGGCAGGCCGGCGGTCTGCGTCTTCAGGAATTGCTGGACGACGGCCCGCGCATCGCTGCCGTCGAGCGGCCCGGCCGGGCACGCGGCGGCGCCCAGGCTCGCGGCCAGCACGAACGGCATGAAGCGAAGCGGGAAGCAGGTCGTGTCCATCATCGGTGAGCCGGATTCTAGGAAGCGCGGCCCTCGCGCCAAGGTGCGAAGTGCACGTCAAATGCCCCTTTGTTCGGCCCATTGCAAAAGCGGCTCGTGCATAGACTCGCTTTCCATCTGTCGCCACGCCTTCCCCTGGCCGCGACGCCAACAGATGGAGCCCTCATGATCGACAAGCTGGATGCAGCGCTTCGATTCAGCCGCGAAGCCCTGAACCTCCGGGCCCAGCGCCAGGAAGTGCTGGCGGCCAACATCGCCCACGCCGACACGCCCAACTACAAGGCACGCGACTTCGACTTCGCGAGCCGGCTCACGCAGGCCGTCGAGCAGGGCCGCGGCGGCCAGGCGGTCACGATGGCCACCACCTCGGCGCGCCACCTGCAGGGCGACGCCTCGGCGATGCCCGATCCCGACCTGCTCTTCCGCGTGCCGGCGCAATCCAGCATCGACGGCAACACCGTCGAGATGGATGCCGAGCGCATCGCCTTCGCCGACAACGCGCTGCGCTACGAGGCCAACCTCACGGTGATGAGCGCCAAGATCAAGTCGCTGCTGGCCGCGGCGCAGCAATAAGGAGCACGCGCGATGCCATTGCCCGGCGCCTCCATGAACATCTTCAACGTCGCCGGCTCGGCGATGGCTGCGCAGTCGCAGCGCATGAACGTCACGGCCAGCAACCTGGCCAACGCCGACAGCGTGGCCGGCCCCGACGGCCAGCCCTACCGCGCCAAGCAGGTCATGTTCGAGGTCGCGGCCTCCGGCCGGCAGGACATCGGCGGCGTGAAGGTCGCCGGCGTGGTCGAGGACAGCGCGCCCGCCAGGATGGTCTACGACCCGAAAAGCCCGCATGCCGATGCGCAGGGCTACGTGAGCATGCCCAACGTCAACGTGGTCGAGGAAATGACCAACATGATCTCCGCCTCGCGCAGCTACCAGGCCAACGTCGAGGTGCTCAACACCGCCAAGACGCTGATGGTCAAGACGCTGTCGGTCGGCCAGTAACCCCGCTCAACCACAAGCACAAGCCTCCAGAACATGGCCATCAACGACGCCCTCTCCTCCCTCGGCGGCACCGGCTCGACATCGAGCAGCAGCAGCAGCGTGAGCGGCTCGGACAGCGAACAGCGCTTCCTCAAGCTGCTGGTGACGCAGCTCAACAACCAGGACCCGCTCAACCCGATGCAGAACGCCGAGCTCACCTCGCAGCTCGCGCAGATGAGCACGGTCAGCGGCATCGAGAAGCTCAACAGCACGCTGTCCGGCCTGGTCAGCCAGACCGGCAGCAACCAGGTGCTGCAGGCCGCCTCGCTGATCGGCTACAACGTGCTGTCGCCCGGCAACCAGATCGCCACCACCGCGCCCAAGGACGGCGAGGAGCCGGCGACCGTGCCCTTCGCCGTGCAGCTGCCCGGCACGGCCGGCGACGTGCAGGTCAAGATCGTCGATGCCGCGGGCCGCACCGTGCGCACCCTCGAGCTGGGCTCCCTGGCGGAGGGCGTCAACCCCGTCACCTGGGACGGCAAGGCCGACGACGGATCGACGGTGCCGGCCGGCAACTACAGCTTCAGCGTGGTCGCCAGCAACGACGGCACCGCGGTCGAGGCCACCGCGCTCACCTTCGCGCAGGTGGCGGCCGTCAAGCAGGGCACCCACGGGGTCACGCTCGAGCTGGCCAACGGCCGAAGCATCAGCCTCGACGACGTGCGCATGTACCTCTGAACCCTTCTCCCTCGGGCCTCTCGCGTCGGCGCGGGGGACGCTTCTTCCACGCATAGCATCAAGGATCGATCATGAGTTTCTCCCAGGGCATCAGCGGCCTGAACGTGGCCGCTGCCAACCTCGACGTCATCGGCAACAACATCGCCAACTCGGGCACCGTGGGCTACAAGTCGGCGGCCGCCACCTTCCAGGACATCTATGCCGGCTCGCGCATCGGCCTGGGGGCCTCGGTCTCGGGCGTGGTGCAGAACTTCACGCAGGGCGTCACGCAGACCAGCAGCCGTCCGCTGGACGTGGCGATCCAGAACGGCGACGGCTTCTTCCGCCTCTCCAGCCCCAGCGGCGAAGTGGCGTACTCGCGCAACGGCCAGTTCACCCGCGACAAGGACGGCTACATCGTCAACAGCCAGGGCCTGCGCCTTACCGGCTACGGCGTGACGGCGGCCGGCGGCCTCTCCGGCGGCACGCCCACCGCGCTGCAGGTGCAGACCAGCTCGATGAACCCGAACGCCACCACCGGCGTGGAGGCCGAGTTCAACCTCGACTCGCGCCTGGCCGTGCCGAGCAAGACCCCTTTCGATGCCACCGATTCGGGCACCTTCAACTACTCCAACTCGATCGGCCCGGTGTACGACTCGTTGGGCAATCCGCACGAGCTCACCGCCTACTTCGTGAAGACCGGCGACAACGCCTGGAACGTCTACGCGCAAGCCGACGGCGCGGCCATCGGCGCCGGCCCGATCACCGGCCTGACTTTCGACACCAACGGCAACATGACGGCCCCCGCCGGCGGCAGCTTCAACATCGCGAACCTGGACTTCGGCAACGGCTCGGCCGCGATGAACATGGCGGTGGACCTCTCCGGCACCACGCAGTTCGGCAATGCCAACGGCATGAACAAGCTGTCGCAGGACGGCTACACCTCCGGCACGCTGACCTCCTTCTCGATCAACCCCGACGGCACCATCACCGGCAAGTTCTCGAACGAGCAGACCAAGCTGATGGGCCAGGTGGTGCTGTCCAGCTTCGCCAACCCGAACGGCCTGGAGCCCAAGGGCGGCAACGTCTGGGCCGAGACCCAGGCCTCGGGCCCGGCGCTCACCGGCACCCCGGGCGAAGGCACCAAGCAGGGCTCGCTCGAATCGGGCGCGCTGGAGTCGTCCAACGTGGACCTCACCTCCGAGCTGGTGAACCTGATCGTCGCCCAGCGCAGCTACCAGGCCAACGCGCAGACGGTGAAGACGCAGGACCAGGTGGTCCAGACGCTCATCAACATCCGCTGAGCGGCACCAGGAGTAGCACCCAGTGGACCGCATGCTCTATGTCGCCATGAGCGGCGCCAAGCAGGCCATGGAACAGCAGGCCTCGGTCGCCAACAACATGGCGAACGTCTCGACGCCGGGCTTTCGCGCGCAGGTCAACAGCTTCCGCGCGGTGCCGGTGGTGGGAGGCGACGAGCCGTCCACCCGCTCCTTCGTGGTCGCCACCACGCCGGGCGCCGACTTCAGCCACGGCCCGCTGACGCAGACCGGCCGCGACCTCGACGTCGCGGTGCACGGCGACGGCTGGCTGGTGGTGCAGACGCCCGACGGCGGCGAAGCCTACACCCGCGTGGGCAACCTGCAGGTCGGTGCCGACGGGCAGCTGCTCACCATGGGCGCGCGCCCGGTGGTGGGCGAGGGCGGCGCACTGGTGGTGCCGCCCGGCTCCAAGGTGCAGATCGCCCCCAACGGCGCCATCACGGCGCGCGGCGCCGGCGATCCGCTGGTGGGCGTGGCCGAGGTCGGCCGCCTCAAGCTCGTCAACCCGCCGACGACCGACCTGGTGCGCGGCGACGACGGCCTGTTCCGCATGCGCGAGGGCCTGCCGCCGGCCGAGGCCGATGCGGCCGTGACCGTGACCAGCGGCGCGGTCGAAGGCAGCAACGTCAATCCGGTCGAAGCCATGGTTTCCATGATCGCCCAGGCCCGCAGCTTCGAGATGCAGATGAAGGCCATGCAGACCGCGAACGACAACGCGCAGTCGGCCAACAAGCTGCTGGCCTACGGCTGATCTCACATTCAAAGCACAAAGGACCCATCGCCATGATGCGCTCGCTCTATATCGCCAAGACCGGCCTCGATGCCCAGCAGACCCAGCTGGACGTGGTCTCCAACAACCTGGCCAACGTCGGCACCACCGGCTTCAAGCGCAGCCGCGCCGTGTTCGAGGACCTGATGTACCAGAACCTGCGCCAGGTCGGCGGCCAGACCTCCGACCAGACGCGCCTGCCCTCCGGCCTGCAGGTCGGCACCGGCGTGCACGTGGTCGCCACCGAGCGCATCCATGCGCAGGGCAACATGACCAAGACCGACAACCCGAAGGACGTGGCGATCAACGGCGCCGGCTTCTTCCAGGTGCTGATGCCCGACGGCACCACCTCGTACACGCGCGACGGTTCCTTCCAGACCGATCGCGACGGCCAGCTGGTGACCGCCAGCGGCTTTCCGGTGCAGCCGGCCATCACCATCCCCCAGAACGCCACCGGCATGACCATCGGCCGCGACGGCATGGTCTCGGTCACGCAGGCCGGCAGCACCGCGACCGTGCAGGTCGGCCAGCTGCAGCTGGCCACCTTCCTCAATCCCGCGGGGCTGCAGAGCGTGGGCGAGAACCTCTATGCCGAGACCGATTCCTCCGGCGCGCCCAACCAGCTGAACCCGGGCCTGGAAGGCGCGGGCATCCTGAGCCAGGGCTATGTGGAGGCCTCCAACGTCAACGTGGTGGAGGAGCTGGTCAACATGATCGCGACGCAGCGGGCGTACGAGATCAACAGCAAGGCCGTGCAGACCTCCGACCAGATGCTGCAAAGGCTGGCCCAGCTGTGATCGACCGCGCTCGTCTTCATCGTCTTGCTGCGGGCGCACTTGCGGCCCTGCTCGCCACGGGCTGTGCCCAGATCCCGCGCGAGCCGCTGGTGCACCAGCCGATGACGGCGCGCGCCAATGCCTACGCGCCGCTGCCGGCGCCGCGCGCCAACGGCGCGATCTTCCGCGACGGGCCCGGCGGCAACGCGCTCTTCGAGGACCGCCGGCCCCGCAACGTCGGCGACATCCTGACCATCGTCATCAGCGAGAAAGTCAACGCGAGCAAGAACTCGGGCGCCAACGCGAGCCGCTCGGGCAGCCTCACGGCCGCCTTCCCGACCATTCCCAAGCTGCTGGGCGGCCTGCTGGACGAGCAGGACGCCAAGCTGTCCGGCAACAACATCCTCAACGCCAAGGGCGGGGCCAACGCCAACAACACCTTCAACGGCGTGATCACCGTCACCGTGACGGACGTGATGCCCAACGGCAACCTGCTGGTGTCCGGCGAGAAGCAGATGGGCATCAACCAGGGCACCGAGTACATCCGCTTCTCGGGCGTGGTGAACCCGCGCACCGTCTCGGGCAGCAACACCGTGCCCTCCACGCTGGTGGCCGATGCGCGCATCGAATACACGGCCAAGGGCTACATCGACGAGGCGCAGCACATGGGCTGGATGCAGCGCTTCTTCCTGAACGTCATGCCCTTCTGATGGCTCTCCCCCAGGTTGGCTCACTTCGTGTAGCCGCCCACCCCTCACCGGGGGCGACACCAGCGGCCCGGCCCTTCGCCGGGCTCAGGACAGGCCAAGGCCGGTTCCGCGGTGTCCCCCGAACGCGGCCCGTTCCGGTGCCGCTCTGAAAGAGAGAGTTTGTTTATGAGTTTGTCGCGATATTTGATGACTGCGATTGCAGCGCTTTGTGTGCTGACGTTTCCCGCCCACGCCGAGCGCATCAAGGAGCTGGCCAGCATCCAGGGCGTGCGCGACAACCCGCTGATCGGCTACGGCCTGATGGTGGGGCTGGACGGCACGGGCGACCAGACCATGCAGACGCCCTTCACCACGCAGAGCCTGAACAACATGCTGCAGCAGCTGGGCATCACCATCCCGGCCGGCGTCAACATGCAGCTGAAGAACGTGGCGGCCGTGATGGTCACGGCCACGCTGCCGTCCTTCGCGCGGCCCGGCCAGGCCATCGACGTCACCGTCTCGTCCATGGGCAATGCCAAGAGCCTGCGCGGCGGCACGCTGCTGATGACGCCGCTCAAGGGCGTGGACGGCGCGACCTATGCCATCGCGCAGGGCAACATGGTGGTCGGCGGCGCGGGCGCCTCGGCCAACGGCAGCAAGGTGCAGATCAACCAGCTGAGCTCGGGCCGCATTCCGGCCGGCGCGCTGGTGGAGCGCACGGTGGAAGCGCCGGTGGGCAGCGAGGGCACTTTCTCGCTGGAGCTCAACCGCTCCGACTTCGGCACCGCGCAGCGCGTGGTCGAGGCCATCAACCGCCAGCTCGGCCCCGGCACCGCCGATGCGGCCGACGCCCGGATGATCCGCGTGCGCGCGCCGCAGGCGCAGGAGCGCGTCGGCTTCCTGGCCCGGCTCGAGAACATCGAGGTGACGCCGATGCAGGCGGTGGCGCGCGTGGTGATCAATGCACGGACCGGCTCGGTGGTGATGAACCAGGCGGTGCGCGTCAACGACTGTGCGGTGGCGCACGGCAACCTCTCGGTCGTGATCAACACCGAGCCGGTGATCAGCCAGCCCGGTCCGTTCTCGGGCGGGTCCACGGTGGTCGCCCAGACCTCGCAGGTTTCGGTCACGCAGGGGGGCGGCGCGCTGCAGATGGTGCGCGGCGGCGCCTCGCTGGCGGACGTGATCAAGGGCCTCAACAGCCTGGGCGCGAATCCGCAGGACCTCGTGTCCATCCTGCAGGCCATGAAGAGTGCCGGCGCCCTGCGCGCCGAACTGGAAGTCATCTGAAAACCCGCGCATGGCGATGACCACCGATACGCGCAACGCCGCACTCGACCAGCGCTTCGCGCTGGACGTGCAGGGTGTGGACGCCCTGCGTCGCACCGTGCGCGCCTCGCCCGAGGAAGGCCTCAGGCAGGTTTCGCGCCAGTTCGAGGCGCTGTTCATGAACATGGTGCTCAAGAGCATGCGCCAGGCGGTGCCGCAGAGCGGCCTGCTGGACAGCCAGAACGAGAAGCTCTACCTCTCGATGTTCGACCAGCAGCTCGCGCAGAACCTCTCGGGGCGCGGCGTCGGGCTCGCCGAGGCGATGCTCGCGCAGCTGAGCCGCAGCCTCCCATCCGCCGCGGCGGAGGGTGAGGGCGGGGCCGAAGGCATGTCGCTCGCGCCGCCGGCCGGCTTCGCGATCAAGCCGCAGGCGGGCATCCCGCTGGGTTCCGCGCCGACGCCGGCCATGCTGCCCGCCACGGCGCCCGCGCCGCGCCGCGCCGCGGACCTGAGCCTCTACCAGAGCAACGTCGAGCGTGTACCGGCCACGGTGGATTCGCTGCAGGGCAAGGTCGACGCCTTCGTCGACCGCATGGGCGCCTCGGCGCAGGCCGCGAGCGAGGCCAGCGGCGTCCCCGCGCCGCTGATCCTGGCGCAGGCCGCGCTCGAATCCGGCTGGGGCAAGCGCGAGATCCGCGCCGACGACGGCACCCCGAGCCACAACCTGTTCGGCATCAAGGCCGACCGCAGCTGGAAGGGCCCGACGGTCGAGACCACCACCACCGAGTACGTCGACGGCGAGCCGCAGAAGGTGCGCGCGAAGTTCAGGGCCTACGGCTCCTACGAGGAGGCCTTCACCGACTACGCGAAGTTCATCACGCGCAACCCGCGCTACGCCAACGTGCTGGCCACCGACGATCCGGCCGCGGCCGCGCACGGCTTGCAGAAGGCGGGCTACGCCACCGATCCGCACTACGGGCACAAGCTCGTTCGCATCATGCAGAAGTTCACCTGAATCCATCCACCTGAGGAAAGCTCCATGGTTGAAATCGCAAGCCTGCGCCCGCAGGCCAATGTCCCGGCCGTCGACGGCAACCGGCTGGAGGTGGTCACCTTCACGCTCGGCGAGGAGGAATACGGCATCGACATCCAGAAGGTGCAGGAGCTGCGCGGCTACGACGCGGTGACGCGCATCGCCAACGCGCCGGAGTTCATCAAGGGGGTGGTGAACCTGCGGGGGATCATCGTTCCGATCATCGACATGCGCATCAAGTTTGCACTGGGCACGCCGACGTATGACCAGTTCACGGTGGTGATCGTGCTGAACATCGGCGGCCGCGTGGTGGGGATGGTGGTGGACAGCGTGTCGGACGTGATCACGCTGACGGCGCAGCAGATCAAGCCGGCGCCGGAGATG
>DATFFA010000295.1:0-10488 GCA_035250605.1 Variovorax sp. | reverse complement strand
ACAGGCGCTGCGTGATCTCCAGGCTGCGTTTCTGGATGGCGGCGTTCTTCTTCGCGATGTCCAGGCGCAGCAACGTCGTGCGATACCCGTAGTAGAGCGTCGCCACCTGCGCGCTCAGCAACACCTGCGCATCCTGCTGGTTGGTGATCGATGCGAAGAAGCCGGCTTCCGCCGATTCGATGCCGCGACGGAAGCGTCCCCAGAAGTCGAGCTCCCAGGCCAGGTCGAAGCCGGCGGCGAACGCGGTGAACTGCGTGTCCCGATCCGCGCCCTGCCCGCCGCGTTCCCGATTGTCGATGTAGGTCGCGGCGCCGGAGAGCTGTTGCACCTGCGGATACAGGGTGCTGCCCGCGATGCCGAGCATCGCGCGGCTTTCGAGGATCCGCAGGCCGGCGATGCGCAGCGATGGATTCCCGCGGCGCGCGGCGTCGATGAGTGCGTTCAACACCGGGTCGTTGAAGGCGCGCCACCACTCGCCGCGCGGCTGCGCCTCGGCGGGCTTGGCCTGCGTCCACCGGCCTTCCGCAGGCGCCGCGGCCTGTTCCTTGAACTGGGCCGGTGCCTGGAAGCTCGGCGCTTCGGGCGTTGCCGTCGCGCAGCCGGCCAGCACCAGGGCCGCCATCAGCGGCGCCAGCGCTGCCCGCAAAGGCCTGGCGAAAGTGCTTCGATCGAGTTTCATGATCTTCTTTCTTGCAAAGAGGCTTGCGCCATCAGTCGTGCGTGCCAAGCGGTGCAGCGGGCTGGGGCCGCAGGCCGCCGCCGCCACCGGAACTGCCGTCGTGCGCAGCGCCGTGCGGCGCCGCCGGATGCTGGGCCGAGACGAAGCTGTCGTCGTCCGCCACGTGCGGCACTGCGCCGTGCAGCTTGAGCGGCCGGTTGCCCGTGAGCTTGCGCAGCGTGACGTAGAACACCGGCGTCAGGAACAGGCCGAAGGCCGTCACGCCGATCATCCCGGCGAACACCGCCACGCCCATCGCCGAGCGCATCTCGGAGCCCGCGCCCGTGGCCAGCACCAGCGGCAGCACACCCATCACGAAAGCCAGCGAGGTCATCAGGATCGGACGCAGCCGCAGGCGGCTGGCCTCGATCGCGGCCTGTATCGGCGTTCGCCCGGCGAACTCGAGCTCGCGTGCGAACTCCACGATCAGGATCGCGTTCTTCGCACTCAATCCGACCAGCACGATCAGCCCGATCTGCGTGAAGACGTTGTTGTCCCCGCCGGAAATCCATACCCCCGTCATCGCGGCCAGCAGGCCCATGGGCACGATCAGGATGATCGACAGCGGCAGCGTCAGGCTCTCGTACTGCGCCGCCAGCACCAGGAACACGAGCAGGATGGCGAGCGGGAACACCAGCACCGCCGAATTGCCGGCCAGGATCTCCTGGTAGGTCAGCTCGGTCCACTCGTAGCTCACGCCCTTGGGCAGGGTCTCGGCGGCGATGCGCTCGATCGCGTCCTGCGCCTGGCCCGAGGAGAAGCCGGGCGCGGGACCGCCGTTGATGTCGGCGGCGAGGTAGCCGTTGTAGCGCATCGCGCGCTCGGGGCCGAAGCTCGAATTGACCTTCATCAGCGCAGAGAGCGGCACCATCTCGCCCGTGTTCGAGCGCACCTTGAGCAGGCCGACGTCCTCGGCGCGCGCGCGGTACGGCGCATCCGCCTGCACGCGCACGGTGTAGGTGCGGCCGAACTTGTTGAAGTCGTTCGCATACAGGCTGCCGAGGTAGATCTGCATGGTGTCGAAGATGTCCTGCACCGGCACACCGAGCTGGCGCGCCTTGGTGCGGTCGATGTCGGCATAGAGCTGCGGCACGTTGACCTGCCAGCTGGTGAACATGCCGGCCAGCTCCGGCGCCTGGCGGGCCTTGGTCATGAAGGCCTTGACCGCCGCGTCCATCTGCTCGTAGCCGACCGAGCCGCGGTCTTCCAGCTGTAGCTTGAAGCCGCCCGTGGTGCCCAGGCCCGCCACCGGCGGCGGCGGGAACATCACGATGAAGGCGTCCTGGATGCCGGCGAACTGCTGATTGAGCTGGCCCGCCACCGCGCCGCCGCTCTGGTCGGCGCGCTGGCGCTCGGCAAAGGGCTTCAAGGTCGCGAACACGATGCCCGAGTTCGAGCTGTTGGTGAAGCCGTTGATCGACAGGCCCGGGAAGGCCACCGCATCCTCGACGTTCGGGTTCTTCTTCGTGATCTCGCCCATGCGCTGGATCACCTCTTCCGTGCGGTCCAGCGTGGCGCCGTCGGGCAACTGCGCGAAGCCGATCAGGTACTGCTTGTCCTGCGCCGGCACGAAGCCGCTGGGCACGGCCTTGAAGAGGCCGAAGGTCACGCCGATCAGCGCCAGGTAGATCACCAGCATCAGCGTCTTGCGCGAGATCACGCCCTTGACGCCGCCGCTGTAGGCCTCGGCACCGCGATGGAAGAACTTGTTGAAGCCGCGGAACAGCCAGCCGAAGATGCGGTCCATGCCGCGCGTCAGCGCGTCCTTGGGCTCGTCGTGGCCCTTGAGCAGCAGCGCAGCGAGCGCGGGCGACAAGGTCAGCGAGTTGATCGCCGAAATCACGGTGGAGATGGCGATCGTCACCGCGAACTGCCGATAGAACTGCCCGGTCAGGCCGCTGATGAAGGCCAGCGGCACGAACACCGCCACGAGCACCAGCGCGATCGCGATGATCGGGCCCGAGACCTCGCGCATGGCGCGGTAGGTCGCCTCGCGCGGCGTCAGCCCGGCCTCGATGTTGCGTTCGACGTTCTCGACCACCACGATGGCGTCGTCCACCACGATGCCGATCGCCAGCACCAGGCCGAAGAGCGACAGCGCGTTGATCGAGAAGCCCAGCACATGCAGCACGGCGAAGGTGCCGATCACCGACACCGGCACCGCCAGCAGCGGGATGATGGAGGCGCGCCAGGTCTGCAGGAACAGGATCACGACCAGCACCACCAGCAGGATGGCCTCGAGCAGCGTGTGCACCACCGATTCGATGGAGGCGCGCACGAATTGCGTCGGGTCGTAGGCGATGCGGTATTCCACGCCCTCGGGCATGTTCTTGTTGATCTCCGCCATCGTCTTGCGCACGTTGGCCGAGATGTCGAGCGCGTTGGAGTTCGGTGCCTGGAAGACGCCGATGCCGACCGCGGCGTCGTTGTTGAGCAGCGAGCGCAGCGAGTAGTCCGCCGAGCCGAGCTCGAGGCGGCCGATGTCGCGCAGCCGCGTCACCTCGCCGTTGGCGCCCGTCTTGACGATGATGTCGCCGAACTCCTCTTCGCTCTGCAGCCGGCCCTGGGCGTTGATGGACAACTGCATGTCCACGCCCGGCAGGCCCGGCGAGGCGCCGACCACGCCGGCGGCCGCCTGCACGTTCTGGCCGCGGATCGCCGCCACCACGTCGCTGGCCGAGAGGCCGCGCTGCGCCACCTTCTGCGGGTCGAGCCAGACGCGCATGGAGTAGTCGCCGCCGCCGAAGATCTGCACCTGGCCCACGCCCTCGATGCGTGCGAGGCGATCCTTCACGTTGAGCACCGCGTAGTTGCGCAGGTAGGTCATGTCGTAGCGGTCGTTGGGCGACACGAGGTGCACGACCATCGTGAGGTCCGGCGCGCTCTTGACCGTGGTCACGCCCAGCCGCCGCACTTCCTCGGGCAGCCGCGGCTCGGCTTGCGAGACGCGGTTCTGCACCAGCTGCTGCGCCTTGTCGGGGTCGGTGCCGAGCTTGAAGGTGACGGTCAGCGTCATGACGCCGTCGGTGGTCGCCTGGCTGCCCATGTAGAGCATGCCCTCGACCCCGTTGATCTGCTCCTCGATCGGCGTGGCCACCGTTTCGGCGATCACCTTCGGATTGGCGCCCGGGTACTGGGCGCGCACCACCACCGAGGGCGGTGCGACTTCGGGGTATTCCGAGATCGGCAGGCCGCGCAAGGCGATCAGGCCGGCGATCAGCATCAGCAGCGAGAGCACGCCCGCGAAGATCGGCCGATCGATGAAGAACTTGGATAGATTCATGGTGTTGTTTCCCTCGGGGATGGCGCCTTCACTCGGGTGCTCAGGACTTGGCGGCGCTCGCCACGCGCTGCGGTCCCCGCGCGTCGGCCTTGGCGTCCATGGTCACCTCCTGCGGCGCCACCAGGGCGCCCGGACGGATGTGCTGCAGGCCGTTGACGACCACGCGCTCGCCGGCCTTCAGGCCCTTGGTCACGACGCGCAGGCCATTGACCGGCGCACCCAGCGTGACCTCGCGCCACTCGGCCTTGTTGTCTTGGCCGACCACCATCACGAACTTCTTGTTCTGGTCGGTGCCGACGGCGCGCTCGCTCACCAGCAGCGCGCTGTCGGCGCGGGCCTGGCCCATGCGGATGCGGGCGAACTGGCCGGGGATCAGCGTGCCGTCCTTGTTGTCGAAGGCGGCGCGCACGCGCACCGTGCCGCTCTTGGCATCGACCTGGTTGTCGATCAGCTGCAGGCGGCCTTCGTAGGGCGTGCCTTCGAGGCCGGCGGTGCCCATCTGCACCGGAATGCCGTCGAGCTTGCCCCGGGCGCCGGCGCCGGGCGGCAGCTCCTTCAGGGCCTTGACCACCACCTGCTCGTCGGCGTCGAAGCTGGCGTAGATCGGGCTGACCGACACCAGCGTCGTCAGCACCGGCGCGCCGGGGCCTGCAGCGACCAGGTTGCCCACGGTCATTTCGAGCTTGCCGACGCGGCCCGACACCGGCGCCTTCACCTGCGTGTAGCCCAGGTTCAGGCGCGCGCTCTGCAGCTGGGCCTGCGCGGCGCGCAGGCTGGCCTCGGCCTCGCGGCCGGCATTGACGCGCTCGTCCAGCTCGCGCTGGGCGATGGCCTTGTCGTCCCACAGGCGGCGGGCGCGCTCCTGCTCGCTGCGCGTGAAGGCCGCGCGGGCCTGGGCCGAGGCCACCTGCGCCTCGGCGCGCTCGACCTCGGCCGCATAGGGCGCCGGGTCGATGGTGATCAGCAGATCGCCCTGCTTGACCAGCGCGCCTTCGCGGAAATGCGCCGCCAGGACCGCGCCGGCCACCCGCGAGCGAACATCGACCCGCTCGACCGCTTCGAGCCGGCCCGAGAACTCGTCCCAGGTGTTGACCTGCGTCGCGGCCACCACGGCCACCGACACGGGCGTGGCCCGCGGCTCGGCGACCGCGGGCGCATTGTTGGCCTCGGCCTTGAAGCTGGGCAGCCCGAGCAGGACGGCCGAGGCGATCGCCACCAGGGCGGTGATGCCGGTCACGGCGGGCCAGATGCGGCGGCTGACATTCGACTGCTTGTTGTTCGTTTGCATGATGAAGGTCCTCGTTGATAACTTTGAAAAGCAACAGGCCGGCCCGCGGCCCCATGGCAGCAGGAAGGCGAAATCCGGCGCCACCGGTCAGTCCGGCGGACCCAGGAAGGTTTTAGAAAAGTTCGACCGGCGAAGCCGGCTGGCGCCTAGGCCGGGGGTGGCACCGGCGGCACCGTGGCAGCGAAAAATGCGCGCAGATGCCCACCCACTGTCTCCGAGCACGCGCAATCCCCTGAGTTGGGGTCGTACAAATCGTCCGGACACTTCGCGGCCGAAGGCAGCAGCGCCTTGGTGACCGGAATGCCCGCCTCATGCAGCCGTCGCGCGAAGCTCAGGGCCTCGTCGCGCATGGCGTCGTCTTCGCCGACCAGCACCAGCGCCGGTGCCAGCTCGGCCAGCCTGAGCGATGCACCCGGCACCGCGTAGGGGTGCGTGGCGTTCATCGGGCTGCTGAGGTATTCCTGCCAGCCCGAGGCCCAGCGGCAGCGGGCGACGTCGCCCGAGGCCTGGCGCAGCGACAGCGTGCCGGCGCAGGGGTCGAGCATCGGCGACAGCAGGATCTGGCCGGCCAGCGGCGGATGGGCGCGGTCGCGCGCCATCAGCGCCACCGCGGCCGCGAGGTTGCCGCCCGCCTCTTCGCCGGCGAGGTACACGCGGGCCCCCTTGCCGGCCAGCTTGACGCGTTGCTTGTAGAGCCACTCCAGCGCCGCGAAACCCACTTCGATGGGCTCGGGAAAGGGCTTCAGCGGATAGGCCACCGACAGCACCACCGCGCCGGCGGCCGTCAAAAGCCGCGCCACGTTGCGGCCATCGTCCAGGTTGCCGCTGGTGAAGGTGCCGCCATGGAAGTGCAGCACCAGGGGCACCGCTGTCCCCTTGGCCCGCTGGCCATAGAGGCGCGCCTGGACCGGCTCGCGCTCCGGCAGCGGAACGCTGATGTCGGTCTCCGCACCCGGCGCAGCGGCGCCGGCCGGGGCCTGGGCGGCTTCAGCAGGACGCGGAGTGGGACGGGATGACATGGGAACAACCTCGATGGGTGACGATGGGTTGAATATTAAGGGCCTCATTGGCGACTACAACAAGTTCGTCTACCTCACTCTGTTTCCAATCGGCTAACAATCGCCTAAGACGGCACATGTCAGAATCCGCCCCCCGCCCCTTCACGCGGGTTTATCCCTAGGAGCATCGATGGACCAGATCCAAGGCATGCGGATCTTTGTCCGCGTCGTGGAAGCCGGCACTTTCACCCGTGCCGCCGATTCGCTGGGCCTGCCCAAAGGCACGGTCACCAAGCAGATCCAGGCGCTGGAGTCTCGTCTGCATGTGAAGCTGCTGAACCGCACCACGCGGCGCGTGACCGTCACGCCCGACGGCGCCGCCTACTACGAGCGCACGGCGCGGCTGCTGAACGACTTCGACGAAATCGAAGCGAGCATGACCAACGCGCAAGCCAGCCCGACGGGGCGGCTGCGCATCGACGTGGGCTCGTCGACGGCGCGCATGATCATCCTGCCGGCGCTGGCCGGCTTCTGCGACCGCTACCCCGACATCCAGGTCGACCTCGGGGTGAGCGACCGGCCCGTCGACCTGATCAGCGACAACGTGGACTGCGTGATCCGCGCCGGCGACCTGACCGACCAGTCGCTGGTGGCGCGGCGCATCGGCACCCTCGCCTTCGTCACCGTGGCCTCGCCGGCCTACGTCAAGCGCTACGGCATCCCGCAGCATCCGAGCGACATCGAGAAGCGGCACCATGTGGTGAGCTATTTCGCGGCCGGCTCGCGCCGCATCTATCCGCACGAGTTCCAGAAGGGCGACGAGCACATCGAGATCGCCGGGCCCTACCGCGTCTCGGTCAACGAGGCCAATGCCCACCTGGCCGCCGTGCTGGGCGGCTTCGGGCTTTCGCAGTGCGTCACGTTCATGGCCGACCCGCACATCGAGCGCGGCGAGTTGATCGAATTGCTGCCGGAATGGACGCGGCCGCCGCTGCCGGTGCATGTGGTGTATCCGCCCAACCGGCACCTGAGCGCCAAGGTGCGGGTGTTCGTGGACTGGGCGGCGGATCTGTTCGCGAAGAATCCGAAGCTGCAGCGGCGCTGAAGCCGCTAGGGCTTCGCGGCGTGCCAGGCGCTGGCCAGTGCCGCCTGGCTGGCCGGTGGGAGCACGGCGAGGCGCACATGGTCCGGCAGGCCGAAGGACCGGGCATCGCGCAGTTGGACGCCGGCCTCGCGCAAGGCCGCCGAGCGCGGCGCATGCGGCACGTCGGGTCGGGCGCAGAAGTAGTTGGCCACGCTGGGCAGGACCGACCAGCCCATCGCGGCGCACAGGGCCTCCTGCTCGCGCTTCCAGTGGCGCAGCCGGTCGCGGCTGCTCGAAAGCCAATCCTGCGTCTCGGGCAGCGTCCAGGCCGCGAGCAGCGCCACGCCATGTGCGCCCAAGGGCCAGGAGGGCACGAGGCGCGCCAGACGCTGGACCATCCCGGTCGCTGCCAGCGGGGCGATCGCATAGGCCGCGCGTACGCCGGTCAGGCCCAGGGCCTTGTTCGGCGTCCAGAGTTGCCAGACGCGGTCCTTCTGCGCGGCGCTCAAGTCCAGCCGGCCCTCGAGGCGCAGGGGTTCATAGGCCAGGTCGAGCACGCAGGCGGTCGTGATCGCGAGCGCATCGACCAGCGTCCCCAAGCCGGGCTGGACCTGACCCAGCGGACTCGACGGATCGCAGCACCAGGCCAGCGCGCAGCCGGCCGGCGACTCGGGTTCGCGCCGAAGGTCGAGGCCCCAGGCTGCTGCGGCGCTCCCATAGTCGCCATAGCTGTGCCGCGGCAGCCAGACCTCGCGCCCGCCCTGCTGCGCGACTGCGGCCGTGATGCGCGCGATGAATTCGCTGGCGCTCGCGGCGATCACGATGCGTTCGGGGTCGACGGCGTGGAAGCGGCCCAGCGACTCGCGCAGCGCGGTATGGCGGGGGTCGGGGTAGCGGCTCGCATCGGCTTGCGCCAGCGCCCGCAGGGCCGTCGGGCAGGGGCCGCAGGCGTTGGCATTGGTCGAGAAGTCGTGCCGCGCCGCGCCGCGGGCGTCGGGGCCGCCGTGCAAGACTTCTTCGTCGGAATCGGGTGCAGGGATCATGCGCCGGGCCATGTTGCCTGAAGGACCAAGGCGAGCGCCGCGAGGGCGCCCATCAACCAGACCACCCGGCCGGCCCGTGCTGCCGCGCACCGGGTATCGGCGGCCGTGGGCTCCCGGCCTGCGGGGTTCAGCACATAGACGCCAGGTTTGGCGAGACGCACGCCGAGGCGCAAAGCCATGGCGGCCATGGGCCAGCCGCTGTTGGGCGATGGCGTGAGGCCGGCTTGCCGGATGAGGGCGCGCGCCCCCACCCCAACCCTCCCCCGGAAGGCGAGGGAGCAAGGCAGGGTAAGGAGCAGCGCAGTCAGGCGCGCGGGCAGCCAGGAGAGCACATCGTCGGCGCGCGCCGCCCATTTGCCGGCCCACTCCCAGACAAGACCGTGCCGCTCGCCGCGGTAGCCCCACATCGCATCGGCGGTGTTGGCGAAGCGGTAGAGCGCGGCGCCGGGCAGGCCCAGCAGCAGGAACCAGAACAGCGGCGCGACCACCGAGTCGTTGAGGTTCTCGGCCAGCGACTCGATGGCGCTCTCGCGCACCGCGCCTTCGTCCAGCGTGCGGACATCGCGGCTCACCAGATGCGTGAGGCGCGCGCGGCCTTCGGCGAGCGAGCAGGCCAGTGCGGCTTCGACCGCCAGCACCTCGTCGCGCAGCATGCGCCAGGCGAGCAGGGGCTTGAGGGCAAGGCCGAGCAGCAGCGCGGCAACCCAGGGCGGCAGGCGAGTGGCGGCGGCGCTCAGGGCCACGGCGGCCAGCACGACCGCTGCGCCGCCGGCGCACCAGGCCAGCGCGCCGGCGGCAAATGGCCCGGATCGGGCGGGCGGCGCGACCTCGTTGCGGGGCGCGATCCAAGGGCCGGCCCGGCCGAGGTAGCGGCCCATCCAGACGACGGGATGCCAGCGCGCCGGAGGTTCGCCGAGCACGCGATCGATCAAGAGGGCGAGGACGAGTGCTGCCGCGTGGATCAGCGGGGCGGTGCCCCCGCCCCAGCCCTCACCCGGAGCGGGAAGGAGCGGGAGCCAGGGCATCTCGATCAATCCTCGATGCCGCGTTGTGCGGGGATGCCGGCCTTGAAGGCGTGCTTGATCATCTGCATCTCGGTCACGGTGTCGGCCAGCTCGACGATCTCGGGCGGGCAGCGCCGGCCCGTCAGCACCACATGCACGTCGCGCGGGCGCGTGCGCAGCGTCTCGAGCACGCCCTCGAGCGGCAGCCAGCCGTAGATCAGCGGATAAGTGATCTCGTCCAGCACGACCAGGAAGTGCTCGCCCGACAGGATCGCCGCCCTCGCCTTCTCCCAGCCTTCGCGCGCGAGTTGCGCAGAGCGCTCGAGGTCCTGGCTCTTCCAGCTGAAGCCGTCGCCCAGGCCCTCGATGGGAATGCCGATCTGCTCGAACATGCGGTGCTCGCCGAAGCGTGCGCTCGGCACCTTCATGAACTGGAAGATCTTCACCGCCTTGCCGCGGCCGTGCGCGCGCAGCGCCAGGCCGAAGGCTGCCGTGCTCTTGCCCTTGCCGTCGCCGGTGTTGACGATCACCAGGCCGCGGCGCTCGCCCTCGGGCTTTTCGTAGGGCTTGTCGCTGGGCGGGGTTTCGATTTGCATGGAATGTCCTTGTCGATGTGTCAGTGCGGTATTGCGATCCATTGGTCCGCCACGCGGTGCACGACGACGCGGCCGTCGAACACCGACTCCAGGGCCTGGTGGGTGGCCGGGTCATGGCAGCCGCCCTGGTGCAGCACGCGCCCGCCGGCCATCACCACCATCGCATCGGCGGCCAGAGCGACGTTGAGCTCGTGCAGCACGCTGATGACGGTGCGGCCCTCGGCCACCAGGCCGCGCGCGACCGCCATCCAGTCGGCCTGGTGCGGCGGGTCGAGGTTGGCCAGGGGCTCGTCCATCAGCAGCAGCTCGGCCTCGACGGCGAGCGCCCGCGCCAGCAGCACGCGTTGCCGCTCGCCGCCCGAGAGCTGCCCCAGCGGACGCTCCCGCCACGCCCAATAACCAGCGCCCCAACTACCCCGTCCCAAAACCGCCCAGTGGAAAAGGGCCAAAACGGGGGGTTAGCTATAGCCTTGG
>DATFFA010000294.1:0-7915 GCA_035250605.1 Variovorax sp. | reverse complement strand
CGCCATGTTCGCCGGCTGCGCGCTGGTGGCGGGGCTCACCGCGACGGCCGGCAGCGCGCTCGGCGCCATCGCACCGCCGCCGCTGCAGCCTCCGGCGATAGCGGGATGGGCGGGCTGGGCGACGCTGCTGGGCGTGGGCTTCGTCTTCGCCAACGTCTGCCTGCAGTACGGCGCCGCACGCCTGGCCGCCAGCGCCACCGCGGTGATCATGCTGTCGGAGGTGCTGTTCGCCAGCGTCTCCTCGGTGGCGCTGGGCGCGGCCACGCTGGATGCCCGCATCTGGACCGGCGGCGCACTGATCGTGCTGGCGGCCCTGTGGTCCTCGTTTGCGCGATCGAACGGCGGCGAGGATGATCGGCAGTCCCGCATCCTGGAGGACAAGCCATCATGACCAGCATCTACGACTTCGAGGCCCGGCAGATCGACGGCAGCGAGGTGCCGCTGTCCAAGTACAAGGGCCAGGTGCTCCTGATCGTCAACACCGCGAGCAAGTGCGGCTTCACGCCGCAGTTCGAGGGCCTGGAGGCGCTCCACAAGAAATACGCCGGAAAAGGCCTCGCGGTGCTCGGCTTCCCGTCCAACCAGTTCGGCAACCAGGACCCGGGCACGAACGAGGAGATCGGCGCCTTCTGCGTGCAGAACTACGGCGTGAGCTTCCCGATGATGGAGAAGATCGAGGTCAACGGCCCCGGCGCCACGCCGCTCTACAAGTGGCTGGCGAAGGAAGCGCCGGGCCTGCTGGGCAGCACGGCCATCAAGTGGAACTTCACCAAGTTCCTGGTCGGCAAGGACGGGCGCGTCATCAAGCGCTACGCGCCGCTGGACACGCCGGCCTCGATGACGCGCGACATCGAGGCGGCGCTGGCGTCCTGAGCCGCTTCGCTCAGAAGCGGAAATCCGCGGTCTGCGAGCCGCGGCCGACCATGACCGTGTGCGTCTTGGTCATGCCCTCGGTGCGGGCCTCGACGGTGTAGCGGCCCGCCGGCAGGTCGACCAGGCACACGGGCCCGGAGGCGCGCATCTCGAGCGCGGTGTCGCCGCCGGCGGATTTGATGGTGACCTCCACGTTGGCCAGGTACTCGCCGCCGGCGCGCGCGAACAGGAGCGCGAGCGGATGATCCTTCATCGCGGCGCGCATGGCGTTGGACTCGTCCGATCCGATGCCGCCGCAGGCGAAGCGCGCGTTGCCCTGCACCTTCATCGCAGGCAGCGTGCCGGTGCCGGGGTCCACGGTCTGCGCGTGCGACGCCAGCGGCCCCGCGGCGCAGGCGCATGCGAGCGCAGCGCCGCAGAACAGGGTGTGGAGAGGGCGGTTGAGCATGTTCTTGCTCCCGAAGTGAAGACATGCGTATCGTGCCGCGCTGCCACCCGGCCCGGGTCGGACCAGCGCTTCTTCGCTTGTGCGATCAAACCGTCGCTGGGCACGCGCCGCTCACGCACGCCAATCTGACGAATTGTCGCAAGACCGCAAGCAATCCGCGCCCGCTCGCCACACTTCGAATTTCGCCTTGGCGCCGCGCGCATCAGCAAAGTCGGCGCCGACCCCACGCCTTCGAACAAACCCATGATCAGTTATCGCGCCCTGCCACTCCGCATCCTTGCCGCGGCCATCTTCTCCTTGTGTTTGGCTGCTTGCGGCGGAGGCGGCGATGGCGGTTGCGGAGGCTGCGGGCTCGGGGCTTCCCTGGCGGGCGCATCCGCAGACCCTTCGACGGCCCAGCCGCCCACGTCGCCGACAAACCCGCCTTCGACCGAAACGCCGCCCTCGACCGAGACTCCGGCGGCGCCCGGTACGACCCCTCCCAGTTACGTCATTGGCGGCTCGCTCACAGGACTGCCCGCCAACGGCAAGCTGGTCCTGCTGAACAACGCAGGCGACGCGCTGACGCTGGCAGCCAATGGGGCCTTCAGCTTCGCGGCGCCCGTGACCTTCAATACCGGCTACGCAGTGACGATCGCCTCCCAGCCTCTGTGGCAAGCCTGCCAGGTGGCCAACGGCAATGGCACCGCCGTCGCCGACGTCAGCAATGTCTCGGTGTCCTGCGCCGAAGCGCAGGCGCTGGTCTCGACCTTGGCGGGTTCTTCGGTGACGGGTTCGGCCGACGGCACGGGCAGTGCAGCAGGGTTCGACAGCCCGCAAAGCATGGCGATGGACGGCAACGGCAACATCTATGTGATGGACACTGACAACTTCGTGGTCCGCAAGGTCACGCCGACCGGCGAGGTCACGACCTTGGCCGGTTCGACGGTGCCCGGCTACGGCGTTGGCGTGACCGTGGACGCCGGCGGCAATGTCTACGTCGCGGACTACGACAACGACGTGATACGCAAGATCACGCCGAACGGCGATGCGTCCATCCTGGCCGGCTCCACGGAGGGCTGGGCCGATGCCACCGGTGCCGATGCCCAATTCAACGGACCGTCAGGGTTGGCGGTCGATTCGAGCGGCAATGTCTATGTCGCGGACTATGACAACCACATGATCCGCAAGATCACGCCGAACGGAACGGTCACCACCGTGGCCGGTTCCGGGAGCCGAGGGGACGCCGATGGCCAAGGTGCGGCTGCCTCGTTCAACCGGCCGAATGCGCTCAAGGTCGACGCCATGGGCAATATCTATGTGGCCGACGCCTCCAACCACCGCATTCGCAAGATCACGCCCGATGGTGTCGTCACCACGCTGGCCGGCTCGACGAGAGGCTTCGCGGATGGCACCGGCGTCGCCGCGCAATTCGACTACCCGTGGGGTCTCGCCATCGACGCCGGCGGCAATGTCTACGTGGCGGACTCCGGCAACAACAAGCTGCGCAAGATCACGCCGAACGGCGTTGTCTCCACGCTTGCCGGCTCGGGTACGAGCGGCTCGGAAAACGGCCTCGGCGCCACAGCCCAGTTTGATGATCCGCTGGACGTCGCCGTGGATGCCAGCGGCAACGTCTACGTGCTCGACGATTACAGCGTTCGCAAGATCAGTCCGTTGCGCTGACAGAACGGAATGCGTCACCTCCTCTCGCGATCGATACCAGCGGCAATGTCTACGTCTCGGAGGCGGGCACCACGCGATCCGCAAGATCACACCGGTGCGCTGACTCCGCTGAGGGCTGCGACGACTCAAGGGAAGTTCGGATAAACGCAGTCAGGAGCGCAGTGCTTCGTCAAAAACTTCCACCCAATGCCGCACCGGCAGCCCGCTGCCGCTTTGCAGATGCGTGATGCAGCCGATGTTGGCCGAGAGGATGGCAGCGGGCCGTAGCTGGTCCAGGTGCTCCAGCTTGCGATCGCGCAGCGCATAGGCCAGCTCGGGCTGCAGCACGGAGTACGTGCCGGCGGAACCGCAGCAAAGATGCGACTCGTTCTTCGCGACCTGGATGTCGAAGCCGAGCGCGCGCAGATTCACCTCGACGCCGCCGCGCAGCTTCTGCCCGTGCTGCAGCGTGCACGGCGGGTGGTAGGCGTAGACGCCCGGCGGCGCCTTGACGCGGTCCTTCAACAGCGGCACCAGTTCGGGCAACAGCTCGCTCAGATCGCGCGTCAGCGCGCCGATGCGCGCGGCCTTCTGCGCGTAGGCCGGCTCGTCGCGCAGCACATGCCCGTACTCGCGCACGGTGACGCCGCAGCCGGAGGCGTTCATCACGATCGCTTCCACCGCGCCTTCTTCCACATAGGGCCACCACGCATCGATGTTGGCGCGCATCTGCGCCTTGCCGCCCTCCTGGTCGTTCAGGTGGAACTTCACCGCGCCGCAGCAACCGGCGGTTGGCGCGATCACCGCCTCAATGCCCGCGGCATCGAGCACGCGCGCGGTCGCGCTGTTGATGTTGGGCGCCATCGAGGGCTGCACGCAGCCGGCGAGCATCAGCATCTTGCGCGCATGATTGCGCGTGGGCCACGCCCCGGCGGGCTGCGGCGCCGGCACCTTGGCCTTGAGCTTGGCCGGCAGCAGGCCGCGCACCGACTGGCCGAGCTTCATCGCAGGACCGAAGAGCGGCGAGGGCAGCGCCTCCTTCAGCGTCCAGCGCAGCGCCCCTTCCAGCGGCGGCCGCTGCACTTTCTCGTCGACGATCTTGCGGCCGATATCGACCAGGTGCCCGTACTGCACGCCGCTCGGACAGGTGCTCTCGCAATTGCGGCAAGTGAGGCAACGGTCCAGGTGCAGCTGCGTGCTGCGCGTCGGCGTCTTGCCTTCGAGCACCTGCTTGATCAGGTAGATGCGCCCGCGCGGGCCGTCGAGCTCGTCGCCCAACAGCTGGTAGGTCGGGCAGGTGGCCGTGCAGAAGCC
Source organism: Variovorax sp. (assembly GCA_035250605.1). Taxonomy (GTDB): domain Bacteria; phylum Pseudomonadota; class Gammaproteobacteria; order Burkholderiales; family Burkholderiaceae_C; genus Variovorax. The sequence goes on along the minus strand of DATFFA010000294.1, from coordinate 3,636 downwards.
GCAGTGCACGCACTTGCGCAGGATGGCTTCGGCCTCCTCGCCATCGGGCGTGCCCTTGAATTCGGGAGCGAGTTCGGTTTGCATCTCAAGCTGGGGGGAAGAGCCGTGCGCGGTCGAACACGGCATGGGGATCGAACTCGCGCATCAGCGCCTCGTGGATGCGCTTGAGCGGCGTGCTCAGGGCATCGAAGCGGCGCGTCGCGGTGCCGGCGCCGTCGGCGGTTCTGAACAAGGTTGCATGCCCGCCCGCGGAACGGGCCGCTTCCCTGAGCCGCTCGCCCTCGCCGGGCACCACCCGATACCAACGCTGGCCCCCATGCCACTCGATCAGCGGCGGCTCCTCCAGCGGAAGCACCGGCGCGGTCTGCGGGACGGAGAGGCGCCACAGCTCTTTGCCCTGGCGCGCGTCGAACCAGGGCAGCCGGTGATCGCGGGCCGCCTCCCAATCGCTGCGGGCCTGCGCATCGTCCTGCCGCTCGCCGCCGAGGCGGGTGCAGGCCGCCGCCACCGCGGCGGTCGCACCGCGCAGGCGCAGCCAAAGCCGGCCCTGGCCCTGCTCATGCGTCCAGCGGCTCGCATCGAGCGGCAGCGGCTGACCGCCCCAGCCGTTGAGCAGGCGCAGCGCATCGGCCTGGTGGCATTCGAAGACCAGCGTGGCTTCGGCCGGCGGCACGGGCAGCACCTTCAGGCTGACTTCCGCGATCAGCCCCAGCACGCCCAGCGAGCCGGCCAGCACGCGCGAGACGTCGTAGCCGGCGACGTTCTTCATGACCTGGCCGCCGAAGCTGAGCAGCTCGCCGCGGCCGTTGAGAAGCTGGGCGCCCAGCACATAGTCGCGAACGGCGCCGACGCTGGCGCGCGCAGGGCCGCTGAGGCCCGCGGCGACCATGCCACCGACCGTGCCCCCTTCCTCGAAGCGCGGCGGCTCGAAAGGCAGGCACTGGCCCTGCGCCGCCAATGCCGCTTCGAGCTCGGCCAGCGGCGTGCCGGTGCGCACGGTGACCACGAGCTCGCTGGGTTCGTAGCTCACGAGGCCCCGGAGCTCGCCGGTGGAAAGCGGCTCGCCGCGCGGCGGCTCGCCATAGAAGTCCTTGGTGCCGGCCCCACGGATGCGCAGCACCGTGCGCTCGGCGGCGGCGGCGCGAATGCGCTCGGCGATCTGGCGAAGGGCTGGATCCATGTGGGCGATGGTAGCGCCCACTGCCGGCTTCATTCCGCGAAGAAATGGACGGGCAGCCCTGACACTTCCGCGCGCATCGCGATCACCTGGCCGGAAGCCGGCCTCTGCTCGAGTTCATCGGCAGGCCGCCCGCGACGCGCGCTGGTGACGAACAGCGTGCGCAGATCGTCGCCGCCGAAGCAGGGCATGGTGGGGCATTGCACCGGCACGGGCAGCGCCGACAGCTGTTCGCCCAAGGCCGAGAAGCGCAGCAACTGCCCGCCCTCGAACATGGCGACCCAGTAGCAGCCCTCGGCATCGACGGTGGCGCCATCGGGCCGCCCCTGGTAGCGCTTCGCGGAAGCCGACAGCCAGCCCTCTGGCTTGGCTTCGAACTGGCGCAAGACGCGGGGACGCGCGAGTCGATTGGCCTTTGCATCCCAATCCCACACGCTCACGCAGTGCGCGGCGGTGTCGGCCCAGTAGATCGCGTCGGCACCGGGCGCAAAGGCCAGGCCGTTGGCGGTGGTGACGCCTTCGGCCATGCGGGTCAGCTGCGGCGCGCGGCCACCGCGCGCATCGAGGCAGTAGAGCGCACCGCTGGCGCGGTCCTTGGCCTCGTTGAGCGTGCCGGCCCAGAAGCGGCCCTGCGCGTCGCACTTGCCGTCGTTGAAGCGCATGCTGCGCGCGTCGTGGTCCACGTGCGCGAGAACGGTGAGCGCCCCGCCCCATTTGCGCGCACGGTAGATGCCGTCGCGCAGTGCGATCACCAGGCCGCCGCGGGCCGCGGGCGCCATGCAGCCGGGCTCGGTCGGCAGGCTCCAGCGCTCGACCGTCGGCTTGCCCGCGATCTCGCCGCGGGTGCGCAACACGGCGCGGCCCGGAATGTCGAGCCAGTAGAGCGAGCGCTCATGGGGGTGCCAGAAGGGCGATTCGCCGAGCTGGCAGAGGCTGTCGTCGAGGGCGGTCCACATGCCGGCAGCTTAGCCAAAAAAAAGGCCCGCTCGCGCGGGGGCGCTTGCGGGCCGAACATCCAAAGGAGACTCTTGCTTTGAATTGTTCTTGCAGTCGATGGATGCGGGCCGCGCGTCGCGGCCCGCATTCGCCTCAGCGGTTGTAGGCGGTTTCGCCGTGGGACGAGATGTCCAGGCCCTCGCGCTCTTCCTCTTCGCTCACGCGCAGGCCGACGGTGAGGTCGACGATCTTGAAGGCGACGAAGGAGACGATGGCGGACCAGACGACGGTCAGCAGCACGGCCTTGAGCTGAATCCAGACCTGCGTGCCGATGCCGTTGGAGACGATGCCCGCCGTGACCCAGTCGCCGACCAGGCCGGGGCCGCCGAGCGCCTGGGTGTTGAAGACGCCGGTCAGCAATGCGCCGACGATGCCGCCCACGCCGTGCACGCCGAACACGTCCAGCGAGTCGTCGGCGCCGAGCATGCGCTTGAGGCCGTTGACGCCCCACAGGCAGGCGAAGCCGGCGACGAAGCCGATGATGATCGCGCCCATGAGGCCGACGTTGCCGGCTGCCGGCGTGATGGCCACCAGGCCGGCGACGGCGCCGGAAGCGGCACCCAGCATCGAGGCCTTGCCCTTCATCAGCGCTTCGCCGATGGACCAGGCGAGCACCGCCGCGGCCGTGGCCGAGAAGGTGTTCATGAAGGCCAGCACGGCGCTGGTGCCGGCTTCGAGTGCGGAGCCCGCATTGAAGCCGAACCAGCCCACCCACAGCAGCGACGCGCCGACCATCGTGAGCGTCAGCGAATGCGGCGTGAAGGCTTCGCGGCCGTAGCCGATGCGCTTGCCGATCAGGAAGGCGCCGACCAGGCCTGCGACGGCCGCGTTGATGTGCACCACGGTGCCGCCGGCGAAGTCGAGCGCGCCCCATTGCCAGATCAGGCCGGCCTTGGCGTTCATGGCGTCGACCACGTCCTTGTTGGCATAGGCGTCCGGGCCCATCCAGAACCAGACCATGTGCGCGATCGGTGCATAGCTGAAGGTGAACCACAGCGCCATGAAGAGCAGCACGGCCGAGAACTTGATGCGCTCGGCGAAGGCGCCCACGATCAGGCAGCAGGTGATGCCGGCAAAGGTGGCCTGGAAGGCGGCGAACAGCAGCTCGGGGATGTAGACGCCCTTGCTGAAGGTCGCGGCCGGCGCGAAGGTGCCGGTGGCGGAGTCGAAGATGCCCTTCATGAAGAGCCGGTCGAAGCCGCCGATGAAGGAATTGCCTTCGGTGAAGGCCAGGCTGTAGCCGTAGATCAGCCACAGCACCACGATCATCGAGAAGGTGACCATGATCTGCATCAGCACCGACAGCATGTTCTTGCTGCGCACCAGGCCGCCGTAGAAGAGCGCCAGGCCGGGGATGGTCATCATGATGACCAGCAGCGTCGACAGCAGCATCCAGGCGGTGTCGCCCTTGTTGAACGAAGGCGCGGGCGCTGCCGCCGCTGCATCGGCGGCGGGCGCTGCGG
>DATFFA010000293.1:0-8716 GCA_035250605.1 Variovorax sp. | reverse complement strand
TCGCTCGGCACGCAAGGGAAAGTCCCGTGCTTCTTCCTCATTTGCGCCTGGCACGGACTGTGCAATATTCAGTCATCCATTTCAGGAGACAAAGAATGCACCGTCGCCATCTGGTCGCCCTCGCGGCGATCGCCACGCTGGGCGCTTCCGCGCTGAGCACGCCCGCGCTGGCCCAGTCCAACGAGATCCGCATCGCCCACATCTACAGCAAGACCGGTCCGCTGGAAGCCTACGGCAAGCAGACGCAGACCGGCTTCATGATGGGCCTGAACTACGCCACCGGCGGCACCATGACCGTCAACGGCAAGAAGCTGACCGTGATCGAGAAGGACGACCAGGGCAAGCCCGACCTCGGCAAGTCGCTGCTGGCCGCGGCCTACGCCGACGACAAGGCAGCGCTGGCGGTGGGCCCCACCTCCTCGGGCGTTGCGCTGGCGATGCTGCCGGTGGCCGAGGAGTACAAGAAGATCCTGCTGGTCGAGCCCGCGGTGGCCGATTCGATCACCGGCGACAAGTGGAACAAGTACATCTTCCGCACCGGCCGCAACTCCAGCCAGGACGCGATCAGCAACGCGGTGGCGCTCGACAAGCCCGGCGTCAGCATCGCCACGCTGGCGCAGGACTACGCTTTCGGCCGCGACGGCGTGAAGGCCTTCAAGGACGCCGTCAAGAAGGCCAAGATCGTCCACGAGGAGTACCTGCCGCAGAACACCACCGACTTCACCGCCGGTGCGCAGCGGCTGATCGACAAGCTCAAGGACCAGCCGGGCCGCAAGGTGATCTGGGTCGTGTGGGCCGGCGCGGGCAACCCCTTCAAGATCGCCGACCTGGATTTGAAGCGCTACGGCATCGAGATCGCCACCGGCGGCAACATCCTGCCGGCCATGGCGAGCTACAAGCAGTTCCCGGGCATGGAGGGCGCGACCTACTACTACTTCGGCATCCCGAAGAACCCGGTGAACGAGGCCCTGGTCGCGGCCCACTACAAGGAATTCAAGACGCCGCCGGACTTCTTCACCGCGGGCGGCTTCAGCGCCGCGATGGCGGTGGTGACGGCACTCAAGAAGACGGGCGGCGACACCAGCACCAACAAGCTCATCGCGACCATGGAAGGCATGAGCTTCGACACGCCCAAGGGCACGATGACCTTCCGCAAGGAAGACCACCAGGCGCTGCAGAGCATGTACCACTTCAAGATCAAGGCCGACCCTGCCTTCGCCTGGGGCGTGCCGGAGCTGGTGCACGAGATCAAGGCGTCGGAGATGGACATCCCCGTCAAGAACAAGCGCTGATCTCCCGATGCTCGAGACGCGCGGGCTCACCGTCCGTTTCGGCGGCCATGTCGCGGTCAACGATGTCAGCTGCAGCTTCGCACCTGGCACGCTGACCGCGATCGTCGGCCCCAACGGCGCGGGCAAGACCACTTACTTCAATCTCATCTCGGGGCAGCTCAAGGCGACCGCCGGCACGGTGTCGCTGGACGGCCAGGTGCTGTCGGGCCTTTCTGCCTCGGCACGCACGCGTGCCGGGCTGGGGCGCGCCTTCCAGCTGACCAATCTCTTTCCCAACCTCACGGTGCTGGAGAACGTGCGCCTGGCCGTGCAGGCCACGCGGGAAGGGGCGCACCGGCGCGGGCTCAACCTGTGGAGCATCTGGAGCGACCACCGCGCGCTGACCGAGCGGGCCGACCGGATCCTGGACGAGGTGGCGCTCAAGGCCAAGGAACACGCCACGGTCGCGAGCCTGCCGCATGGCGACCAGCGCAAGCTGGAGGTGGCGCTGCTGATGGCGCTGGAGCCCAAGGTCTTCATGTTCGACGAGCCGACAGCCGGCATGAACGCGGCCGAGGCGCCGGTGATCCTCGACCTGATCCGCGCGCTCAAGAAGGACCGCAGCAAGACCATCCTGCTGGTGGAGCACAAGATGGACGTGGTGCGCGAGCTGGCGGACCGCATCATCGTGCTGCACAACGGGCAGTTGGTGGCGGATGGAGAGCCGGCGGAGGTGATTGCCTCGCCGGTGGTGCAGGAGGCGTACCTCGGCTTGCCTGCGGCCGGCGCCGAGGACGCTGCGCGGCATGTGACCGCCCCCATCCCGGCCTTTCCCCGCGCGGGGGAAGGAGCAATGCCATGAGCCATCCCGGCATGTTGCAACTCGAAGGCGTCCACACCCACATCGGCGCGTACCACATCCTTCATGGAGTGGATCTCGTCGTCCCCAAGGGCCAGCTCACCATGCTGCTCGGCCGCAATGGCGCCGGCAAGACCACCACGCTGCGGACCATCATGGGCCTGTGGCATGCCTCGCAAGGCCGCGTGCGCTTCGGCGACAAGGACATCACGGCCCTGCACACGCCGCAGGTCGCCGCCCTGGGCATTGCCTACGTGCCCGAGAACATGGGCATCTTCTCCGACCTCACCGTCAAGGAGAACATGCTGCTGGCGGCACGCGGCGCGAAGCGCGCCGAGCAGATGGACGAGGCGCGCTTGAAGTGGATCTTCGAGCTCTTCCCCGCGGTCCAGAAATTCTGGAACCATCCGGCCGGCAAGCTCTCGGGCGGGCAGAAGCAGATGCTCGCCGTCGCGCGCGCGATCGTCGAGCCGCGCGAGCTGCTGATCGTCGACGAGCCCAGCAAGGGCCTGGCGCCCGCGATCATCAACAACATGATCCAGGCCTTCGACGCGCTCAAGAAAAGCGGCGTGACGATCCTGCTGGTGGAGCAGAACATCCACTTCGCGCAGCGGCTCGGAGACGCCGTGGCCGTGATGGACAACGGGCGCGTGGTGCACAGCGGCAGCATGGCGGCCTTCTCGGCGGATGAGGAACTGCAGCGGTCGCTGCTGGGGCTGGCCCTGTGAGGAAGCAGGAAAGGGACGCATGAAAATACTCGACTTCGATTGGAAGCCGCTCCTGCTCGTCCCGGTGCTCGCGCTCCTCGCGCTGCCCCTGACCGGCTCCTTTTCCACCTGGCTCACCCTCACCGTCGCCGGCCTCGCCATGGGCATGATCGTCTTCATCATCGCCTCGGGCCTGACCCTGGTCTTCGGCCTGATGGACGTGCTCAACTTCGGCCACGGCGTCTTCATCGCGCTGGGCGCCTTCGTCGCCAGCGCGGTGCTCGGCGGCATGGGCGACTGGACCGGCTCGCAGGAGGTCTGGCGCAACCTGGTCGCGGTGTTCCCCGCCATGCTGGTGGCGATGGCCGTGGCTGGGGCGATTGGCCTGGCCTTCGAGCGTTTCATCGTGCGGCCGGTCTACGGCCAGCACCTGAAGCAGATCCTGATCACCATGGGCGGCATGATCATCGGCGAGGAGCTGATCAAGGTCATCTGGGGCCCGGGCCAGATCCCGCTGCCCTTGCCCGATGGCCTGCGCGGCTCGCTGCTGGTGGGCGATGCGGCGATCAGCAAGTACCGGCTGCTCGCGGTGGCGGTCGGGCTCCTGGTGTTCGGGGTGCTGGCCTGGACGCTGGCCCGGACCAAGATCGGCTTGCTCATCCGCGCCGGCGTGCAGGACCGCGAGATGGTCGAGTCGCTGGGCTACCGCATCGGCCGGCTCTTCGTCGGCGTGTTCGTGGTGGGCAGCGCGCTGGCCGGCCTGGGCGGCGTGATGTGGGGCCTGTTCCAGCAGAACCTCATCCCGCAGATGGGCGCGCAGGTCAACGTGCTGATCTTCATCGTGATCATCATCGGCGGCCTGGGCTCGACCACCGGCGCGCTGATCGGCGCGTTGCTGGTGGGCCTCATGACCAACTACACCGGCTTCCTGCTGCCCGTGGCCACGCAGTTCGCCAGCATCGCGCTGATGGTGGCGGTCCTGCTGTGGCGGCCGCAGGGCGTGTATCCCGTGGCGAGCAGCCGGTGAGGGCGGGCGAATGCTGAATCGACTCCTGTCCAACGACCTGCCGCGCAGCCGCGTGCTGGCGGTGCTGCTGGCCGCGCTGCTGATCGCGCTGGCCTTTGCGCCCTTCATCTTCCCGGGCGTCAAGGCGCTGAGCGTGGCGGCCAAGGTGCTGGTGTTCATCGTGCTGGTCGCGAGCTTCGACCTGCTGCTGGGCTACACCGGCATCGTGAGCTTTGCCCACACGATGTTCTTCGGCATCGGCGCCTACGGCATCGCGATCTCGGCGACGCGGCTGGGGCCGGGCTGGGGCGCGGTGCTGCTGGGGCTGGGCGCGGCGCTCGCCGTGTCCCTGCTGCTGTCGCTGGCGATCGGGCTGTTCTCGCTGCGCGTGCGGGCCATCTTCTTCGCGATGATCACGCTGGCGGTGGCCTCGGCCTTCCAGACCTTGGCCTCGCAGCTGTCGGACTTTACCGGCGGCGAGGACGGTCTGACCTTCAAGCTGCCGGAGCTGATCTCGCCGTCTTTCGAGTTCGCCGAGGAGCCCTTCCTCGGCGTCTCGCTCGACGGCCGCCTGCTGTGCTACTACCTGCTTTTCGTCGCCGCGGTGGTGCTGGTGCTGGCGCTGCTGCGCATCGTGAACTCGCCCTTCGGCCGCGTGCTGCAGGCGATCCGCGAGAACGAGTTCCGTGCCGAGGCGATCGGCTACCGGGTGGTGGTCTACCGCACCACCGCCTCGGTGCTGTCGGCGCTCTTCGCCACGCTGGCCGGGGCGATGCTGGCGATCTGGCTGCGCTACAACGGGCCGGACACTTCTCTGTCCTTCGAGATCATGATCGACGTGCTGCTGATCGTGGTGATCGGCGGCATGGGCACGGTCTACGGTGCGGCCATCGGCGCCGCACTCTTCGTGGTGGCACAGAGCTACCTGCAGGACCTGCTGCGCCTGGGCAACGAGGCCGTGAGCAGCGTGTCGTGGCTGGCGGCGCTGCTGTCGCCGGACCGCTGGCTTCTGTGGCTGGGCGTGCTCTTCGTGCTGTCGGTCTACTACTTTCCGACCGGCATCGTCGGCCGCCTGCGAGCAAGAGCAAAGCGATGACTACACCGACTTCCAACTACCTGCAGATCGCCGGCCGCGAGATCCACTGGATGGACTGGGGCGGGCAGGGCGGCCCGGTGATCGTGGCCTGGCACGGGTTGGCGCGCACCTGCCGCGACATGGACGAACTGGCCGCGCATTTCGCGCAGCGCGGCTTCCGCGTGATCTGTCCCGACACCATCGGCCGCGGGCTGAGCCAGTGGAGCCGGGTGCCCGACGACGAATACCAGCTGGCCTTCTACGCCCGCCTGGCGAACGGCTTGTGCGATGCGCTGGCGCTCGAGCGCGTGCACTGGGTCGGCACCTCGATGGGCGGTGCCATCGGCCTGGTGTGCGCGGGCGGGCTGTTCGAGCCGCGCATGAAGGCACGCATCGCCAGCCTGGTGCTCAACGACATCGCGCCGCAGATCGCCGAAGCTGCCATCGAGCGCATCCGCTCCTATGCCGGCAAGCCGCCGGCCTTCGACACCGTGGCCGAGCTCGAGGCCTTCTTCCGCACGGTCTACAAGCCCTACGGCTGGCTCAGCGACGCGCAGTGGCGGCGGCTCACGGAGACCTCGACCCGGCGCCTGCCCGACGGCCGGGTGACGCCGCACTACGACCCGGCCATGGTGCGGCAGTTCGTCGTGCATCCGGAGGACTATGTGCTGTGGCCGCACTACGATGCGATCGAGGCGCCCGTGCTGTGCCTGCGCGGCGCCGAATCGGACCTGGTGCTGCCCGGGACGCTCGTGGAGATGCAGCGCCGCGGACCCGGTGCAGCCGGCCGCCTGCAGATCATCGAGGTGCCGGGCTGCGGCCATGCGCCGGCGCTCAATGTGCCGGAGCATCTGGACCCGATCGAGGCCTTTGTGCGCGCCGCCGGCACGTAAGGGGCAAGCTCGCCACAATCGACGCCGAATCAACTCGGAGTCATCGATGGCGCTCTCGTTCTACGACATCTCGGTCCCGGTCTTCCTTCGCGGACTCGGCCAGCTTTCCCATCTGCTCGACAAGGGCCTCGCGCATGCGCAGGCCTCGGGCCAGGACCCGGCGGTGCTGGTCGATGCGCGGCTCGCGCCCGACATGTACACGCTGGCCGGCCAGGTCCAGAGCGCGAGCGACGCTTCCAAGCTCGGCACGGCGCGGATCGCCGGCCTCACGGCGCCGAGCTTTCCCGACACCGAGACCACCTACGCGGAACTGCAGGCCCGCGTCGCCAAAACGGTGGAGTATCTGCAGAGCGTGGACCGCGCACTGGTCGACGGCTTCGAAGACCGGCCCGTCACGATGAAGGCGCGCGGCAACGAGCTCAACTTCAGCGCGCAGCGCTACCTGCTGCAATTCGCGCTGCCGAATTTCTTCTTCCACGTGACCACCGCCTACGGCGTGCTGCGGCACAGCGGCGTGCCGCTGGGCAAGATGGACTACCTGGGCCGGTTCTGAGGCCTGCCGGTCTCAGGCCCGAGTGGGCCAGCCGCTCAGGTGACGCTCCGCGATCGCCGCGAGCGCGGTGATCCAGTCGCCACGGTCGTTGAGGCAGGGGATGTAGTGAAACGCCTTGCCGCCCGCATGCAGGAAGGCGTCGCGCCCCTCGATCGCGATTTCTTCCAGCGTCTCCAGGCAGTCCGCCGGGAAGCCGGGGCACAGCACGTCGACGCGCGCCACCCCTGATGCGCCCAGCTCGCGCAGCGTGGGCTCGGTGTAGGGCTCCAGCCATTTGGCGCGGCCGAATCGCGACTGGAAGGTGATGCGGTAGTGCGACTCGGCGAGCTTCAGGCGCTCTGCCAGCAGCCGCGCGGTCGCGAGGCACTGAGCCTGGTAGGGGTCGCCGAGGCGGATGTTGCGCTCCGGAATGCCGTGGAAGCTCATCAGCAGCCGGTCCGGCCGGCCATGGTGCCTCCAGTGCTCTTCGACGCTGCGGGCCAGCGCTTCGATGTAGAGCGGCTCGTCGTGGTAGTCGTTGACGAAGCGGAACGCCGGCACGCGCCGCATGCGCGCGCTCCAGGCGTTGATGGCGTCGATCACGCTGGCGGTGGTGGTGCCCGAGTACTGGGGATAGGCCTGCAGCACCAGCACGCGCGTCGCGCCCTCGGCCGTGAGCGCATCGAGCTGCGCCGCAACGGATGGCTGGCCGTAGCGCATGGCCTCGCGCACCGTCACCCTGTGGCCGCGCTCGCCCAGCCAGCCGGCCAGCAGCTTCGCCTGCTTCTGCGTCCAGACCTTGAGCGGCGCGCCTTCGGGCATCCAGATGCCGGCGTACTTGGCGGCCGATTTTGCAGGCCGCGTGCGCAGGATGATGCCGTACAGGATCGGTGCCCAGAGCGCCTTCGGGATCTCGACCACGCGCGGGTCGCCCAGAAAGTCGGCCAGGTAGGGCCGCACGGCGCGCGCCGTCGGTTCGTCCGGCGAGCCGAGGTTGCACCAGAGCACGGCGGTGCGCTCCTGGTTGGTTGCGGCAGCAGGAGCTTCGGGTCGAAAAGGCATGCGCTATTCTCGGCCATGGCCCTCGCGACCCCCGATCCCCTGTCGCTCGACGTGAAGCGCATCGCCGCGATCTCGCTCGACCTCGACGACACGCTGTGGCCCATCTGGCCCACCATCGAGCGCGCCGAGCGCGTGCTCCACGAATGGCTGCTGCGCGAGGCGCCGAAGACCGCGAACCTGCTCATCACTCCCGGCGTCCTGCGCGAGCTGCGCGAAGCCACCGAGAAGGAGCGTTCCGACCTAGCCCACGACCTGAGCGCCCTGCGCCGCGAATCGATACGCACCGCGCTCAAGCGCGCGCACGAGGACCCGGCGCTGGCCGACCCGGCCTTCGAGGTCTTCTTCGCCGAGCGCCAGCGCGTGACGCTCTACGACGACGCCTTGCCCGCGCTCGAGTGGCTCAGCGAGCGCTACCCGCTGGTGGCGGTCTCCAACGGCAATGCCGACATCCACCTGGCCGGCGTGGGGCGCTGGTTCCGCGCCGCCTTCAGTGCCCGCGAGTTCGGCAGCGGCAAGCCGCACGCGGCGATCTTCCGCGCCGCAGCCGCGTCGGTCGGCCTGCTGCCCGGGGATGTGCTGCACGTGGGCGACGACGCAGCGCTGGACGTGGTGGGCGCCCTCGGCGCCGGCATGCAGGCGGCCTGGCTGGTGCGCGACGAGCGGCCGTGGGAGCACGGCGCGCGGCCGCAGCTGATCGTGCCGAATCTGCGTGCGCTGTGCATGGCCCTCGGGGCCGGTTGACCGTCGCTCGCTGAGCGGCCTGCTGCCGAACGCATCGCTCGGCGTACCCTGGCCGAACGCGAGGTCATCTGCCTCACACGGGGCCCAAGCCGCCCGCGGCCCTGCCGCTGCGCACCGCGCCTTCGATCGTCGCCGGGTACGGCCCCTCGACGTAGTCGCCGCAGGCCACGAGACCGGGAGCGACGCGCGCCGGCGGGCGTTCGAGCCCCGGCGTGCAGGCGAAGGTGGCGCGCTTCTCGATCACCGTCAGCAGCGGCTGCAGGCCGGCGAGGCCCAGCTGCTCGCGCGCCTGCGCCAGGACCTGCAGCTGCAGCGCCTCGCGTTCCTCGCTGCTGGCGCTGACCACGAAACTCAGCAGGCCCGGCGGCCCGCCGAGCTGGCCGCGGTCGAAGACGAACTGCGCGGGCGCGCCGGCAGACGATCGCAGCGCGAGCATCGGCGCGGGCAGCGCCGGTCCGCCGGTGACGTACACGGTGGCGATGGCTTCATGCGCCAGCGCCTGGGCCGATCGGGACCAGGCCGCGGCTTCGAGCAGGCCGGCACCGGCGGCGAGGCGCGCGGCTTCCCAGG
>DATFFA010000292.1:0-15165 GCA_035250605.1 Variovorax sp. | reverse complement strand
GAAGCAGCCGCACGGCGCCGCGCCCGCCGCCGGCTCGGCCGTCTCGCACGTGAATCCGATCTGAGCCATGGCCACCGCTGCGGCTCCCGCTGCCCATCCGCCGCTCGAAGGTTCGGCCCGCCTGTGGGGCACGATCGCGCTCTCGGCCGCGACCTTCATGAACGTGCTCGACACCTCGATCGCGAACGTGTCGTTGCCGGCCATCTCCGGCGACCTCGGCGTGAGCTCCACGCAGGGCACCTGGGTCATCACCAGCTTCGCGGTCGCCAACGCGATCGCGGTGCCGCTCACCGGCTGGCTCACCCAGCGCTTCGGCCAGGTGCGCCTCTTCATGGCCAGCGTGCTGCTGTTCATCATCAGCTCGTGGCTGTGCGGCCTGGCGCCCAACATGACCACGCTGATCGCCTTCCGCGCGCTGCAGGGCTTCGTGGCCGGGCCGATGATCCCGTTGTCGCAGACGCTGCTGCTGTCGAGCTACCCGAAAGCCAAGGCCGGGCTCGCGATGGCGATGTGGTCGATGACCACGCTGGTCGCCCCCGTCATGGGCCCGCTGCTCGGCGGCTGGATCACCGACAACATCTCCTGGCCCTGGATCTTCTACATCAACATCCCCGTGGGCCTGCTCGCCGCCGGCATCACCTGGGGCATCTACCACAAGCGCGAGAGCAGCACGCGCAAGGTGCCGATCGACGGCATCGGCCTGGCGTTGCTGGTGCTGTGGGTGGGGTCGCTGCAGCTCATGCTCGACAAGGGCAAGGAGCTCGACTGGTTCCATTCGCCCGAGATCGTCGCGATGGCGGTGGTGGCGGTGGTCGGCTTCGCCTTCTTCCTGGTGTGGGAGCTGACGGACAAGCATCCGGTGGTGGACCTGTCGCTTTTCAAGCGGCGCAACTTCTGGTCCGGTGCGCTCGCCACCGCGGTGGCCTACGGGCTGTTCTTCGGCAACGTCGTGATCCTGCCGCTGTGGCTGCAGCAGTTCATGGGCTACACCGCCACGCAGGCCGGCATGATCATGGCGCCCGTGGGGCTGCTGGCGATCGTGTTCTCCCCGATGGTCGGCCTCACCGTGGGCAAGATCGATCCGCGCCGCTACGCGACCTTCTCCTTCCTGGTGTTTGCGCTGGTGTTGTGGATGCGCTCGAACTTCAACACCCAGGCCGACTTCTGGACCATCATGATCCCGACCGTGATCCAGGGCGTGGCGATGGCCTTCTTCTTCATTCCGCTGGTGACGATCACGCTGTCGGGCCTCGCGCCCGACCGCATCGCGGCGGCCTCGGGCCTGTCGAACTTCGCGCGCATCACTGCCGGTGCGATGGGCACCTCGATCGCGACCACGCTGTGGGAGAGCCGCGCGGCGCTGCATCATGCGCAATTGGTCGAGTCGATCAACCCGGGCAGCGCGGCCGCCAACAGCGCCATGGCCGGGCTGAGTGCGAGCGGCTTCTCCGCCGAGCAGGTGCTGGGCCAGATCAACCGCATCGTGGACCAGCAGTCCTTCATGCTGGCGGCCAATGACGTGTTCTACGCGTCGGCGGTGCTGTTCCTGCTGCTGATTCCCTTCGTGTGGCTCGCGAAGCCCGTGCGCAGCCCCGGCGCCGCGGACGCGGCCGCAGGCGCGCATTGATCCTTCGCGGCGCGAGTCGTTCCCGCACCGCAGCATAGGCATTTGCCCCAGTAGGCAAGTCGTTCAGCGGCTGCAAACAATGCGTTCCGCGCAGCCATGGTGGCGCGCTCAAATGAACCGCATGACCGATCTTCCCTGCCAGTATCCGGCCGACCGCGCGAGATGAGCGACATCATTCTCGAAACACGCCAGCTCACCAAGGAATTCAAGGGCTTCACCGCCGTCAGCAACGTCGATCTGAAGGTGGTGCGCGGCTCCATCCATGCCTTGATCGGGCCCAATGGCGCGGGCAAGACGACCTGCTTCAACCTGCTCACCAAGTTCCTCGAGCCCACCTCGGGAACCATCCTCTTCAACGGCCACGACATCACGGGCGAGCGCCCCGCGCAGATCGCGCGCCGCGGCATCATCCGCTCCTTCCAGATCTCCGCCGTGTTTCCGCACCTCACGCTGCTCGAGAACGTGCGCCTGGGCCTGCAGCGCGCGCTCGGCACCTCCTACCACTTCTGGAAGAGCGAGAAGACCCTCAAGCCGCTGGATGCCCGCGCTCGCGCGCTGCTGGCCGAGGTCGGCCTGGAGGACCTCGCCGACGAGCAAACCGTGAACCTGCCCTACGGCCGCAAGCGCGCGCTCGAGATCGCGACCACGCTCGCCATGGAGCCCGAGCTGATGCTGCTCGACGAGCCCACGCAGGGCATGGGCCATGAAGACGTGCACCGCGTGGCCGAGCTGATCAAGCGCGTCTCGGCCGGCCGCACCATCCTGATGGTCGAGCACAACATGAGCGTGGTCTCCACCATCGCCGACACCATCACGGTGCTGCAGCGCGGCGCCGTGCTCGCCGAAGGGCCGTATGCCGAGGTATCTCGGAACCCGCAGGTGATGGAAGCCTACATGGGCACCACCGACGGCCAGCTGCAGGGAGCCCATTGATGAGCGTTCCTGCACTCGAGATCAAGGACCTCCATGCCTGGTACGGCGAATCCCACGTGCTGCACGGCGTCGACATGGTCGTGCAGCCCGGCGAGGTCGTCACGCTGCTCGGCCGCAACGGGGCAGGGCGCACCACCACGATGCGCGCCATCCTGGGCCTGACCGGCGCGCGCAAGGGCAGCATCAAGGTCCACGGCACCGAGACCATCGGCATGGCCACGCACCGCATCGCCCACCACGGCATCGGCTACTGCCCGGAAGAGCGCGGCATCTTCGCCAGTCTCTCGGCGGAGGAGAACCTGCTGTTGCCGCCCGCACTCAAGGGGCCGGACAAGGGCATGTCGGTGGAGGAGATCTACGCCATGTTCCCCAACCTGGCCGAGCGCCGCAACAGCCAGGGCACCCGGCTGTCGGGCGGCGAGCAGCAGATGCTGGCGGTGGCGCGCATCCTGCGCACCGGCGCCAGGCTGCTCTTGCTCGACGAGATCTCGGAGGGACTGGCCCCGGTGATCGTGCAGGCCCTCGCCCGCATGATCCACACCTTGCGCGGCAAGGGCTACACGGTGGTCATGGTGGAGCAGAACTTCCGTTTTGCAGCGCCGCTGGCCGATCGCTTCTACGTGATGGAGCACGGCCGCATCGTCGAGAAGTTCGGCGCGGCCGAACTCGAAGCCAAGATGCCGACGCTGCACGAATTGCTCGGCGTCTGATCCCGTTCACTTTTTTTTTTGACTGAAGGAGACACCATGAAGACTGCATTCACCGCGATCGCGCTGGCCGTCGGCGCACTGGCCCTGGCTTCCGGCGCACAGGCGCAGGAGAAGGTCAAGATCGGCTTCGTCACCGACATGTCCAGCCTCTACTCCGACCTCGAAGGCAAGGGCGGCGCCACCGCGATCGAGATGGCCATCGCCGACTTCGGCGGCAAGGCGCTCGGCCAGCCCATCGAACTGCTCACGGCCGACCACCAGAACAAGGCCGACATCGCCGCCTCCAAGGCGCGCGAATGGATCGACACCGCGGGCGTGACCATGATCTTCGGCGGCACCAACTCCGGCACCGCACTGGCCACCGCGAAGGTCGCGCAGGAGAAGAAGCGCGTCTACTTCAACAACGGCGCCGCCAGCTCGGCACTCACCAACGACCAGTGCAGCCCCTACACCGTGCACTACGCCTACGACACCGTCGCGCTCGCCAAGGGCACCGGCGCCACGGTGGTCGAGCAGGGCGGCAAGAGCTGGTTCTTCCTGACCGCCGACTACGCCTTCGGCCACGCGCTGGAAGCCGACACCAGCCGCATCGTCAAGGAAAAGGGCGGCACGGTGGTGGGCACGGTGCGCCATCCGCTCAATGCCTCGGACTTCTCCTCCTTCCTGCTGCAGGCACAGAACTCCAAGGCGCAGATCCTGGGCCTGGCCAACGCCGGCGGCGACACCATCAACTCCATCAAGGCCGCACGCGAATTCGGCATCGGCAAGACGATGAAGGTGGCGGGCCTGCTGGTCTTCCTGAGCGACATCCACAGTTTGGGCCTGAAGAACACCGAGGGCCTGCTGCACACCACCAGCTGGTACTGGGACTTGAACGACGAGACGCGCAAGTGGGCCACGCGCTATTTCGACAAGACCAAGCGCATGCCCACCGACATCCAGGCCGCCGACTACTCGGCCACCATGACCTACCTGAAGGCGGTCGAGGCTGCCAAGAGCACCGATGCCGACAAGGTGATGGAGCAGCTCAAGAAAATGCCGATCAGCGACTTCTACGGCAAGGGCCAGATCCGCGCCGACGGCCGCTATGTGCACGACATGTACCTGGTGCAGGTCAAGGCCGCGTCCGAGTCGAAGAAGCCCTGGGACTACCTCAAGGTGGTCAAGACGCTGCCGGGCGAGCAGGTCTTCACGACGAAGGCCGAGTCCAAGTGCGCCCTCTGGAAATAAGCTGACCCCTCGATCCCGATCATCGTTCTTCCCGTATGCAAATTTCGCTGCCTGCCCTGCTGAGCCAGCTCCTCCTCGGGCTGGTCAACGGATCGTTCTACGCGATCCTGAGCCTCGGGCTCGCGGTGATCTTCGGCCTGCTCAACGTCATCAACTTCGCGCACGGCGCCCTGTTCATGCTGGGCGCGGTGCTGACCTGGATGGCGATGAACTACCTCGGGATCAACTACTGGGTGATGCTCATCGCGGCGCCGATCGTGGTCGGCCTCTTCGGCGTCGTCATCGAGCGGCTGCTGCTGCGCTGGATCTACAAGCTCGACCATCTCTACGGCTTGCTGCTCACGCTGGGCCTCACCCTCTTGATCGAGGGGGTGTTCCGCTCCGTCTACGGCGTCTCGGGCCTGCCTTACGACACGCCCGATGCGCTCGCCAGCGCCACCGACCTCGGCTTCATGATCCTGCCCAACTACCGGGCCTGGGTGGTGGTGGCCTCGCTGGTGGTCTGCTTCGCCACCTGGTTCGTGATCGAGAAGACGCGCCTGGGCGCCTACCTGCGCGCCGGCACCGAGAACCCGCGCCTGGTGGAAGCCTTCGGCGTCAACGTGCCGCTGATGATCACGCTCACCTACGGCTTCGGCGTGGCGCTCGCCGCCTTCGCGGGCGTGCTGGCGGCGCCGGTGATCCAGGTCTCGCCGCTGATGGGGCAGAACCTCATCATCGTGGTCTTCGCGGTGGTGGTGATCGGCGGCATGGGCTCGATCATGGGCGCCATCCTCACGGGCCTGGGCCTGGGCGTGATCGAGGGCTTCACCCGCGTCTTCTATCCCGAGGGCTCGTCCACCGTCGTCTTCGTGATCATGGTCATCGTGCTCCTGATCCGGCCGGCCGGCCTGTTCGGCAAAGAGAAGTGAAGCGGCTCACTCGATGATGAAGAACAACAACATCTCCCTCGTCCTCTACGGCCTGCTGCTGCTCGCGCTGATCGCCGCGCCCTTCCTCGGCGCCTATCCGGTGTTCGTGATGAAGCTCATGTGCTTCGCGCTGTTCGCCTCGGCCTTCAACCTGCTGCTCGGCTACACGGGCCTGCTGTCCTTCGGCCATGCGGCCTTTCTCGGCGGCTCGGCCTACATTGCCGGGCACGCCATGAAGGTCTGGGGCCTGACGCCCGAGCTGGGCCTCATCGCCGGCACCCTCACCGGCGGGCTGCTGGGCTGGGTCTTCGGCGTGCTGGCCATCCGCCGCCAGGGCATCTATTTCGCGATGATCACGCTGGCGCTGGCGCAGATGGTCTTCTTCATCTGCCTGCAGGCCAACTTCACCGGCGGCGAAGACGGCTTGCAGGGCGTGCCCCGCGGCAAGCTCTTCGGCGTGATCGACCTGCAGAACGACCTGACCATGTACTACGTGGCACTGATCATCGTGGTCGTCGGCTTCCTGCTGATCGTGCGCACCATCCACTCGCCCTTCGGCCAGGTGCTCAAGGGCATCAAGGAGAACGAGCCGCGCGCGCTCTCGCTGGGCTACGACGTGGGCCGCTTCAAGCTGCTGGCCTTCGTGATCTCGGCCGCGCTCTCGGGCCTGGCCGGCTCGCTCAAGACGCTGGTGCTGGGCTTCGCCACGCTGTCCGACGTGCACTGGACCGCCTCGGGCCAGGTGATCCTGATGACGCTGGTGGGCGGTCTGGGCACGCTCTCCGGCCCGCTGGTCGGCTCGGCCGTGGTGGTGCTGCTCGAGAACAAGATCGGCGAGTTCGGGCACCTGCTGGCCAGCCTGACCTCCATCGAATGGTTCGGCACGCTGGGCGAATCGGTCACCATGGTCACGGGCCTGATCTTCGTGATCTGCGTGCTGGCCTTCCGGCGCGGCATCATGGGCGAGATCATTGCCTTCATGTCGCGGCGGCGGTAGCGCTCCGCGTCAGCGAGATCCGGACGATGAGGGGCGTCGAAGCAGTCTGCATCGACGCGACAGAAGACCAGACCAGATCGGTATGTGTCGGATCGGGCTTCGGCGCACAGAGACTGGCGCTCTGCCGAGATGGTCGCGGAAAGTGCCGCGGCTGCCTCGATGCCATGTGAACTGGATACGATTGCGCGCCCGACCCTCCCCGGCTCGGCAGAACGCCGATCGGGCTGGGCCCGCCTCGCTACCTGAGGCCAAGCGCTGGGCGTTTCCGAACAGCAATCACATGACGGCCCCATCTCGAAGACAACCGGACGGGATCTTTGCCCGAAGCTACGGAGTCGTGCTCCTCTTCAACGAGCGCCCGCTGCCGGACGGCGCGAGCCTGGTGGAGGCGGTGCAGCGCCGCCTTCCCGGGTGCGAGCTCATGCGCCCCGCCAAGGACGCCCTTGCCTTCGTTCATCCAGCGCATGGCGTCCTCTGCAATGACGGCGCCGTGCCGGCGCGAACCTTTATGTTGAAGACGGACGATCTCCTCGACCCCGCGACGCTGGAGCAGCCTCTCCAGCAGTCCTGGTCCTGGCTCGCGGCGAGCAACGCCGTTCGCGATGCTCGCCACATGCTGCTCCTGAGCGACCTCATGTCCTCCGGGCTCCCGTGCAAGGAGCGGCTGCGGCTCTTCCAAGGCGTGCTCGCCGGCGTCGTCGACATGCTCCCGTGTGCCGGTATCCATTGGCGGGAAGCCGGACAGATCGTCTCTCCCGGCGCCTTTCTCGCCGCGGTCGACGAGCATGGTCTGCAGTTTCCCTTGCCTGGCGCGGTCAATGTCCGGTTCTACCGAATCATGGGCAGCGACAAGGGCGACGGCGGCGACATCATCATGGACACGCTCGGGCTCGGCGCGCTGGGCCTCGTCGACATCCAGTGTCATTTCCGCGGACTCGACCACGGCGAGGTCAGCAGGGTCCTCTTCGGCCTGGCGCTCCACATTTATGACGCCGGCCCCAGGTTCGAGAACGGCCACACCGTGCAGGGCATCACCGCAGCCCAGAAATGGACCGTCAACTTCGAAGAGAGCATCGTTGCGCCCAAGCGCCCCGTCCTGGACCTGACGCCGCATGCGCCGCATGCGGCCGGCCGCTAGTCAAGAGCAAACTGCAGATCCTTCATCCCCAGAGCCCCACCATGTGGCAACCCGCCCAGCGCTACCCCGATCCCGCCATCGAGATTCTCGACCCCCGCTTCGCGAAATACCGCTTGATGAGCGCGGCCGTCGAGCGCCTCGCCACCGGCTTCCGCTGGGCCGAGGGACCGGTGTGGTTCGGCGATGGCCGCTGCCTGCTGTGGAGCGACATCCCCAACAACCGCGTGCTGCGCTGGGACGAGGAGACCGGCGCCGTCAGCCATTTCCGCAAGCCCTCGAACTTCGCCAACGGCCACACGCGCGACCGGCAGGGCAGGCTGCTTTCCTGCGAGCACGGCACCCGGCGCGTGACGCGCACCGAGTACGACGGCGCGATCACGGTGATCCTCGACAGCTTCAAGGGCAAGCGCCTCAACTCGCCCAACGACATCGTGGTCAAGTCGGACGATTCGATCTGGTTCACCGATCCGCCTTTCGGCATCCTCGGCCACTATGAAGGCCATGCGGCGGAGCCCGAACTGCCGACCAACGTCTACCGCGTCGACGGAAAGACAGGCGAGGCCACCGTGGTCTGCAGCGACATCGAGCGCCCCAACGGCCTGTGCTTCTCGCCCGACGAGCGCCTGCTGTACGTGGTCGAGTCGGGCAGCACGCCGCGGCGCATCCGCGTGTTCGACTTGAGCGATGACGGCCAGGGCCTGAAGAACGGCCGCGTGTTCGTGCAGGCCGACCCGCAGGGTTCGCCGGACGGCTTTCGCTGCGATGTCGACGGCAACCTCTGGGCCGGCTGGGGCACCGGCGAGGGCCGCGACGGGGTGATGGTGTTCGCGCCCGACGCCACGCCCATCGGCCGCATCGCGCTGCCGGAGCGCTGTGCCAATGTCTGCTTCGGCGGCGCGGCGCGCAACCGGCTCTTCATGGCGGCGAGCCAGTCGCTCTACGCGCTCTACGTCAACACGCAGGGCGTGCGCGGCGGCTGAGCCTCTCAGGCCCGGCCCAGCAGCCGGCGCAGCACGGTCTTCAGCGGACTCGCCCCGAAGATGAGCCGCGAGTACGAGACGAACATGCCGCGTGGCAGCAGCAGGCTGCCGTAGTAGTAGAGGCGGTACTGCCTCGGCCCCTGGCGCGTGTCCGGGTGGCGCAGCGCCCGCCGCAGCAGGCCGAGATCCTTGCCTTCGCCGGACAGCCAGCGCTCGAGGAAGCTGAGCCACAGATAGCCGCCCTGGTCGTCGAGCGGCCGCCACAGCGCGGAGGCGCCCGGCCGGTGGCGTTCAAGCTGCGCGCGCAGCCAGAGGTCGAAGCGTGCCGCCCGCTGCCGCATCGCCTTGATCTGCTCCACCGACACCATCGAGCCCTTGGTCGCGGAGGCTCCGTGTACGCGGTAGCGCGTCAGCGGCTCGGGAATCCAGGCGCTCGGGCTGATCAATGCCGCGGCGGTGCACAGCTGCAGATCCTGGTACATCCCGCGATCGGTATCCAGCGGACCGATGGCCTCGAGGACTTCGCGCCGGAAGGCCAGGCCCGAGGTCAGCGAGAGCACGGGGCAGGAAGCGGCCTTCAGGGTCTCGGCGGCAAGCCAGCCCTCGGGGGCGCGCCCGCCGGGGTAGTAGGGCGCGAGGCCCAGATGCGGCTGCCCCTCCGAGAAGCGCTGCATGGCGTTGTGCGTCCACCCGGGAAGGTGCCCGCCCACGCGCCCGCGCAGCGCAGCCAGCACCTTCTCGACGCGTTCCGGCGCCATGGCGTCGTCGGCATCGAGCAGCAGCACCACGTCGCCGGTGCAGGCGGCGAGCGCCGCATTCGTGGCTGCGCAGATGCCGCCGTTGCGCTGGTGGATGGGCTGGACCCGGGAGAAACGCGCGGCATAGCCGTCCAGCACCTGTGCGGTGTCGTCGGTCGAGCCGTCGTTCACCACCACGATCTGGTCCGGCGGCACGGTCTGCGCCAGGCAGCTGTCCAGGCACTCGGGCAAGAAGCGGCCGTAGTTGAAGCAGATGACGGCGACGCTGACCGTCGGCGCGGCAGGCAGCGCATCCAGAGCCATGGGCTCCATGGCGAACAGTGCAACCGGCGGGATCTCTGCTGCTTTCACTAAAGGCTTCCCCCAAGGCCACGCGGGCCCGCGTTCCCGGATTGTGCCCCCGGATGTGGAGTACATCGCAAGTGTTACAGCTGGCGCCCCGCGGACCCGGCCGGCACGCTCATAGAGGCATTCCACGATTGAGCGCAGCTCAACCGAGGGCTAAGGTCCCGGCATGGATCGCCTGCCGCCCCTCAACGCCATCCGCGCCTTCGAAGCCGCCGCACGCCACATGAGCATCACGCTCGCGGCCGACGAGCTCAGCGTCACGCCGGGCGCTGTCAGCCGGCAGATCAAGAGCCTCGAGGAGACGCTGGGCCTGCAACTGCTCAAGCGTGGGCACCGGCAGATCGCGCTCACGCGGCAGGGCGCGGACTACTACCGCGCGGTGGCGCGCGCGATCGAGTCGCTGCGCGACGCGACGCGCCGGCTCAAGCGCCGCAGCCAGCGCAAGCAGCTCAAGATCCGCGCCTACACCACCTTCGCCATGCGCTGGCTGATCCCGCGGCTGTCGGGCTTCCATGCCGCGCACCCGGACGTCGAGGTGCTGCTGAAGGCGTCGCTCGAGCCGGTGGACTTCCGCAAGGAGGACATCGACGGCGCGATTCGCCTGGGCGACGGCAACTGGCCCGGCACCCACAGTTACCGGCTGCTCGACAACGTCCTGGCGCCGGTCGCCAGCCCCGAGCTGCTGAAGAAGGGGCCGAAGCTCAAGCGTCCGGCCGACCTGGCGCACTACACGCTGCTGCACACCATCGCCCGGCCGGACGACTGGGCCTTTTGGCTGGAGGCGGCCGGTGGTGCCGGCCGGCTCGACCCGCGCGCCGGCATGACCTACGAGAGCTCGGCGATGAGCTACGCCGCCGCGATCGAGGGCCAGGGCGTCGCGATGGCACAGCTCTTCCTGGTCGAGAAGGACCTGGAGGAAGGCCGGCTGGTGATGCCCTTCGGCAAGACGCTCGACATGGGCGACTTCACCTACTACCTGCTCACGCCCGGCCATCGGGACGAGCCGGCGCACATGACGACCTTCAGGCTCTGGATGATGGAGCAGTTCAGGAAGGCTCAGCCGGCGAAGGCCGGCGCAGCGACCTGAGCCTCCGTGTCCGCGCAACGGATCGCCCCGGCGCCCAGCAGCGCCTCGATCTCCCCGTCATCGAAGCCGGAGGCGCGCAGCACCTGCCGCGTGTGCTCCCCGCAGGAGGGAGCCGCCCGGTGCGCTTGCGCATTGGCCTGGGCGCTGTCGACCGGGAAGCCCGGCATGCGGATCGTCCCGTGCAGCGGATGCTCGACCTGCGCCAGCATGCCGTTGGCCTCGAGCTGTGGGTGCCGCGCGAGGTCCTCGTAGCGCGCCACCCGCGCACACAGGATGTCGGCGGCGCGCAGCAGCGGCAGCCATTCCTCGGTCGTGCGCGTCTTCAGCACCGCCGTCAGGATCTCGACCAGGGCCCCGCGGTTGGCGACGCGCAGGGGCGAGGTGGCGAAGCGCGGATCGGTCGCGAGCCGGGGCAGGCCCAGCAGCGCACACAGCTTCGTCCAGCGCTCGGGCATGTAGGCGGCGATCATCAGCCAGCCATCGCGCGTCTCGAAGGCCTGGTTGGGTGCCGAGTAGGGCGCCGCGCTGCCGACGCGTACTGGCAGCTGCGCGTCGGCGAAGTAGCTGGTGATGGACGATTGCTGCAGCGCCAGCGCGGCATTGATGAGGCTCACGTCGAGCTGGCCGCCTCGTCCGTCGCGGGCGCGCTGCGCAAGCTTGGCGAGCACGGCCATGACCGCGACGTAGCCGGTCATCACGTCGACGATCGGCGCCTGCACCTTGCAAGGCTCCGCGCCTTCGGTCCCGATGAGGCTCATGAGGCCGGAATCCGCCTGCACGATGCCGTCGACGCCCGCGCGCTGGGCATAGGGGCCGGTCTGGCCGTAGGCCGAGATGGAACAGTAGATGAGCCCGGGATGCGCGCCGGCGAGCGCCTCGAAGCCCAGGCCCAGCCGGGCCATCACGCCCGGCCGCATGCTCTCGACCACGATGTCGGCGCCGGCGACGAGGCGCCTCGCCACCGCCACGCCGCCTTCCGTCTTCAGGTCGAGCGACACACCCAGCTTGTTGCGGTTGAAGCCGTGGTAGAGCGCTGCGTCCTCGCCGATCCAGCCGGGCCCGAGGCCGCGGCCGAGCTCGCCCTCGGGCGATTCGATCTTGAGCACGCGCGCGCCCATGTCGGCCAGCAGCATGGTGCAGGTCGGTCCCGCGCCGATCTGCGTGAAGTCGACGACCGTCAGGCCGTCCAGGGCATGGCGAAGCATGGTCAGGCTCCAGGGGAAGAAGGTGTGGGGCTGCGCTTGAAGGCGCCTTGGGCGGTGGCGACCAGCTCGCCCGCTTCGGTGAGGAGCTCGCCCGATGAAAAGTAGAGGCTGCGCCCCGCCTTCGTGACCTTGCCCGTGGCGCGCAGGCGGCCGGTGCCGGCGCGGCGAAGGTAGTTGATGGCAAGCGACACCGTGACCGCCTGCCCCATCGCCTCACCCTCTCGCGCGGCCAGGCCGGCGTAGCCGCAGGCCGCGTCCAGCAGGGTCGCCGCGACGCCGCCCTGCAGGCTGCCCTGGCGGTTGAGGTGGCGCGCGTCGACCTCGACCTGGAAGGTGGCATGGCCCGCGCCCACCTCCACCGGCACGATGCCCAGGTACTCGAGCAGCGGGTTGTCGGCGCCGCCCGGTGCGTCGGCGAATCCGGCCGCGCTCACGGCGACACCTTGATGCCGTTGTCGTGGATCACCCGTTCCCAGCGCTTGAGCTCCTGGCCGATGTACGCCTTGAGCTCCGCCGGCGTCGAGCTCTGCACCTCGAAGCCCTGGCCGGCGATCTGCCTGGCCACGGCCGGGTCCTTCAACGCAGCGGCCATCGCCTCGTTCAGCTTGTTCACCACCGCGGCCGGCGTCTTCGCCGGCGCCAGCAGGCTGTACCAGAGGCTGGCGTCGTAGCCTTTCATGCCGGCGTCGCCGAAGGTGGGCAGCTCCGGCATGAGGGCGGTGCGCTTCTGCCCCGCCACGCCCAGCGCGCGCAGCTTGCCGGCCTGGACGTGCTGCGCCACCGAGGCGTAGGTCGCGAACGAGACCTGCACCTGCCCGGCGATGAGGTCGGTGATCGACGGGCCCGTGCCGCGGTAAGGCACGTGCAGCATCTCGGTCTTGTTGAGCTTGGCGAAAACCTCGCCGGCCAGGTGCTGCGGCGTGCCGTTGCCGGGGCTGCTGTAGTTCAGCTTGCCCGGGTGGGCCTTCGCATGGGCGATGAACTCCGGCAGCGTCTTGTACGGCTCCTGGATGTTCGCGACCAGCACGATCGGCACCGAGCCCAGCAGGCCGACCGGCTCGAAGTCGCGCTCGATGCGAAACGGCACCTTCATGTCGAGGAAGGGATTCATCGTGACCTGGCTCGATGCGATGACGAGGGTGTAGCCGTCGGGCGCGGCCCGCGAGACCAGCTCGGTGCCGAGGTTGCCGCCGGCGCCGGGCCGGTTGTCGATGACGATGGTCTGGCCCAGCAGCTGGCCCATGCGCGGCGCGATCGCGCGCGCCAGGATGTCGTTGCCGCCGCCGGGGGCGAAGGGCACGACCAGCGTGATCGGCTTCTGCTTCGGGAACTCGGCCTGCGCCGCGGCCGGCAGGGCCAGCGTCGCCATGAATGCGGCCAGGGCCACGAGGGCGTGGCGGCGGGTGAGGGTGTTCATGCTCTGTCTCCTTGGTGGAATGGGCGGTCGCCTCAGCGGCCGGTGTAGGCAGGGGGGCGCTTCTCGGCAAAGGCCTTGCGGCCTTCGAGGCGGTCTTCGGTGTCGCGCAGCACGCCCCAGTAGAGCTCGGTGAGCTGCTGCGCGTCGGCCTCGCTCAGGTGCTGCGTCCGGCGCGAGAGCTTCTTGATGGCCTGCACCGCCAGCGGCGCATTGGCGGCCACGGTCTGCGCGAGCGCAAGCGCGCGGTCCATCAGGGCCTGGGGCTGGGCCACCTCCGTCACGAGGCCGATGCGATGGGCCTCGGCCGCGACGATGCGCTCGCCGGTCAAGGCCATTCGCATCGCATGGGCGGAGGGCACCGCCTTCAGCAGGCGGTGCAGGCCGGACACCGCGGGAATCGACCCCACCTTCGCTTCCGGCAGCCCGAAGCTGGCGCTGGAGGATGCGATGCGCAGGTCGCATTGCAGCGCGATCTCGAGGCCGGCTCCGAGGCAATGGCCGTTCACCGCTGCGATGACCGGCTTCCAGACGCACAGGTCCGTCAGGTCCATCAGGCGGATGTACAGGCCCAGGTCCGCGGAGCGTTCGGCGGACTGGAACACCGCTTCCGCATAGCCCGCCGGCGAGGTCTGCGTGCCCTTCAGGTCGGCGCCGGCACAGAAGGCGCGCTCGCCCGCGCCGGTGAGGACGGCGGCGCGCAGGTCGCCGCGATCGCGCACTTCCGCCAGGTGCGCGCGCAACTCGCGCAGCGCCTCCACGTTCAGGGCGTTGAGCGCCTGCTGCCGGTCGATGGTCAGCACGGCGACTGCGCCGTGGGTCTCGAATCGAACGTTCATGGCCTCACCTCACACGCTCGGCGAAGACAGGCTGCGCCCGCCGCACACGTACAGCGTCTGCCCCGTCACATAGGACGACCGGGGGTCGAGGAAGAACACGACCGCGTTGGCGATGTCCTCCGCGGTGCCGATGCGCTTCACCGGCACGGAGCCCTTCAGGCGTGACTGGACCTCGGGCGCGAAGTTGCGGAACAGCGGCGTGTCGACGATGCCCGGCGCGACGGCGTTCACCGTCACGCCCTGGGAGGCGAACTCGATGGCCAGCGAGCGCGTCAGGCTCACCACGCCGCCCTTGGCCGCCGAGTAGTTGGCCTGGCCGAAGCCGCCCAGCCAGGCGCGCGAGGAGATGTTCACGATGCGCCCATGGCCGTGCTCGATCATCCCCGGCAGCACCGCGCGGCAGCACAGGAACTGCGAGCGCAGGTTGGTGTCGATGACCAGGTCCCAGTCCTCGTCGCTCATCTTCAGAAAACGCATGTCGCGCACCGCGCCGGCGTTGTTGACGAGGTGGTCGATGCGGCCGGCCTTCTGGACGACCTCTGCCATCGCCCGGTCGACCGCGGCGGAGTCGGTCAGGTCGACGGTCACGCCGATGGCCTGGAAATCCTCGCGGGCCAGCGAGGCGACCGCATCGTCCAGGGCCGCGGCGTCGCGGTCCAGCAGCGCCACGGCCAGGCCTTCCTGCGCGAGGCGCTTCGCGATGCCGAGGCCGATGCCGCGGGCGGCGCCCGTCACCACGGCCACCCGGCCCGGTTCGAATCGTGCAGCAGTCATGCTCAAACTCCCAGGAGGTGGACGGAAGAGGCCGCGTGATCGACGCCGGCAATCCCGCCGCCGGTGCACTGCGCCAGCCCGATGCGCGCATTCGCCACCTGGCGTGCGCCGGCACGGCCCTGCAGGTGCCACATGAGCTCCACCATCTGCGCCACGCCGGTGGCGCCCAGCGGATGGCCCTTGGCCAGCAGGCCGCCGCTCGGGTTGACCGGCA
>DATFFA010000291.1:0-12089 GCA_035250605.1 Variovorax sp. | reverse complement strand
AAGCGCCCGTCGGCCGTGGTCACCGAAGTCAGGCCGCCGGCACTGCCGTTGGGGTTGAAGGGATAGCGCTCGGTCGGCTGGCCGTCGTTGTCGACGTAGCGCATCGCGGCGATGGCCCTGGCCGGGTCGCCGCGGTGCTTGAAGTTCGCATAGCCCTCCCCGTGCGCCACCGCGATGGGCAGCCGGCTGCCGGCCATGCCGGCGAAGAACAGGCTGGGCGAATCGAGCACCTCCACCATCGACAGCCGCGCCTCGAAGCGCTCGCTCTGGTTGGTGGTGAAGCGCGGCCAGGCTTCGGCGCCGGGGATGATGTCGGCCAGCTCGGCGAACATCTGGCAGCCGTTGCACACGCCCAGGCCGAAGGTGTCGGCGCGGCCGAAGAAGGCCTTGAACTGCTCGCTCAGCTTCGGGTTGAAGGTGATGCTGCGCGCCCAGCCGATGCCGGCACCCAGGGTGTCGCCGTAGCTGAAGCCGCCACAGGCCACCACGCCCTTGAAGTCGGCCAGGTCCGCCCGGCCGGTCTGCAGGTCGGTCATGTGGACGTCGAAGGACTCGAAGCCGGCCTCGTGGAAGGCGTAGGCCATCTCGACGTGCGAGTTGACGCCCTGCTCGCGCAGGATCGCGACCTTGGGCCGCGCGAGGTTGAGGAAAGGCGCCGCCACGTTCTCCTCGGCGCCCGGCGCCAGGTGTACATGGCGGCCCGGGTCCTGCGGCTCGCCGGCGGCGGCGTGCTCGGCGTCGGCACAGTCGGGGTTGTCGCGCTCGCGGCAGATCTTCCAGCTCACGGCGTCCCAGACCTGGTGCAGGTCGTGCAGGCTGGCGCTGAAGACGGCCTTGGCATCGCGCCAGACCTCCACCTTGCCCTTGCCGGCTTCGATGGCCGAGGCGTCGGGGCGGGTCTTGCCGATGAAATGGCTGTAGGCGCTGAGGCCGTGCGCACGCAGCGTCTGCATCACCTCGTTGCGCTCGGCGGTGCGCACCTGCAGGAGCAGGCCCAGCTCTTCGTTGAAGAGCGCCTTCAGCGTGAGCTCCTCGCGCCGGGCGCTGACCTGGCCGGCCCAGTTCTTGGCGTCGCCGTACTCGGCGCGACTGTCGCTGATGCCGTCGCCCTCGGTCACCAGGAGGTCGACGTTGAGGGCGATGCCCACGTGGCCGGCAAAGGCCATCTCGCACGCGGCGGCGAACAGGCCGCCGTCACTGCGGTCGTGCAGCGCCAGGATCTTGCCCTCGGCGCGCAGGGCGTTGACGGCGGCGACCAGCTTGACCAGGTCCTGCGGATCGTCGAGGTCCGGCACCACGTCGCCGCTCTGCCCCAGGGTCTGAGCCAGGATGCTGCCGGCCATGCGCTGCTTGCCGCGGCCCAGGTCGATCAGGACCAGCGTGCTGTCGGCCTCGCTCGCATCCAGCTGCGGCGTGAGCGTGCCCCGCACATCGGCCAGCGTGGCGAAGGCGCTGACGATCAGGCTCACGGGCGAGCTGACCTTCTTCTGCTCGCCCTCTTCCTGCCACTGCGTGCGCATGGACAGCGAATCCTTGCCGACGGGGATCGAGATGCCGAGCGCCGGGCAGAGCTCCAGGCCCACGGCCTTGACCGTCTCGTACAGCGCGGCGTCCTCGCCCGGCTCGCCGCAGGCCGCCATCCAGTTGGCCGAGAGCTTGACGCGCGAGAGCTCGATGGGCGCCGCCAGCAGGTTGGTGATGGCCTCCGCCACGGCCATGCGGCCGGAGGCCGGCGCGTCGAGGGCGGCGAGCGGGGTGCGCTCGCCCACGCTCATGGCCTCGCCGGCAAAGCCGGTGTAGTCGGCCAGCGTCACGGCGCAGTCGGCGACCGGCACCTGCCAAGGGCCGACCATCTGGTCGCGATGGCTCAGGCCGCCGACGGTGCGGTCGCCGATGGTGACGAGGAAGCGCTTGGAAGCGACGGTGGGATGGGAGAGGACGTCGATGGCGGCTTTCTGCAGCTCGACGCCGGTGAGGTCGAGGGGCTTGAAGGTGCGGGCCATGGACTGCACGTCGCGCAGCATCTTCGGGGGCTTGCCCAGGAGGACGTCCATGGGCATGTCGACGGGCGGCGTGCCCTCACCCCTGTCATCGGCTTCCATCAGCCCATCCGCCACGATCAGCTGCCGCTCTTCCGTCGCGACACCCACCACGGCGAACGGACAGCGCTCGCGCTCGCAAAAGGCCTTGAACAGTTCGAGCGACTCCGGCGCGATCGCCAGCACATAGCGCTCCTGGCTCTCGTTGCACCAGATCTCCTTGGGCGCCAGGCCCGACTCCTCCAGCGGCACGGCGCGCAGGTCGAAGCGCGCGCCGCGGCCGGCGTCGTTGCTGAGCTCGGGGAAGGCATTGCTCAAGCCGCCCGCGCCGACGTCGTGGATCGCCAGGATCGGGTTGGCATCGCCCTGCTGCCAGCAATGGTTGATGACCTCCTGCGCGCGCCGCTCGATCTCGGGGTTGCCGCGCTGCACCGAGTCGAAGTCCAGCTCGGCCGCATTGGCGCCGGTCGCCATGGAGCTCGCCGCGCTGCCGCCCATGCCGATGCGCATGCCGGGCCCGCCCAGCTGGATCAGGAGCGAGCCCGCCGGGAATCGGATCTTCTTCGTCTGCCCCGCATCGATGCTGCCCAGGCCGCCCGCGATCATGATCGGCTTGTGGTAGCCGCGCTGCAGCGTGTCGCGGTCGCTGGAAATCGCCTGCTCGTACTCGCGGAAGTAGCCCAGCAGGTTGGGCCGGCCGAACTCGTTGTTGAAGGCGGCGCCGCCGAGCGGGCCCTCGGTCATGATTTGCAGCGGACTGGCGATGTGCTCCGGCTTGCCGTAGCTGCCTTCTGCAGGCCAGAGCTTCGACACCGTGAAGCCCGTCAGCCCCGCCTTGGGCTTGGAGCCGCGGCCGGTGGCGCCCTCGTCGCGGATCTCGCCGCCGGCGCCGGTGGAAGCGCCCGGGAAGGGCGAGATCGCCGTCGGGTGGTTGTGCGTCTCGACCTTCATCAGCACGTGGTTCAGCGCGTCCTGCTTGCCGTAGCGGCCGGCGGCCGAGGCGGCGACGAAGCGCTCGACCGGCGAGCCCTCCATGATCGAGGCGTTGTCGGCGTAGGCCACCACCGTGTGCTGCGGGTTCTGGCGTTCGGTGTGCCTGATCATCGAGAACAGGCTCTGCGGCTGCGCTTCGCCGTCGATCACGAAATCGGCGTTGAAGATCTTGTGCCGGCAATGCTCGCTGTTGGCCTGCGCGAACATCATCAGCTCGACGTCGCTGGGGTTGCGGCCGAGGCGGGTGAAGGCGTCGACCAGGTAATCGATCTCGTCCTGCGCCAGCGCCAGGCCGAAGCGCGTATTGGCTTCGACCAGCGCGGCGCGCCCGCCGGCCAGCACGTCGACCTGCGCCATCGGCTGGCCCGGCAGCTCGGCGAACAGCGCCGCCGCCTGCTCCACGCCGGGGAGCACCGATTCGGTCATGCGGTCGTGCAGCAGCGCGCCCAGGGCGGCCAGCCGCTCGGTATCGAGCACCGGCGCCTTGCCCAGCAGCGGCGCCTTCAGCACGAGGTGGTACTGCGTGACGCGCTCGACACGGCGCAGCGCCAGGCCGCAGTTGTGGGCGATGTCCGTGGCCTTGGAGGCCCAGGGCGAGACCGTGCCCAGTCGCGGCGTGACCACCAGCGTCGGGCCGGACTTGGCGGGCGCCTCGAAGGGCTCGCCGTAGACCAGCAGGGCAGCGAAGCGCTCGCGCTCGGCGCCTTCCAGCGCGTGGTCGGTCGCGACCAGATGGACGAAGCGGGCCGAGAGGCCTTCGATGCGCGGCTCGATGGCCTGCAGCCGGGGCAGCAGCTGCCGGGCCCGGAAACCGCTGAGCGCGCTGCCGCCCTCGAAGAAGGTCACCACCGGGGCGACGGGATGGGAAGGCGCATTCAGGGGCAAGGTCACGATCGGGGTCGGCCGGCGGGCCGCGTTGGAAACCAGGGGAATGGAGGCGGCGGCCGCTGACTGGGGCCATCCGCGCCAAGCCCGCGATTTTAAACGGGCCGAATGGGATAATTCGGGCCCATGAGCATCACCTACAAAGACGCCGAGGGCGTGGCCGGCATGCGCATTGCATGCCGCCTCGCTTCCGAGGTGCTGGACTACCTGACCGCGCACGTCAAGCCCGGCGTGACCACCAACGAGATCGACAAGCTCGCGCACGACTACATCACGCAGGTGCAGGGCGCGATCCCCGCCCCCCTCAACTACATGGGCGCCTCCAGCGTGCCCTACCCCAAGTCCATCTGCACCTCGGTCAACCACGTGGTGTGCCATGGCATCCCGAACGACAAGCCGCTCAAGAAGGGCGACATCGTCAACGTCGACGTCACGGTCATCAAGGACGGCTGGCACGGCGACACCAGCCGCATGTTCGTCGTGGGCGACGCCTCGATCGCGGCCAAGCGCCTGTGCGTCTTCACCTACGAGGCCATGTGGCACGGCATCGTCAAGGTGAAGCCGGGCGTTCACCTGGGCGACATCGGCTTCGCCATCCAGCGCTTCGCCGAGAGCAACGGCTTCTCGGTGGTGCGCGAGTTCTGCGGCCACGGCATCGGCCGCGGCTTCCATGAAGAGCCGCAGGTGCTGCACTACGGCAAGCCCGGCACGCTGGACGAGCTCAAGCCCGGAATGACCTTCACCATCGAGCCCATGATCAACGCCGGCAAGCGCGACATCAAGGAAGACGCCCGGGGCGGCCAGTACGACGGCTGGACCATCGTCACGCGCGACCACTCGCTGTCGGCCCAGTGGGAGCACACGGTGCTGGTCACCGAGACCGGCTACGAGGTGCTCACGCTCTCGGCCGGCAGCCCGCCGCCGCCCGCCTTCGCCACCGCCTCGGCTTGATGCTGCCGGCGGGCCTTCGGGACGCAGACGTGGTGGACATCCCTTCGCTGCGCGACGCCTACCGCACGCACAAGCTGGCGCTGTTCGACCAGCTGCGCAGCGCGCGCGCGCCCACGCGCAGCGTCCACACAGTGCTGCGCCAGCTCGCGAGCCTGGCCGACGAGGCGCTCGCCGGGCTGTGGGACGACGCCGGCTTCGGCAACCGGCTCGCCCTGGTCGCGGTCGGCGGCTTCGGGCGCGGCGAGCTGTTCCCCTTTTCCGACGTCGACGTGCTGCTGCTGCTGCCGCAGGACCATGCGACCGATGTCGATCCGTCGCGCATCGAGGCCTTCATCGGCCATTGCTGGGACGTGGGCCTGGAGATCGGTTCCAGCGTGCGCACGGTGGACGAATGCCTGGCCGAAGCCGCCAAGGACGTCACGGTCCAGACCTCGCTGCTCGAATCCCGCCTCGTCGCCGGGGACAAGAAGCTCTATTCGGCCTTCCGCAAGAACTTTCTCGCCGACATCGACCCGCACGCCTTCTTCGCCGCCAAGACGCAGGAGATGCGGCACCGGCACCAGAAGTACGAGAACACGCCCTACGCGCTGGAGCCCAACTGCAAGGAATCGCCCGGCGGGCTGCGCGACCTGCAGATCGTCCTGTGGGTGACCAAGGCGGCCGGCTTCGGCAGGCGCTGGGACGACCTGGCGAAGAACGGCCTGGCCACTGCCTTCGAGGTGCAGCAGATCAAGCGCAACGAGGCCCTGCTGAGCCTGATCCGCGCCCGCCTGCACCTGATCGCCAACCGGCGCGAGGACCGCCTGGTGTTCGACCTTCAAACGGCCGTGGCGGCCACCTTCGGCTACGTCGGCGAATCGCAGCGAAAGTCGAGCGAGGCGCTGATGCGCCGCTACTACTGGGCGGCCAAGGCGGTGACGCAGCTCAATCAGATCCTCTTGCTGAACATTGCCGAGCGGCTCAATCCGCAGGAGGAGCAGGCCACCCGTATCAACGACCGCTTCTTCGAGAAGGGCGGCCTGATCGAGGTCGCGAGCGACGACCTGTACCTCAAGGACCCGCACGCAATCCTCGAAACCTTCTTGCTCTTCCAGAAGACCATCGGCGTCAACGGCCTGTCGGCGCGCACGCTGCGCGCGCTCTACAACGCACGCCACGTGATGGACAGCAAGTTCCGCAACGACCGCGTGAACCACGCGACCTTCATGCGCATCCTGCTGGAGCCGCGCGGCATCACGCATGCTTTCAGGCTGATGAACCAGACCTCGGTGCTGGGCCGCTACCTGCGGGTGTTCCGCAGCATCGTCGGTCAGATGCAGCACGACCTGTTCCACGTCTACACGGTCGACCAGCACATCCTGATGGTGCTGCGCAACGTGCGGCGCTTCTTCATCGTCGAGCATGCGCACGAATACCCCTTCTGCTCGCAGCTCGCGGGCGGCTGGGACAAGCCGTGGATTCTCTATGTCGCGGCGCTGTTCCACGACATCGCCAAGGGCCGCGGAGGCGACCATTCGGAGCTCGGCGCGCGCGACGTGCGGCGCTTCTGCCGCCAGCACGAGATCCCGCGCGAGGACGCGCGGCTGATCGAGTTCCTGGTGTCGGAGCACCTGGTGATGAGCCAGGTCGCGCAGAAGCAGGACCTGAGCGACCCGGAGGTGATCGCCCGTTTTGCACAGCGCGTGGGCAACGAGCGCTACCTGACGGCGCTCTACCTGCTCACGATCGCCGACATCCGCGGCACGTCCCCGCGCGTGTGGAACGCCTGGAAGGGCAAGCTGCTCGAGGACCTCTACCGCTCGACGCTGCGCGCCCTGGGCGGCCGCATGCCCGACCCCGGCGCCGAGGTGGAGGCACGCAAGCGCGAAGCGCTGGTGCAGCTGGCGCTGCATGCGCAACCCTTCGAGGCCCACAAGGCGCTGTGGGAGACGCTCGACGTCGGCTACTTCATGCGCCACGACGCCTCCGAGATCGCCTGGCACACCAAGCAGCTGTCGCGGCACGTGCCGCCCAAGAATGTGCCCGTGGACCCGCACGCACCGGCCATGGTGCGTGCCCGGCTCTCGCCGGTGGGCGAGGGGCTGCAGGTGGTGGTCTACACGCCCGACCAGCCCGACCTGTTCGCGCGCATCTGCGGCTACTTCGAACAGTCCTCCTTCAGCATCCTCGACGCCAAGGTGCACACCGCCACCAACGGCTATGCGCTGGACACCTTCCAGGTCGTCACCACCTTCATTCCCGAGCACTACCGCGACCTGATCAGCATGGTCGAGACCGGCCTGGCCAGGACGCTGGACGAGGCCGGCCCCCTGCCCGCGCCCAGCAAGGGCCGCGTGTCGCGCCGGGTGCGCAGCTTCCCGATCAAGCCGCGAGTCAGCCTGCTGCCCGACGAGAAGGCGCAGCACTGGCTGCTCAACATCTCGGCCAGCGACCGCGTGGGCCTGCTGTATTCGGTGGCGCGCGTGCTCGCGCGCCATCACCTGAACCTGCAGCTCGCCAAGATCACCACCCTGGGCGAGCGCGTGGAAGACACCTTCCTGATCAGCGGGCCCGAGCTGCAGGGCCAGCGCACGCAGGCGGCGATCGAAACCGAGCTGCTCGAAGCGCTTGCGGCCTGAGCGGGCCGGGAGTCTCCCCAGGCCGTCAGAGGACGGTCCGGAAGAGGTGCGCGGAATCGACCACAATCGCCGCTGTTTTTTCAACGACAGAAAGGCTTTCGAACATGATCCGTTCCGACGACACCGGCAAACTCATCCTCCGCTTGGCCCTGGGCATCCTGATGCTGCTGCACGGCATCGCCAAGATCAACGGCGGCGTGGGCTTCGCGGCCAGCATGTTGGCCTCGCATGGACTGCCGACCGCCCTGGCCTACCTGGTCTATGTGGGTGAAATCGTCGCGCCGGTGCTGCTGATCATCGGCCTCTACACGCGGCCGGCGGCATGGATCGTGGTCATCAACATGCTCGTTGCGATCTGGCTGGTGCACATGAAGGAAATCGGCATGCTCAACAAGCAGGGCGGCTGGGCGCTCGAGCTGCAGGGCCTGTTCCTGTTCAGCGCGCTGGCCGTGGCCTTCCTGGGCGCGGGCCGCTTCAGCGTCGGCGGCACGGGCGGCCGCTACAACTGATCGTCCGCCCTACTCGTCTTCGGCCGCATCGAGACCCGGGAACAGGATCTCGGTGTAGCCGAAGCGCGAGAAATCCCGCACCCGCATCGGGTAGAGCTTGCCCAGCAGGTGATCGACCTCGTGCTGCACCACGCGTGCATGAAAGCCGCTGACGGTGCGGTCGATGGGGTCGCCATAAGGGTCGAAGCCGGTGTAGCGGATGTGCGCGAAGCGCGGCACCACGCCACGCAGGCCCGGCACCGAGAGGCAGCCTTCCCAACCCTCTTCTTCCTCGTCGCCGATGGGCGTGACGACCGGGTTGAGGAGCACCGTGCGCGGCACGGCCGGTGCATCCGGATAGCGCGGATTGACGGCGTCGGTGCCGAAGATCACGAGCTGCTGGTCCACGCCGATCTGCGGCGCGGCGAGGCCGGCACCGTTCACCGCGTGCATGGTCTCGAACATGTCCCGAACCAGCAGGTGCAGCTCGTCGGTGTCGAAGGCGGCGACCGGCTGCGCGATGCGCAGCAGCCGGGGGTCGCCCATCTTGAGGATCTCGCGTACCGTCATGCGGGCATTATCGCCACCGCAGTCCGAGCGACCGGGACTCAGGGCGGCGTCTGGGTGCGCGAATCGGGCGAGTTCAGCATTTGATTGATTTCGCGCGGACTGCGGCCCGGCGGGACCGGCACCGTCACGCCGGCGCCGCCGCCGCTGCGGGGACCGGCGTGTGCCGGGGGTACGGGTACGACAGCACTCGGGCGCCCGCCCCAGCCGGCGCGCGGGTAGCCCGGATGCGGGTAATAGCCCGGGCGACCGCCGTAGTACGGATAGGGGTAGCGCGGGCGGGAGTAATAGCCACGGCTATAGGAGCCGTCGATGTACACGTTCGGCTGGACCACCACCGGCCCCGGGTCCGCGTAATAGGGCTCGGAGTATCCGTACGAGCCGCCCGGCACGGCCACGCAGCCGCCGAGCAGCGCGGCGCCTCCGAGCACGGCACACACACCCCATAGACGGCGATTCTTGATCATGATGGACTCCTGGTCGGTATTGATGTGATCAACGTCCTCTTGTAGACCTTGTTGACTTCTATCGCATGAAGCTGCGTAACGCCCGGTAAAGCTCGGCGCGGCTCAAAGGCCGTTGGCAAGGATCTCGAGCATCTGCGCCTCGTCGATCACGGCCACCCCCAGCCCGGTCGCCTTGTCGAGCTTGCTGCCAGCCTCGGCGCCCGCCACCAGGAAATCGGTCTTCTTGCTGACCGACCCGGCGACCTTGGCGCCCGCTGACTCCAGTTTGTCCTTCGCCTCGTCGCGGCTGAGCGTAGGAAGGGTGCCGGTGATCACGAAGGTCTTGCCCGCGAGGGGCTTGGGCGCGCGGGCCGCCGGCTCGCCCTCTTCCCAGCTTACGCCGCAGGCGCGCAGCTGCTCGACCACCTCGCGGTTGTGCGCCTGGTCGAAGAAGGTGCGCAGGCTCTGCGCCACCACCGGCCCGACATCGTTGACCTCCAGCAGTTGCTCTTCGGTGGCGTCCATGATCGCGTCGAGCTTGCCGAAGTGCTTGGCCAGGTCCTTGGCGGTGCTTTCGCCGATATGGCGGATGCCCAGCCCGAAAAGGAAGCGCGGCAGCGTGGTCTTCTTCGACGCCTCCAGTGCGTCGACCAGGTTCTTCGCCGACTTGTCGGCCATGCGGTCCAACCCGGCCAGCGTCGTGAGGCCCAGCTTGTAGAGGTCAGGCAGCGTGCGGATCAGCTGGCCGTCCACCAGTTGCTCGACCAGCTTGTCGCCCAGGCCCTCGATGTCCAGGGCGCGGCGCGCCGCGAAGTGCAGGATGGCCTCCTTGCGCTGGGCGCCGCAGAACAGGCCGCCCGTGCAGCGGTAATCGACCTCGCCCTCCTCGCGCAGCGCGTCGGAGCCGCAGACGGGACACTTGTGCGGCATGGTGAAGACAGGGCCGCGCTGCGCTGGCGGCCGTGCCGCGCTCTCGGGCAGCACGCCCACCACTTCGGGGATCACGTCGCCGGCACGCCGCACGATCACCGTGTCGCCCACCCGCACGTCCTTGCGCCGGGCCTCGTCCTCGTTGTGCAGGGTGGCGTTGGTCACGGTGACGCCGCCCACGAACACCGGCGCCAGCTTGGCCACCGGCGTGAGCTTGCCGGTGCGGCCCACCTGCACCTCGATGCCCAGCACCTCGGTCAACTGCTCCTGCGCCGGATACTTGTGGGCCACCGCCCAGCGCGGCTCGCGCGAGACGAAGCCGAGCTGCCGCTGCAGCTCCAGGCTGTCGACCTTGTAGACCACGCCGTCGATGTCGTAGGGCAGCGCGTCGCGCTGGCGCGCGATGGTCTCGTGGAACGCGATCAGCTCGATCGCGCCGCGGGCGCGCTGCGTCTGCGTGCCGATCGGAAAGCCCCAGGCATGGAACTGCTGCAGCCAGTCGAACTGCGTGGCATGCGCGGGCCCGCCCTGCTCCGGCGGCGTGACTTCGCCGAGGCCGTAGGCGAAGAAGCTCAAGGGCCGGGCCGCGGCGATCGCCGGATCGAGCTGGCGCACCGCGCCGGCGGCGGCGTTGCGCGGGTTCACGAACACCTTCTCGTTCTTCTGGCCGGCGGCGATCTTCTCGCGCTGGCGCTCGTTCAGTTTCTCGAAGTCGTCGCGGCGCATGTAGACCTCGCCGCGCACCTCCACCACCGGCGGGATCTCCGCGCCCTGGCCGTGCAGGCGCAACGGGATCTGCTGCACCGTGCGGATGCTCTGCGTGACGTCCTCGCCGATCTCGCCGTCCCCGCGGGTGGCGGCCTGCACCAGCACGCCCTGCTCGTAACGCAAGTTGACGGCCAGGCCGTCGAACTTGAGCTCGCACACGTACTCGACCTGCGGCGCGTCCTCGGCCAGCCCCAGTTCGCGGCGCACCCGCGCGTCGAAGGCGCTGGCGCCGCCGGGCGTGATGTCCGTCTCGGTGCGGATCGACAGCATCGGCACCTTGTGGCGCACCTTGGCGAAGGCTTCCAGCGCCTTGCCGCCGACGCGCTGCGTGGGCGAGTCGGGCGTGCGCA
Organism: Variovorax sp.; assembly: GCA_035250605.1. Lineage (GTDB taxonomy): Bacteria > Pseudomonadota > Gammaproteobacteria > Burkholderiales > Burkholderiaceae_C > Variovorax. The sequence continues at coordinate 1,054 of DATFFA010000291.1, read as the reverse complement.
GCTCGGGGTGTTCGGCCTCCAGCGCCTGCAGGCGCTGGAACAGGCGGTCGTACTCGGCATCGGGCAGCTCGGGGGCGTCGAGCACGTAGTAGAGATGGGCGTGGCGGCGCAGTTGCTCGCCCAGTGCGGCGGCTTCGCGAGCCGCGTCCTCGCGTGTGGTCATGGGAATCTCCGGGATCAGTGCCCGTTTTTAGCTGAAGAGGCGCCGGGCCAGGGGCGATCCGGCCGACAGCTCGCGCGAATCGAGGGTGTCGTAGAGCTGCTCGAGATCGGCGCCGATCGCGTCCATCGTTTCCTCGCGCAGCAGCTGGCCGTCGCTGTCGGTGACGACGCCGTCCATCTCGCGCGCCAGCGTCGCGGCGGTTTCGCGCATGCGCGCAAAGGGGCGCTCGCCGCGGTCGACCTGCGGCACGTCCAGGCTCAGCGTGAGCTCGCGGATGGCCGATTGGGCCGGGTCGTCGGCCAGCGCGGCCTGCGTGTCGAAGGACAGGCCCAGGATCGGCGGCAGGCCGAGCTCGCTCGCCGGCAGCACCATGCGGCCCGGAATGATCCCGGCCACGAAGCCCAGCCGCGCGGCGTTCTGCTGCACGTAGCCCGGGCTCCAGGCGGCGTGCAGCGCGCGCAGTACGAAGCTCAGCTGGGCATCGTGCGCGCTGGCGAACTGGTCGAGCTCGCGAGCCCGCGCCACCTCGTCGAGCATCTCGGGAAACTCGGGCGCGCCGTTGATCGCGTCGGCGAAGGCCTGGGCCTTGACCACGAACTCGGAATACTCGATCTCGTTGAGCGCTCCGGTGCGGTTGGCCAGCTGCACGCCGGCCTGGAAGGCGCCGTAGCGCTGGCCGGGCGCGGCCGGTTCCCATTCGCCGGTGTGCTCGTTGAGGCCTTCGATCGCCACCGGCTTGCTGCCGGCGCGGCGCGTGGCCGGCATGGCGGCGATGGCGGCGTCGCCGGACGCCAGGCCGTCCAGCGTGATGGGCGCGATCACGTCGATCAGCGGGTCCAGCCCGCCGCGCCGCTCGGCCGTCGGGATCGGCAGCGCGCTGGGCGCGGGCAG
>DATFFA010000290.1:0-2374 GCA_035250605.1 Variovorax sp. | reverse complement strand
CGCTCGAACGCGGGCGCGACGCCTTCCTTGCGCACCGCTGCAACGCCTGCCACGCGGTGCGCGGCGTGAGCGAGGAAAGCCGCCTCGGCCCGGACCTCACGCATGTGGGCAGTCGCCTGTTCCTCGGCGCCGGCCTCATGCCCAACGATGCCGATGGCCTCGCGCGCTGGGTGGCGCACACGCAGCAGCTCAAGCCGGGGGCGCGCATGCCCTCCTCGCACGAGCGCATCGACGAAGCCGGCCTGCAGGCCATCGCCGCCTGGCTGGACCAGCTGAAATGAGCGATCTGCCCTCTGCCCTGCCCCGGCCCGCGGGCGAGCGCGAGGCGCTGCAGCGCGCCTGGGAGCCCCCCCAGGGCTGGCGCGCGCTCTCGGCCGTCAACAACACGCGCATCGGCGTGTACTACGTCGCGACCGCCATGCTCTTTTTCGTGCTGGCCGGCGTTCTCGCGCTGCTGATGCGCGCGCAGCTGGCCCTGCCCGACAACACGCTGATCGAGCCGCGCACCTACAACCAGCTCTTCACCATGCACGGCACGGTGATGATGTTCCTGTTCGCGGTGCCGATCGTGGAGGCGGTGGCGGTCTATCTGCTGCCCGGCATGCTGGGCGCGCGCGACCTGCCTTTTCCGTGGCTGTCGGCCTATGCCTTCTGGGCCTATGCGATCGGCGGGCTGGTCTTCTTCTGCACGCTGTTCTTCGGCCAGGCGCCCGACGGCGGCTGGTTCATGTACCCGCCGCTCACCGGCAAGGAGTTCTCGCCGGGGCGCGGTGCCGACTGGTGGCTGCTGGGCATCGGCTTCATCGAGATCTCGGCCATTGCCGGCGCGATCGAGCTGATCATCGGCGTCATGCTCACGCGCGCACCGGGCATGACGCTCATGCGCATGCCGGTCTTCGCCTGGGCCATGCTGGTGACGGCGCTGATGATCGTGTTCGCCTTCCCGGCGGTGATCGCGGCAACGACGCTGCTCGAGCTGGAGCGCGCCTTCGACTGGCCCTTCTTCATCGCCGGGCGCGGCGGCGATCCGCTGCTGTGGCAGCACCTGTTCTGGTTCTTCGGGCATCCGGAGGTCTACATCATCTTCCTGCCCGCCGCGGGCATGGTCTCGATGATGATCCCCGCGCTCGCGGGCACCCCGCTGGTGGCCTACCGCGCCGTCGTGGCCGCGCTCGCCGGCGTCGGGCTGGTGAGCTTCGCGCTGTGGATCCACCACATGTTCGCGGCGGGGCTGGGCGATCTGTCGATGATGATCACCTCGGCGGCCAGCTTCCTGGTCGCGCTCCCGAGCGGCGTGCAGGTGTTCGCGTGGATCGCGACGCTCTGGCGCGGCGAGGTGCGGCTCAACGCGCCGACGCTGTTCCTGCTGGGCTTTCATTTCATCTTCGTGCTGGGCGGACTGACCGGCGTGATGGTGGCGGTGCTGCCCTTCGACTGGCAGGCGCACGACAGCTACTTCATCGTCGCCCATCTGCACTACGTGCTGATCGGCGGCATGGTGTTTCCGCTGTTCGCGGGCTTCTACTACTGGGCGCCGGTGTTCAACGGGCACCGGCTGTCGGAGCGCTGGGGCCGCTGGGTCTTCGGGCTGATGTTCGGCGGCTTCAACCTCGCCTTCTTCCCGATGCATATCTCGGGGCTGCTGGGAATGCCGCGGCGCATCCACAGCTACCCCGGCGAGCTGGGCTGGAACGCGCTCAACCTGTTGTCGACGCTCGGCGCCTTCGCGCTGGCAGCGGGCGTGCTGCTGTTCATCGTCGATGCCGCACGCATCCTGCGCCGGCCGCAGAAGGACCACGGCAACCCGTGGCAGGCCGGCACGCTCGAATGGCTGCCGCAGCGCGAATACGGCGTGCGCAGCATTCCCGAGCTCGCCTCGCGCGAGCCGCTGTGGGCGCAGCCGTCGCTGCCGCGGGAGGTCGAGGACGGGCGGCACTGGCTGCCCGGCACCGTCTTCGGCGGCCGCGAGACGCTGGTCACCAGCATCGTCGATGCGCGCCCTCTGCACCTGCTGCGGCTCCCCACCGATGGCTGGTGGCCGCTGCTGGCAGCTGCCGGCACGGCGGGCTTCTTCCTGCTGCTGACGGTGGAGCTGGCGGTGGCGGCCTTCGCCTGCGGGCTGGTCGCGATCGGGGCGGTGCTGCGCTGGCTGTGGGCCTCGGACCAGCCGCCGCCGCGCCCGCGCGCCGAGGTCGCACGAGGGGTGCAATTGCCCGTGAACAGCCGCCGCACCGTCGACTCGCATTCGTGGTGGGCCATGCTCGTCCTCGTGGCGGTGGACATGACGGTGTTCGCCTCCTTCGCGTATGCGCATGTGCATGTCGCGATGGCGGCCGATACCTGCCCGCCGCCCGGCGCCGCGCTGCCGCCGCTG
>DATFFA010000289.1:0-2895 GCA_035250605.1 Variovorax sp. | reverse complement strand
GTGCCCGCGCCGGCCGCCGAAGCGGCGCCGGCCGTGGGCGCCTCGGGCCTCCTGCAGGCCGGGCTCGGCATGGTGCTGGTGCTGGGCCTGATCTTCCTGTGCGCCTGGCTGGCGCGGCGCTTCGGCCTGCCGCGCTTCGGCGGCAGTTCGCTCGTCAAGGTGGTGGGCAGCGCGATGGTCGGCCAGCGCGAGCGCGTGGTGGTGGTGGAAGTGGGCGAGACCTGGCTGGTGCTGGGCGTCACCGCGAGCCAGGTCAACGCGCTGCATTCGCTGCCGGCGCAGGCGCTGCCCGCGGCATCTCCGGCACCGGCTGCCGCACTCGGCAGCAGCGCCAGGGCCGTCGACCTGTTCGCACAGAAGCTGCGCGAATCGCTCGGCATCCAGACCAGGCCGGGCGCCTGATGCAAAGCGCCTTCCGCCGCCACCTGCGCCGCGCAGGCCTGCTGCTCGCCCTGGCCCTGCCGGCGCTCGCCTTCGCGCAGGGCCTGCCGGGCCTCACCAGCACGCCCGGGCCCGGCGGCAGCCAGACCTGGTCGCTCAGCGTGCAGACTCTGGTGCTGCTGACCTCGCTCAGCTTCCTGCCGGCGCTGCTGCTGTCGATGACCAGCTTCACCCGCATCCTCATCGTGCTGGGCCTGCTGCGCACGGCGCTGGGCACGCAGTCTTCGCCACCCAACCAGATCCTGGTGGGGCTGTCGCTCTTTCTCACCTTCTTCGTGATGGCGCCGGTCTTCGACAAGGTCTACGACGAGGCCTACAAGCCCCTGTCGGAAAACAAGATCAGCACCGAGCGCGCGCTCGAACGCGGCATCGCGCCCTTCAAGACCTTCATGCTCAAGCAGACGCGCGAGAACGACCTCGCGCTCTTCGCCAAGATGGCCAAGGTGCCGGCGATGGAAGGCCCGGAAGACGTGCCGCTGCGCATCCTGCTGCCCTCCTTCGTCATCAGCGAGCTGAAGACCGCCTTCCAGATCGGCTTCACCATCTTCATTCCCTTCCTGATCATCGACCTGGTGGTGGCCAGCGTGCTGATGTCGATGGGGATGATGATGGTGCCGCCCGCCTCCATCGCCCTGCCCTTCAAGCTGATGCTCTTCGTCATGGCCGACGGCTGGCAGCTGCTGATCGGGGCGCTGGCCCAGAGCTTTTTCGTCTAGACAGACAGGAATCCTCGAATGACACCCGAATCGGTCATGTCCATCGGCAGCCAGGCCATCCACGTCTCGCTGCTGCTCGGCGCGCCGCTGCTGCTGGTGGCGCTGGTGGTAGGCCTGGTCATCAGCATCTTCCAGGCGGCGACGCAGATCAACGAGGCCACGCTGTCCTTCATCCCGAAGCTGCTGGCCGTGTTCGCGGTGCTGGTGATCGCCGGGCCGTGGATGCTGGGGCAGATGCTGGACTACATCCGGACCTTGTTCTCGAGCATTCCCCAGCTGGTCGCGTAGCCGATGGGCGCCAGCGTCCTTTCCGTCACCTCGGCGGAGCTGAACGCCTGGATGGTGGCCTTCCTCTGGCCCTTCGTGCGGATGCTGGCGCTGGTCGGCACGGCGCCGATCTTCGGCGAGCCCAACGTGCCGCGGCAGCTCAAGATCGCGATCGCGGCGGTGCTCGCCATCGCGCTGGCGCCCGCGCTGCCGGCGATGCCGCAGGTGCCGGTGGTCTCGATCGGCGGCGTGTGGATCATCGTGCAGCAGGTGCTGATCGGCGCGGCCATCGGCTTCACCATGCGCCTGCTCTTCGCCGCCGTGCTGGCCGCGGGCGAGTACGTGGGCCTGCAGATGGGCCTGTCCTTCGCCTCCTTCTTCGACCCGATGAGCGGCGGCGCGACCATGGTGGTGGCGCGGCTGCTGCACATGCTGGCGATGCTGATCTTTCTTGCGCTCGACGGCCACCTCTTGCTGGTGGCGGCGCTGGCCGAGAGCTTCCAGGCCCTGCCGATTGCCGATGCGCCGCTCGCGGCGCAAGGCTGGCTGCTGCTGGTGCGCGGCGGCGCGCAGATCTTCGCCACCGGACTCATGCTGGCGCTGCCGCTGGTCACCGCCTTGCTCACGCTGAACCTGGCGATGGGCATCCTGAACCGGGCATCGCCGCAGTTCAGCATCTTCGCGGTGGGCTTTCCGCTGACGCTGCTGGCGGGGATCGGGATGCTGCAGTTGCTGATGCCGCAGATGGGGGCTTTTCTGGCGCCGCGCTTTGCGAGCGGGCTGGGGTCGGTGATGGAGCTGGTGCAGGCATTGCGGCCTTGACCCGCGCAGGCACGGCCGCGTCGCCACCGTGGGCAACGCGCATGGGCTGGACCGCAGGCCACGGCTCGTCCATCATGGGCCATCGCGCTTTCGCGCGCCGCCGGACCGTAGCGATGCCCGCCGCTGCCTTCTTCCGCCTTGCCGCCCCGCTTCTCCTGCCCGCGGTCCTGGCCGCCGTTCCGGCCCTGGCGGCCGACGAGCGCGCCGAGGAACGCGAGCGTCTCATGCAGGTCGTCGCCGCCCAGATGCGCGACAGCCGCGCCACCACCGGCCGGCCAAGCTTGTCGCCGCGCGTGACGGCCGCGCTGAACCAGGTCCCGCGCCACGCCTTCGTGCCGCCCGACCAGCAGCCCAGCGCCTACCAGAACCGCCCCCTGCCCATCGGCCACGGCCAGACCATCTCGCAGCCCTACATCGTGGCGCTGATGACCGAGCTCGCGCAGCCGCAGCCCGATCACAAGGTGCTCGAGGTCGGCACCGGCTCGGGCTACCAGGCCGCGGTGATGGCGCGGCTGGTGCGCACCGTCTACAGCATGGAGATCATCGAGCCGCTGGGCCTCGCTGCACGCGAGCGGCTGCAGACGCTGGGCTATCGCAATGTCGAGGTGCGCCTCGCCGACGGCTACCACGGCTGGGAGGAGCACGCGCC
>DATFFA010000288.1:0-7025 GCA_035250605.1 Variovorax sp. | reverse complement strand
GGCGGCGGTGCCGGGCGAGGTGTTGCGCGCACCGGAGCGGGTGGCGCTGCCGCTGGCCGACACGGTCGGGAACAGCGCCGCGCGCTGCTCGCGCACCACCGCCTGGGCCTGCGCGTAGCTGGCCACTGCGGCGGCGATGTTCTGGTTGGAAATCTGCACGCGCGCGGCCAGTTCGTCGAGCGCCGGATCGCCGAAGAGCTTCCACCATTCGCCGCGGTCCAGGGCGTCGGCGGGGGCGGCCGGCAGCCAGCCTTCGGCGGCGGGCGCTTCCTTCCAGGCGGAGGGCGTGGCAGTGGAAGGCTGCTCGTAGGTCGGGCCGATGGCGCAGGCGCTCAGGGCCAGGGCGAAGGCGACGGCGGCAGCGCAGCGTGTGGGTCGGTCGAGCGAAAAATTCGAAGCGATCATGGGCGTTGCGAGGTCATCGAGGGTCGGCGCCCTCACCCCAGCCCTTTCCCGGAGGGAGAGGGAGCCGGAGACGGGTCGGGGACGAGCAAGGGGTCGGTCGCCTCGCGGCTCAGGTACTTCTCGTTGGCCGGGCGGCGGCGCACCTTGTCGAGCAGCACGTAGACCACCGGCGTGGTCAACAGGGTCAGCAGCTGGCTGGCGATCAGGCCGCCGATGATGGCCACGCCCAGCGGCTGGCGCAGCTCGGCGCCCTCGCCGAAGCCGATGGCCAGCGGCAAGGCGCCCAGCGCGGCGGCCAGCGTGGTCATCAGGATGGGCCGGAAGCGCAGCAGGCAGGCCTCGCGCACCGCCTCCACCGCGCTCAGCCCGCGCGCGCGCTCGGCCTCGAGCGCGAAGTCGATGATCAAGATCGCGTTCTTCTTGACGATGCCGATCAGCAGGAACACGCCGATCAGCGCAATGATCGAGAACTCCATGCGGAACAGCAGCAGCGCCAGCACCGCGCCCACGCCGGCCGAGGGCAGCGTGGTCAGTACCGTGACCGGATGCACCAGGCTCTCGTAGAGCACGCCCAGCACGATGTAGATCACGACGATCGCCGCGAAGATCAGGAACAGCTGCTGCGCCTGCGATTGTTGCGCCGCCAGCGCGGTGCCCTGAAAGCTGCCGCGCACGTTGATCGGCATGGCGATGTCGGCCTCGGCCTGGGCCACGACGCGGCGCGCGTCGGCGATGCTCACGCCCTCGGCCAGGCTGAAGGAGATGGTGCTCGCGAGCTCGGTGTCCTGGTGGTCGATCGAGCTCGGCACCGCGCGCTCGCTGAGCTTGGAGAAGGCGGCGAGCGGCACCATGGGCGTGGCGGTGGTCGCGATCTGCTGCCCCGCGGAGGAAGTGCGCGAGGCCGGGTTGGCCGAGGTGGTGGTCGAGGTGCCGGTCGTCGCGTCGGTGCTGGCCTGCAGCGAGCTGACGGTGCTCGCGCCGCTCGCGGTGGTGACGGTGCTCAGGGTCGAGGGCACGTAGAGGTCCTTCAGCACGATCGGCGCGCGCTGGAAGCGCGGCGCCCACTCCATGATCACCGAGTACTGGTTGAGCTCGTCGTAGATGGTGGCCACCGAGCGCTGGCCATAGGCGTTGTAGAGCGCGTTGTCGACCGCGCTCGAGGTGACGCCCAGGCGCGCCGCGGCATCGCGGTCCACCTCGACGAAGGTCTCGACGCCGTTGGCCGCGTCGTCGCTGTCGATGTCCGTCAGCGTGGTCTCCTGGCGCAGGCGGTCGGCGAGCTTGGCGGTCCACTTGCGCAGGTCCTCCAGGTTGTCGGCCTTGAGGGTGTACTGGTAGCTGGAGTTGCTGGAACGCCCGCCCATGCGCAGGTCCTGCACGGGGAACAGGAACACGCGCAGGCCGGTCAGCTGGCTGAGCTGCGGCCGCAGGCGGTCGATGACCACTTGCGTCTTCTCGGTGCGCTGCGCGAGCGGCTTCAGGTTGACGAACATGAAGCCGCCGCCCGCGCGGCCGCCGCCCGAGAAGCCGACCACCGTGGCCACCGCCGGGTCCTTGCGGATGATGTCCACCGCCTGGCGCAGCTTGTCGGCGACGGCGGCGGAGGAAATGCTCTGGTCGGCGCGGATGCCGGCGTTGAGCTGGCCGTTGTCCTGCTGCGGGAAGTAGCCCTTGGGAATCGCGTTGAAGAGGTAGACGTTGAGTCCGATCACGGCCAGCAGCACCATCATCACCACGGCCTTGCTGGCGAGCGCCCAGTCCAGGCTGTGAGCGTAGACGCGCAGCGTCCACCGCCAGGCGCCCTCGAGGCCCTGGCCCAGCCAGCTGCGCACGCGCCCGTGCTTCCTGCGCGGCCCCTCCTCCGCTTCGCTGCGCAGCAGCATGGCGCAGAGCATGGGCGTGGTGGTGAGCGAGATCACCAGCGAGATCAGCACCGAGGCCGAGAGCGTGACCGCGAACTCGCGGAACAGCCGGCCCACCTGCCCGCCCATGAGCAGCAGCGGGATGAACACCGCCACCAGCGACAGGCTGATCGACAGCACCGTGAAGCCCACCTCGCGCGCACCGCGCAGCGCGGCCTCGATGCGGTTCATGCCGGCCTCGACATGGCGCGCGGTGTTCTCCAGCACCACGATCGCGTCGTCGACCACGAAGCCGGTGGCCACCGTGAGTGCCATCAGGCTCAGGTTGTTGAGGCTGAAGCCCAGCAGATGCATCACGCCGAAGGTGCCGAGCAGCGAGACCACGGTCGCCACCGCGGGGATGATGGTGGCGCGCGCCTTGCGCAGGAACAGGCCCACCACCAGCACCACCAGCACGATCGAGATCATCAGCGTGGTCTCGATCTCGCGCAGCGAGGCGCGGATGGAGTTGGTGCGGTCCAGGGCGACCTGGATGTCGATGTCCTGCGGCAGCTGCGCGCGCAGCTCGGGCATCAGGTCGCGAACGCCGTCGACGGTCTCGATGATGTTGGCGCCCGGCTCCTGCGTGACCAGCACCACCACAGCGGGCTCGCCGTTGAACAGGCCCAGGGTGCGGGTGTTCTCGACGCTGTCGATCACCCGCGCCACGTCGCCCAGGCGCACGGGCGCGTCGTTGCGCCAGGCGATCACCAGGTCGCGGTAGTCGCCGGCACGGCGGCCCGGCGCGGGGGTGTAGATCTGCAGCCGGCGGTCGCCGCTCTCGATGGCGCCCTTGGGCCGGTTGGCATTGTTGGCCTGGATGGCGGCACGCACGTCCTCGCTGCTGATGCCCATGCGGTTGAGCGAGAAGGGTTCCAGCTCCACCCGCACCGCCGGCAACGAGCCGCCGCCGATCTCGACCTCGCCCACGCCCTCGACCTGCGACAGGCGCTGGCTCACGATGTTGGACACCGCCTCGTAGATCTGGCCCGGCGTGCGCGTCTTGGAGGTGAGCGCGAGGATCATCACCGGCGCGGAGGCCGGGTTGCGCTTGCGGTAGGTCGGGTTGCTGCGCAGCGTGGCGGGCAGGTCGGCACGGGCGGCGTTGATGGCGGCCTGCACCTCGCGCGCTGCGCTGTCGATGTTGCGCTTGAGGTCGAACTGCAGCGTGATGCGCGCCGAGCCGTTGGAGCTGGTCGAGGTCAGCTCGTTGACGCCCGGGATGATGCCCAGCCGCCGCTCCAGCGGCGTGGCCACGCTGGAGGCCATGGTGCTGGGGCTGGCGCCTGCCAGGCTGGCCTGGACCGAGATGGTGGGGTAGTCGACCTGCGGCAGCGGCGAGACCGGCAGCACGAAGAAGGCGACGATGCCGGCCAGGGCGATGCCGATGGTCAGCAGGACCGTGGCGATGGGGCGCTCGACGAAGGGGCGGGAGAGGTTCATGGGCCCGCACCCTCGCCCCAGCCCGCTCCAGCAAGCGGGAGAGGGAGCCACACCGGCAGCGTTCGCTCAGGCGGCATGTGGCTCTTCACGCTTTCCCCCGAACCTGCGCCCCATCCGATCGAAGGCCAGGTAGATCACCGGCGTGGTGAACAGCGTCAGCACCTGGCTCACCACGAGCCCGCCGAAGATCGCGAGGCCCAGCGGCCGCCGCAGCTCGGCGCCCTCGCCCCAACCGAGCATCAAGGGCAGCGCCGCGAACAGCGCCGCCAGCGTCGTCATCAAGATCGGCCGGAAGCGCAACAGCGCCGCCTGGTGGATCGCCTCCTGCGGCGACTTGCCTTCGTGGCGCTCGGCGTCGATCGCGAAGTCGATCATCATGATCGCGTTCTTCTTCACGATGCCGATCAGCAGGATGATGCCGATGATGCCGATCACCCCGAGGTCGTTGCCCGTCACCATCAGCGCCAGCAGCGCGCCGACGCCGGCCGAAGGCAGCGTGGACAGGATGGTCAGCGGATGGATGTAGCTCTCGTAGAGCACGCCCAGCACGATGTACACGCACACCACGGCCGCCAGGATCAGCCACAGCTGGTTGGTCAGCGACTTCTCGTAGGCCCCGGCCGCGCCCAGGAAGTTCAGCCGCACGCTCGCGGGCAGGCCGATCTCCTTGGCCGCCGCGCGGATCGCCGAGACCGACTTGCCCAGCGCCACGCCGGGCGCGGTGTCGAAGCCGACCGTGGCGGCCGGGTACTGCGCCACGCGCGTGACCTGCAAGGGCGCCAGCTGCTCGCGCACGGTGGCCAGCGCCGACAGCGGCGTCGGCGCGCCCGCGCCGGTGCGCAGCTGCAGGTTGCCCAGCCCCTGCGGCGACGCCAGCGCCTCGCGCTGCGCCTCCAGGATCACGCGGTACTGGTTGGTCTCGGTGAAGATGGTGGAGACGATGCGCTGGCCGAAGGCGCTGTAGAGCGCGTCGTCGACCGAGCTGGCCGTGACCGAGAGGCGCGATGCGGTGTTGCGGTCGATGTCCACGTAGGCGGCCAGGCCCTGCGCGCCGGCATCGGTGGTGGCGTTGCGCACCTGCGGCGTGCTGCGCAGCCGCTCGACCAGCTTGTTCGCCCAGTCGTTCACCACGGTGGTGTCCACGCCCTCGAGCGCGACGCGGAACTCGGTCGGGCCGGTCTCGGCGTCGATGGTCAGGTCCTGCGTGGGCTGCAGGTAGAGCGTCACGCCCGGCACCGCGCGCACCCGCTCGCGCAGCCGCTGCATCACGCTCGCGGGGTCGTCGCGGTCCGAGCGCAGGTTGATCAGCATGCGGCCGGTGTTGAGCGCGGTGTTGTTGGCCGCATCCACGCCCACCACCGAGCTGAGGCTGCGCACGTCGGGGTCGGCCAGGATGGCCTCGGCCGCGGCCTTCTGCAGCTCGGCCATGCGCACGAAGGACACGTCCTGCGCCGCCTCGATGCGCGCCTGCAGCTGTCCGGTGTCCTGCGTGGGGAACAGGCCCTTGGGGATGGCGACGTAGAGCAGCACCGTCAGCGCCAGCGTCAGCGCCGCCACCACCAGCGTCGCCGGCTGGTGGCGCAGCACCCATTGCAGCTGGCGGTCGTAGCGCGCGATCACGCGTTCGAAGAAGTGCTGCACGCGCGCACCGAAGCGGCCGCCCTCCTCCGCCCGGGGCTTGAGCCGCTGGGCCGCTCCCGAGGCGAAAACCGAAGCCGAAGGCGAAGGTAGTCCAGTGAGCCAGCGTGCCGACATCATCGGCACGAGCGTGAGCGAGACCACGGCGGAGATCAGGATGGTGATCGCCAGCGTGACCGCGAACTCGCGGAACAGCCGCCCCACCACGTCGCCCATGAAGAGCAGCGGGATCAGCACCGCCACCAGCGACACCGTCAGCGAGATGATGGTGAAGCCGATCTGGGTCGCCCCCTTGAGCGCGGCCTTGAAGGGCGGGTCGCCCTCCTCCAGGTAGCGGGCGATGTTCTCGATCATGACGATCGCGTCGTCCACCACGAAGCCGGTGGCGATGGTCAGCGCCATCAGGCTCAGGTTGTTGAGGCTGTAGCCCAGCAGGTACATGATGCCCAGCGTGCCGATCAGCGAGATCGGCACCGCGACGCTGGCGATCACGGTGGCGCGCACGCTGTGCAGGAACAGGAAGATCACCAGCACCACCAGCACCACGGCCAGCCCGAGCTCGAGCTGCACGTGACGCACCGAGGCGCGGATGCCGGTGGTGCGGTCGCTCAACACCTCGACCTTGAGCGCGCCGGGCAGCGAGGCTTCGAGCTCGGGCAGCTGCTTCTTGATGGCGTCGACGGTGCCGATGACGTTGGCGCCGGGCTGGCGCTGCACGTTGAGGATGATCGCCGGGTACAGCTCGGCGCGGGTTGCGGCGCCCGGCTCGTCCCTCGACTCGGCACGCGCAGCCGCCCAGGCGCCCAGCTGGGTGTTCTCCGCGCCATCGACCACCCGCGCGACGTCGCTCATGCGCACCGGCGCTCCGTTCTTCCACGCGACGACCAGGTTCTTGTAGTCGGCCGCGGCGACCAGCTGGTCGTTGGCATTGATCGTGTAGGCGCGCTGCGGCCCGTCGAAGCTGCCCTTGGCGCTGTTGGCATTGGCCGCGGCGATGGCCGTGCGCAGCGTGTCCAGGCCGATGCCCACCGCGGCCAGCGCGTTGGTGTCGGCCTGGATGCGCACCGCCGGACGCTGGCCGCCCGACAGCGACACCAGCCCCACGCCGGCCACCTGGCTGATCTTCTGCGCGAGCCGCGTGTTGACCAGGTTCTGCACCTCGGTCAGCGGCATGGTGCTGGAGCTCACGGCGAGCGTGAGGATGGGCGCATCGGCCGGGTTGACCTTGGCATAGACCGGCGGCGCCGGCAGGTCGGCCGGCAGCAGCGAGCCGCCGGCGTTGATCGCGGCCTGCACCTGCTGCTCGGCCACGTCGAGCGTCTGGTCGAGCGCGAACTGCAGGGTGACGATGGAGACGCCGTTCGAGCTCACCGTGCTCATGCGGTCCAGCCCCGCCATCTGGCCGAACTGGCGCTCCAGCGGCGCGGTGACGGTGCGGCTCATCACCTCGGGGCTGGCGCCCGGGTAGAGGGTCTGCACCTGGATGGTCGGGTAGTCCACCTGCGGCAGGGCCGCCAGCGGCAGAAAACGGAAGCCCACCAGGCCCGCGAGCACGATCGCGAGCATCAGCAGCGCGGTCGCCACCGGCCGCTCGATGAAGGGGCGCGATGGGCTCATCGGCGTCGCTCCTTCACTGCG
>DATFFA010000287.1:0-9366 GCA_035250605.1 Variovorax sp. | reverse complement strand
TGCGCGCGGCCGGCGCCGAGGCCTGGTTGCTGCGCGGCCTGCGCGCCTTCTACCTGTGGACGGCGATCGCCGCCATCCTGGGCTTCGCCCGCCGCTACCTGGACCGCCCCTGGCCCTGGCTGCACTGGGCCAACGAGTCGGTCTATCCCTGGTACATGCTGCACCAGACCCTGATCGTGGCCGGCGCCGTGCTGCTCGCGCGCTGGCGGCTGGGGCCGGTGCTGGAGCCGGTGCTGCTGGTCGCCTTCACGGTGGGAGGCTGCTGGGTCCTGACGGATGGGCTGATCCGGCGCGTCGGCTGGCTGCGCCCCCTGTTCGGCCTCAAGCCGCGAAGCGCGCGCGCAGCCGAAGATCCGCGGCGATTTCGAGACCTTGCAGCGCGTTGAAGAGTGACAAGCCCCATAGCGCGTGTCCCTGCCCTGACGATTCAGCGGCTGCCGTAGTCGATGGGCTGGCTGTACGCGGGATCGCGGTGCCAGTCCCAGTAGGTGGCGAGCAGCCGCTGCGTGACCGGCCCCGGCCGGCCGGTGCCGAGCACCTGGTCGTCCACCCGCGTCACCGGCAGCACGCCGCCGCCCGAGCTGGTGAGAAAGGCCTCGTCGGCGCCGCGCAGTTCGTCGGCCGGCAGCGCGCGCAGTTCGACCCGCAGGCCCAGCGAGCGGGCGATCTCGATCACGGTGCGGCGCGAGATGCCCTCGAGCACGCCCTCCTGCGGCGTCACGAGCCCGCCGTTGCTGACGCAGAAGATGTTGAAGCCGGGCCCTTCGACCACGTGGCCCGCGGCATCGCTCAGCACCACCGTGTCGGCGCCGGCATCGAGGGCGCCGAGCAGGCCCATCGTGAGGTCGTTCCAGTGGTAGTTCTTGGCCTTCGGGTCGACCGAGCTCGCGGGAATGCGCTGCACCGCGCTCACCTTCAGGTGCAGGCCGCGCTCGCGCTGCGCCTCGTTGGCGATCCAGACGAAGGGCACGGCGAAGGCGTAGAAGCGGTTCACCGCCTGCCGCGGGTCGCGCGAGCCCCAAGGCGGCTGGCCGCGCGTGACGATCATCTCCACGTAGGAATGGCGCAGGCCGCTGCGCCGCACGCATTCGGCCAGCACCTCGGCGATCTGCGCCGGCGCAAGGCCGGGGTCGAGACGGAAGCGCTCGCAGCTGCGCATGAAGCGCTCCAGGTGCGCATCGAGCCGGAAGAAGGCGCCCTCCCACACCGTGACCACGTCGTAGGTGGCGTCGGAGCGCAGGAAGCCCCAGTCGGTGATCGGGATCGCGGCCTCGGCGATCGGAACGTAGGCGCCGCGCACGTAGGCGACGCCGTCGGCCAGTGGGTTGGGATCGGCAGGCACGTCTTGAAGCTCCTTCGGTTTCATGCGCGCTTCGCCGGCTTGCGGGCCGAAGGCGCGGGCAGCGCGGGCTTGCGCAGCGCGCGCGGCGTCTGCGCCGGGATGAGCGGCGGCCGCTGCCCGGTGTGCATCCAGGCATCGTAGAAGTCGATCTTCTTCTCGACCAGCGTCAGCGCGCGCTTCCACTCTGCGATGGTCGCGTTCACGCGCTCCCGGTGGGCGGCGAGCAGGTCGCGGCGCTGGCGCAGGCTGCGGCTGCCCTGCATCGCCAGCGCCGTGTATTCGCGCATCTCGGCGATCGACATGCCGGTCGCGCGCAGGCGCTCCATCAGGTCCAGCCAGCCCACATGCAGCTCGCCGTACACGCGCCGGCCGCCCTCGTCGCGCGCCACGCCGGGCACCAGGCCCTGGGCCTCGTACCAGCGGATGGCGTGCACGCTGCGGCCGGTGCGCGCGGCCAGCTCGCCGATGCGCAGGCTGGGACTAGGCGGCACGCGCAGGCGCCTCCAGCACGGCGTCGACCAGGGCGGTGTCGAGGTACTCCGTCAGCGACACGACCTTGCCGCCGGCGAGGCGGTAGATGAAGCAGTACTCGTTGTCATAGCGCTGCCCGGACTTCGTGCTCACCTCGCCCCGGCACTGCACGACGACCCGATCGTCCTCGGCGATGAAGGACTCGGCCGTGTTGCGGTAGGGGCCCTCGAACTGGGCGTACAGCGGCGTGAGCAGCCGGTCCTGCACCGCCTGCCGGCCCTCGTAGGTGCCCGACCAGGCGGTGCGTCCCTTCATGATCCAGCGGAAGTCCTCCGCCAGGCTCTCGACGAAAGGCCTGCCGTTGCCCCGGGCGAGCTCGGCGTGGATGTGCTGGACGATCTGCTTGTTGGTGTTGGTGGTGGCGATGGCGTTCATGGCATGGTTCCTTTGCATGGACCGGACGACCCGGTTCATTCATTGGAAATGCTGGAGCGCACTCTAGGTCAAGCGCGCCGCGAACTCAACGCCGCGTGGCTCAGTTGCTGCGGCTCAGGCGCTCGCAATAGTCGAGCAGCAGCTCGATCTCGGCCGACTTGTCGAAGAAGGCATCCGCGCCGAGCGCCTTGGAGCGGGCGCGCATGTCGGGCGTGGCGTAATTGCTCAGAACCACCACCTTCTGGTGCGCGGCCCGCCGGCGCACGGCATCGAGCACGCCGAGTCCATTCCCTTCCTCGAGGAACAGATCGACGATCGCCATGTCCCAGCCGTCGCGATGATGGGCCAGCCAATCCACGGCTTCGCGCTCGCCGGCCGCATGCGCCACGACGGTGGCGTCCGCGACGTCTTCCAGGAAGCCCACCAGGTTTTCCCGGATCACGGGATTGTCTTCAACCAGGTAGGTCTTGAAAGTCATGGCAAAGGAGAAGCGAAGGGTTGGTCGAATGCTTTTTCTGGCTTGATGTCATGATGATCCGCAGCCGGCCGCGGCCGGTGGGTCATCGGGGGCAACGTGGGTAGGCAAAGGCCTACCTGACTAATACGAAGGTTTTCCGATAGGTATGGCAACAACACGCTTCGTCGATATCCACGCCATGTCGGCCCTGGTCCGGGCGATGGGAGTGCCCCGCTTCCTCGAGACGCTGGCCGAGACGCTTCGCGAAGATTTCCTGCGATGGCCCGACTTCGACAAGTCGGCGCGCCTGGCCAGCCATTCGGCGCTGGGCGTGATCGAGCTGATGCCGGTGTCGGACGCCACGCACTATGCCTTCAAGTACGTCAACGGCCACCCGGCCAACACGGCCCAAGGGCTGCCCACGGTGATGGCCTTCGGCGTGCTGGCCGAGGTGGAGACCGGCTTCCCGCTGCTGCTGGCCGAGCTCACGCTGACCACCGCGCTGCGCACCGCCGCCATGTCGGCGCTGGCGGCGAAGGCAGTGGCCCGCCCGGGCATGCGCAGCATGGCGCTGATCGGCAACGGCGCCCAGGCCGAGTTCCAGGCGCTGGCCTTCCACGCCCTGCTGGGCATCGACGAACTGCGGGTCTACGACCTCGATCCGGCCGCCACCGACAAGCTGGAGCGCAACCTGGCGGCCTACCCGGGCTTGCGCGTGCAGCGCGCGGCCGGCATTGCCGAGGCCGTGCGCGGCGCCGGCATCGTGAGCACGCTGACCGCACGCAAGACGCGCGCGACCGTCGTCACGCCCGACATGATCGAGCCGGGCATGCACATCAACGCGGTCGGCGGCGACTGTCCCGGCAAGACCGAGCTGCACGTGGACGTGCTGAAGGCCTCGCGCGTGTTCGTCGAGTACGCGCCGCAGACGCGCATCGAGGGCGAGATCCAGCAGTTGCCCGCCGACTTTCCGGTGGTCGAGCTGTGGCGCGTGCTCGCGGGCAAAGAGCCCGGCCGGCAGGACGAAGCCGAGGTCACGGTGTTCGATTCGGTGGGCTTCGCGCTGGAGGACTACTCGGCGCTGCGCCTGGTCCACCGCCTCGCGCTGGAGCACGGCCTGGGGCAGGACGTCGCGCTCGCGCCGCCGGACGGCGACCCCAAGGACCTGCTGCGCCTCTTATAGCGCCGCCGGCTGGCTCGCCATGTGCGGCGCGTCGATCCAGTGCTTGCGGAAGCCCAGGCGCGCCGGCGAGACGTATTGCTCGCGGTAGAGCTCGAAGGGCATGGTGTCGGCCGCCTCGATCTGCTTCTGCGCCTCGACGGAGTCGCGCGACGCGCGCTCGAACAACGCCTGCTGTTCGGCGCTGAAGGGCAAGGCCAGCAGCGCGGCGCGCGTCTCCTCGGAGCGCGCACGCACGAAGGCGACGAAGGAATCGTCGTGCGACTTCGCCATCGCCTCGAGCACGCGCGCCGAAGGCAGCCCGGCCGGCTCGGCCAGCACCTTGCGGGCGGCGCGTACCGCCTCGGCGTGGCGGCTGCCGCCGTGGGCCGCATCGAGCGCATCGGCGATCGGCCCGAAGGCCTCCAGCAGTTCGGCGCCCCAGTCGGTCAGCGCCTGCTCGCGGCCGCTGCGCAGCAGCTTCAGCCCCGGCTCGCGCCCGCGCGCGGCCGTGAGATGCTGGTTGTGGGCCAGCTCGGCGATCTCGTCGCGGGTATCGGGCGGACTGTCGGCCAGCAGGCAGTGCAGCAGGAACACATCCAGGAAGCGCATGGTGGAGGCGTTGATGCCGATGGGCTCGAAGGGGTCGAGGTCCATCAGCCGCACTTCCACGTACTCCACGCCGCGTTCTCGCAGCGCGTGCAGCGGACGCTCGCCGGGGAAGATCACGCGCTTGGGCCGGATCGTGCCGTAGAACTCGTTCTCGATCTGCAGCAGGCTGGTGGCGAGCTGGTTGTACTCGCCGCCCAAATTCTGGATGCCGATCGTCTCGTAGGCCGGCCAGGGCCGCGTCAGCGCGTCCTGCAGCGATGCGGCGTAGCCGTCGAGGCTGTTGTAGCTCACCGCCAGCGAGGCCTGGGCCTCGCTCTGGTAGCCCAGCCGTCCCATGCGCAGCGAGGTGCCGTGGGGCATGTGCATGCTGCCCTCGCCCAGCGGCTTCAGCTCGTGCGCGCGGCCCGCCACGAAGGTCGAGCACACGGCCGGCGAGGCGCCGAACAGGTAGAGCAGCAGGAAGGCATGGCGGCGGAAGTTGCGGATCAGCGCGAAGTACTGCTCGCTCGACACTTCCGGCAGCGACCAGTTGTAGTGGATGCCCGAGATGGTCTGCATGCGCCGCCCGTAACGGTGGCTCAGGCCCATGCGGTAGACGCTCTTGGCGCGGCCCACGTTCGAGGAGCCGTAGCGGCCGATCGGGATGGTCTCGTCCGGCGGCAGCCCGCAGGGCATGCTCGACACCCACAGCCGCTCGTCGCCGGCCTCGGCCAGCACGCGGTAGGTGAACTGGTGGACCTGCGTGAGCTCGGCCAGGCAGGCTTCGACGTCGGCATGCACGCCGGTGATGAGCTCCAGCTGCGATTCGCTGAAGTCGGTGGTGATGTGGGGATGGGTCAGGGCCGACCCGAGGGCGGCCGGATGCGGCGTCAGCGCCAGCTTGCCGTCGGGCTGGGCGCGCAGGCTTTCCTTCTCGATCCCTCGGCGGACTCCCTTCAGGCGCGCGGGTGTCAGCGCTCCCAGGCGCTCCTGCAGTTTGCTCATGTCGTTATGACCCGTGAATCTTTGTGGGGCGGAAGGTAGCACGGCCGCGGACAGCCTGCTGACACCCGGTATTAAACGCCGGAACGACCTTTCTGCTATAGCCGGGACATCCGGGCGTGCGCCTGCGCGGCGGCGGTCGACCGGTCGGAAGCCCTGCCGCGAGGCCTCTCGACGACGGCGTCTTCAGGCCGTGGCCAGAACCCGAAGCAAAAAGCGGTTGAGGTCGGCGATTTCCTCCATGCACACCGAATGCTCCATCGGATATTCGTGCCATTCGACGACGTAGCCCAGTGCGGCCAGCGCGTCGCGCGATGCGCGGGCGCGTTCGATCTGGACCACGCCGTCGCGCGTGCCGTGGCCGAGGAAGATCGGCGTCCCGTGGTTGGCGGCATGGCGCTCGGCGGCCGTGGTCGCGGCCAGCGGCAGGTAGCCGGAGAGCCCGACGATCCCGCCCAGCCGCTCGGCATGGCGCAGCCCGGTCAGCAGCGCCATCGCGCAGCCCTGGGAAAAGCCGGCGATCACGATGCGGTGGGCGGCGATGCCGCGCTGCTTCTCCTTGGCGATCAGCGCCTCGATGGAGGCCTGCGAGCGGCGCAGGCCGGCCTCGTCCTCGCGCTTGACCAGGTCGGCCGCGGCGATGTCGTACCAGGCCGGCATGCGGTAGCCGCCGTTGATCGTGACCGGGATCACCGGCGCGTTGGGGAACACGAAGCGCACCGCGCCGACGGCCGACAGGTCGAGCTCGTTGGCAATGGGCACGAAGTCATTGCCGTCGGCGCCCAGGCCGTGCATCAGCAGGATGGTGGCGGTGGGGTTCGGGCCGGTTTCGATTTCGATGGGAGCGAGGGACATGGCGTGAAGCTCGGAGATGGGGACTGGAGGGCCCGAGTGTGCCTTGTCTCGCGGCGCGGCCGCGCGGGCGCGCGGCAGCCCGTATGCTCGCAAGCTCGACCACTGCCAAGAAACAAGATCCGATGACCTCGCAACACTCGCCGATGAGCCGGCGCAAGACCATCATCGCCACCACCATCGGCAACGGCCTGGAGTTCTTCGACTTCACCATCTACGGCTTCCTCGCGCTGGTGATCGGCAAGCTCTTCTTCCCCACGCTCGACGGCTACGGCCAGCTGCTGCTGACGGTGGGCACCTTCGGCGTGGGCTTCGTCATGCGGCCGCTGGGCGGCATCGTGATCGGCGCCTACGCCGACCGCGCGGGGCGCAAGAAGGCGATGACGCTGACCATCTTCCTGATGGCGCTGGGCTGCGCCATGATCGGCTTCGCGCCCACCTACGCGCAGATCGGCGTCGCGGCGCCGGTCCTGATCGTGCTGGCACGGCTGATCCAGGGCTTCTCCGCCGGCGGCGAGGTCGGCGCGTCCACCACCCTGCTGGTCGAGCACGCGACGCCGGCCAACCGCGGCTACATGGCGAGCTGGCAGTTCGCCAGCCAGGGCCTGGGCATCCTGCTCGGCGCGGCGGTGGCCGGGGGCCTGACCGCGGCGCTCGGCCAGCAGGCCATGGAAGCCTGGGGCTGGCGCGTGCCCTTCTTCATCGGCATGCTGATCGCGCCGGTGGGCATGTACATCCGCCGCCACCTGCACGAGTCGCTGGAGACCGCGGGCACGCCCGCCGCCTCGGCCGCGCGGCGCAGCAGCCTTGCCGAAGTCTGCGGCGAGCATGGCAGGACGGTGCTGGCGGCCATCCTCAGCGTGCTCGGCGGCACGGCCGCGGCCTATGTGGTGACCTTCTACATGCCGACCTACGCGGTGCGCGAGCTGGGCCTGCCGCCCACGGTGGCGCTGTTCGGCGCCGTGCTCACGGGCCTGCTGTCCTTCGTGCTGTCGCCGCTGGTGGGCCTGGCTTCCGACCGCGTCGGGCGCAAGCCGCTGATCGTGTGGGGCCGCATCGCGATGGCGCTGCTCATCTATCCCGCTTTCTGGTGGCTCAACGCCGCGCCCTCGGCGGCGGTGCTGTTCATCGTGGTCGGGCTGCTGAGCACGGCGCTGGTGGTGCAGACCGTGCCCACCATCACCATGCTGCCCGAGATGTTCCCCAAGCATGTGCGCGCCAGCGGCATGTCGCTGGTCTACAGCGTGGGCGTGGCGCTGTTCGGCGGCTTCTCGCCCTTCGTCAGCACCTGGCTGGTGGGCGCCAGCGGCAACAAGCTGGCGCCGGCCTGGTATCTCCTGGGCATGACGCTGGTGTCGCTGCTGGGCCTGCTGTGGCTCAAGGACTTCACCGGGCGCGACATCGACGATGCCGAGGCCCACCGGCCGGACGCCGAACTTCCTTCGAGCACCGCCCGCGCATAGCAGCGCCGCCTTCGCCGGGGTCTCGGCGGCCCTTCCGCATCAACGACGGAACGGCAGCCCCGCGCCGCTCACTGCCGCGAAGCCATCTCGCGGCACTTCTGCAGGTTGGCGTTGAAGCGGGCCGGCAGGCCGGGCTCGCAGGCATCGGCCGTGGTCATGATGCGGCACATGCCGACCACCAGGAAATCGGACACCGCCTCGGTGCACATCGGATAGCGGCCGAGGGCCGGGTTGCCCTGCGACTTGAAGCCCCAGCTGCCGGAGAAGTCGAGCATGCGGCCCATCGCCTCCTCGAAGTAGTCGCGGTCGCGGGCCGCGATCGCCGCCTCCATCTGTGGCAGCTCGGTGCCGAGGAAGCTCATGGCGGCGGCGGGGAAGCGGTCGGCGGGCTGTTGCTGGGCGCCCGCCACGGAGGCGGCGAGGCACAGGGCGGCGGCAAGGCACTGGCGTGGAAGTCCCATGATCGGAAGGTCTGCAATGGCTTCGAGGGTGGCCCGCCGCGCGGCGGGCGCGAAAGCGCTATTGGAACCCAAGACGGCCGGGACTCGGGCGCGGCTGTCTACCAGCGCAGCTTCACGCCGACCGAGCCCTGGACCGAGGACTCGAGCCGTGCATCGCCGCCGATCGCGAACACGCGACCGAGTTCGCCGTACAGGCTGGCGGCCGGCGTCAGCGCCAGCGTGAAGCCGCCCGCCACCTCGGCCGCGCTGTAGCCGCCGGCGCCGGCGAAGCGGGTCGAGCCCGCCGGAACGACGAACTCGGCGACGTCGGCGCCGGCACCGGCGCGGTAGAGGTTCACCCGTGCATAGGGCTGGAGCCGGCCCGCGCCGGTGGCGAAGTCGCCCTTGATGCGCACGCCCAGGCGGCCGATCCATCCAGCGTCGGCGTCCTGGCGCACGATGGCGCCGCCGATGGCCACGGCATCGAAGTGCGCGCGCTGGTAGATCAGCTGCGCTTGCGGCTCGACCGTCCAGCGATCGGACAGCGCGAAGGACTTGCCGGTCTCGATCGAGGCCGTGAAGCTGTCGCCCTTGCCGTCCACGCTGGCATTGCCGTCGGGCCGCACGGTGTAGCGGTGGCTGCCGCCCTGGACCACGGCGTCGGCATAGAGGCCGCCGGCGTCCTTCCAGGTGGCGTAGGCGCCCAGGTAGCGCGAGCGCAGCTCGTTCGAGCCGACGCGGCCGAAGGTTCCGCGCGCATTGCCGCTCACGTCGGCGCTGCCGTCCAGGAAGCCGAGGTAGAGGCCGGCGCGCCAGTTGCCGCCGGCCAGCAGGTCGGTGCCGGCCTGCAGCCCGCTCACATGGCCGCGGCTGTGTGCATCGGCGATGCCGTCCTGGCGGATGT
Source organism: Variovorax sp. (assembly GCA_035250605.1). Taxonomy (GTDB): domain Bacteria; phylum Pseudomonadota; class Gammaproteobacteria; order Burkholderiales; family Burkholderiaceae_C; genus Variovorax. Next base: position 250 of record DATFFA010000287.1, on the reverse strand, counting down.
TCAGGTCGCTGTAGACCGCGCGGGCCCAGGCACGTCGCGCTGCGGGGTCGGTACCGGTCACGGGTGCGTCCTCGTCGCCGATGCGGCGGTGCAGGTTGCCGAGCATGGCGAGGTCCGCCTGGCGCAGCTGCGCCGGCAGTGCTGCGAACAGCGGGACCTCGGCCCGATAGGTCGGCACCGCAACGGACAGCACGGGCAGCTTCACGGTGGTGAAGGGGTCGGATGGGTTCTGCGGCTCCGCGGCGCCGGC
>DATFFA010000286.1:0-2299 GCA_035250605.1 Variovorax sp. | reverse complement strand
AAATCGCCGACCGGCGGCGGCAGGTCGCCCGCCGCGGGCGGCAGGGGGCCGGTGGCGGCATCGCCGGGGCGCGCGGCCGGTGGGGGCAGGACAGCGGTGTTCATGCGAAGGGATTGTCCCGATGCCTTCGGAGCGCCGATGTCCTAACTTCGTACGACGTGATAACCCTGAGACCCCCATGAGACGCTGGCCCTTGCGCAGCGCCGAAGAGCACACGCTCGCGGCCCCCGTGGTCAGCGGCGTGCTCGCCGGCATCGGCACGCCGCACCTGGCGGCCAGCTACCTGAGCGCCCTGCACCGGGTGCTGCCGGTCACCTTCTGCACCGTCTTCGCCGTGAGCGCCAGCGGCCGCATCGAGACCGTATCGGCCGCCAGCAGCTACGGCAGCACGGCAGAGCGCACGGCCGAGCGCTATGTGGCCCAGCGCTTCGACCGGCTCGATCCCAACATGGTGTGGCTCGCCGGCCGCAAGCTGCCCAAGCGGCCCCAGCTCTGGATGGGCCACCAGGTCGCCGAGGAGGTGGCGGACCCGGCCTACCGCGCCGCCTGCTACGGCGACGTGGGCATTCGCGAGCGCGCCTCGGTGCTGCTGCTGTTGCCTACCGGCCAGCGCACGGCCGTGAGCTTCTACCGCAGCCTCGCGCAAGCGGAGTTCGATGCGCGGGACTTCGCGCTGCTCGAGGCCCACGCCACCCTGCTCGCCGACGCGACCCTCGCCCACGGCCGCAGCGCGATGGCGGCGCGCGAGGCGGCCGAGCCCAGCCTGGGCACCCGCCTGCTGGCGCTGAGCCTGCGCGAGCGCGAGGTGATCGGCCACCTGCTGGCCGGCCGGACCGCCAAGGAAACGGCGCGCGAGATCGGGGTCGAGCTCACCACGGTGCGGACCCATCAATACCGGGCGTTTCGGCGGTTGGGGATACGGAGCTTGAAGGACTTGCTGCGCGGCGCCTCGGTTTGATGTGTCGTCAAAATAAAAAGTTAGCGACACGTCTCGTTGACGCGAGCACATCGTCACCACCAGCGACCGTCTCTTCCGCCACGCGGACAGCCACGTCGGCCAAGCCGATCCGGCGGCACCGCGCGATCAGGGCGCAGCCACTTCCTGATCGATCGCCCCGAAGATCGACTGCCCGTCCCGCCCCTTCATCTCGATTCGGATCGTGTCCCCGTACTTCATGAACTCGGTGGACGGCTGGCCATCCTGGATGGTCTCGATGCAGCGCTTCTCGGCGATGCAGCTGTAGCCCTTGGGCCACTCCATCCGCCCGTTCTTCTCGATCCCCTTGTTGCTCACCGTGCCGCTGCCCACGATGCTGCCGGCGCGCACGTTGCGCGTCTTGGCGATGTGCGCGATCAGCTGGCCGAAGTGGAAGGTCATCTCCTCGCCGGCGTCGCACATGCCGACCTTGCGGCCGTTCCAGCTGCTCTGCAGCGTGAGGTGCACCCGTCCCCCTTGCCAGGCCTCGCCCAGTTCGTCGGGCGTGACGGCCACCGGGCTGAAAGCGGTGGCCGGCTTGCTCTGGAAGAAGCCGAAGCCTTTGGCCAGCTCGTTCGGGATCAGGTTGCGCAGGCTCACGTCGTTCGCCAGCATCACGAGGCGGATGCCGTCGAGCGCCTGGGCGGGCGCGGCGCCCATCTTCACGTCGCCGGTGACCACGGCGATCTCGGCCTCGAAGTCGATGCCGAAGGCCTCGCTCGCCACCACGATGCGGTCGCAGGGGCCGAGGAAGTCGTCGCTGCCGCCCTGGTACATCAGCGGGTCGGTGTAGAAGCTCTCGGGCACCTCGGCGTTGCGCGCCTTGCGCACCAGCTCCACGTGGTTGAGATAGGCCGACCCGTCGGCCCACTGGTAGGCGCGCGGCAGCGGCGCCATGCATTGGGCGGGGTCGAAGGGGAAGGCGTGGCGGGCGCGCCCGGCGTTCAGGGCGTCCGAAAGATCCTGCAGCTGCGGGCTGACGAAGCCCCAGTCGTCGAGCGCCTGCTGCAGGCGATCGGCAATGCCGGTGGCGTAGTGGGCGCTGGCCAGGTCGCGCGAGACGACGACCAGCTGGCCATCGCGCGAGCCGTCCTTGAGGGTGGCGAGTTTCATGGATGAGGCGGGCGCGATGCCGGCACGGCACCGCTGCCACTAAACTGGTTGGACGGGCGGCAGTGTACCGAGCTGAACCTTGGCAGCAGCCTCCGATCCACTCCCGATGCACCTGCGTCCCGCCGCTCCCGCCCTGCCCAGCGTCCCGCGCCCGCCCTGGCGCGCGCTGGCGCTGCTGGCGGGCGCCGTGCTGCTCGCGCACCTGGCCCT
>DATFFA010000285.1:0-6357 GCA_035250605.1 Variovorax sp. | reverse complement strand
CGGCAGCGCGCTGGCCGATGGCACGCTGGTGCGCGTGCGCGCCAACACCGTGCTGCCGGGCCGCTTGCCCGCCACCCTCGTGCAGTGGTGGTATCCGGTGCCGAGGGCGAACGCCACGCCGGTGCAGCTCGCCGGCCTCGTGACCGACTACGCCGGGCTGGGGTCCTTGCGCGTGCTCGGCGTTCCGGTGAACGCCGCTTCGGCGCAGATCACCGGCGGGCTGGCCAGCGCGGTCGGCAACGGCGTCAAGGTGCAAGTCGGCGGCATCATGTCCAACGGCATCCTCCAGGCTTCCAAGCTCAGGATCCGCCACGTGCCGGGCGCCGGCGGACCCGCGTCCTTCACCCTCATCGGCATCGTCGGCAACTTCGCCTCGGCCGCGAGTTTCCAAGTGAAAGGCCAGCCCGTCGACGCCAGCGGCCCGGACGTGGTGTTCGTCAATGGGACGGTGGCCAACCTCGGCAACGGCGTCAACGTCAACATCGAGGGGTCGCGGGTGGTGAACGGCGTGCTCATCGCCACGCGCGTCAGCTTCGAGTGAGGACAGGCGCGTCCGTGTAGTGCCTTCGCTCGCAGGGATTCACCGGATGGCCCGGCCTGAAGTGCCTCGCCATAGTTAGTTCGCTGCTCGAACTAAGGCGTGTGCAAACCAGCGCACGCACAACGAACCCGGAGACCTGCACATGAAGAAGCCGCTTCGCGCCCTGGGCGCCCTGGCCCTCGGCCTTTCCGCGATCGCCGCCTGCGCCCAGACCGTCGTCGGCGTGAGCTGGTCCAACTTCCAGGAGGAGCGCTGGAAGACCGACGAGGCCGCGATCAAGGCCCAGCTGGAGAAGCTGGGCGCGAAGTACATCAGCGCCGACGCCGGCGGCTCGCCCGAGAAGCAGCTGGCCGACATCGACGGCCTGATGTCCAAGGGCGCCAAGGCGCTGATCGTGCTGGCGATGGACAAGGACGCGATCCTGCCCGCGGTCAACAAGGCGGTGCGGCAGAAGGTGCCGGTGGTGGCCTACGACCGGCTGATCGAGACGCCCGGCGTCTTCTACATCACCTTCGACAACGTCGAGGTCGGCCGCATGCAGGCACGCGCCGTCTACAAGGTGCAGCCCAAGGGCAACTACGTGTTCATCAAGGGCTCGCCCACCGACCCGAATGCCAACTTCCTCCGCGCCGGCCAGCAGGAGATCGTGGCCGAGGCAGTGAAGAAGGGCGACATCAAGATCGTGGGCGACGAGTACACCGATGGCTGGAAGCCCGAGGTGGCGCAGAAGAACATGGAGCAGATCCTCACCAAGGCCGGCGGCAAGGTCGACGCGGTGGTGGCGGCCAACGACGGCACGGCGGGCGGCGCGGTGGCGGCGCTCAGCGCCAAGGGCATCCGCGGCATCCCGGTGTCGGGGCAGGACGCCGACTTCGCGGCGCTCAACCGCGTGGCCCTCGGCACGCAGACGGTGACGGTGTGGAAGGATTCGCGCGAGCTCGGCCGCGAGGCGGCGAGCGCCGCCATCGCGCTGACCCAGGGCAAGACGCCGGAGAAGGCGGCCACCTGGAGCGGCGGCGAGAAGAAGGTCGCCATCTCCTCGCGCCTGCTGACGCCGGTGCCGATCACGCGCGACAACCTCGACGTGGTGGTCAAGGAAGGCTGGATCAAGAAAGACGAGCTCTGCAAGGGCGTCTCCGGCGACAAGGCCCCGGCGGCCTGCAAGTAGCGCGCACGCAGAGCGATGAGCGAATCCCCGGGGCTCTGGCGCCGGAGCGGCGTCGACCTGCGCCTGCTCCTGATGTGCGCGCTGCTGGCGATCATGGCGGTCGTCTTCCACTGGCTCTCGGGCGGCATCTTCCTCACGCCCGAGAACCTCTACAACATCGCGCAGCAGACCGCGGTGGTGGGCATCGTCTCCACCGTGATGGTGCTGGTCATCGTGGCCCGCCACATCGACCTCTCGGTCGGCTCGGTGATGGGCTTCGTCGGCGTGCTGGTGGCCTACCTGCAGTACACCTCGGGCTGGTCCTGGCCGGCCTCCTGCCTGGCGGGACTGGCGGTGGCGTTGCTGGTCTCGCTCTACCAGGGCGGGCTCACCGCGATGCTGGGCGTGCCCTCCTTCGTGGTCACGCTGGGTGGGCTGATGTCCTTCCGCGGCGCCGCCTTCCTGGTGGCCGACGGCAAGACGCAGCCGGTCAACGACGAGTTCTTCCAGCGCCTGGGCGGCGGCTACGACGGCGGCATCGGCACCACGGCCACCTGGGCGCTGGCCGCGGGGGTGGCGCTGGTGCTGTTCGCGCGCATGCTGCAGCAGCGCCGCGCGCGCCAGCGGCACGAGATGCCGGTGGAGCCGCTGTGGCTCGACGCCCTGCTCACGGCGGTGCCGGTGGTGGTGGTGTTCGCCTTCGCGGCGACCATGAACAGCTACCAGATCTCGTCCAAGACCGAGCCGCAGGGCATTCCCGTTCCCGTGCTGATCTGGGCCGTGGTGGCGGTGGTGCTGTCCTTCATCGTCCACCGCACGCGCTTCGGGCGCTACGTGTTCGCCATGGGCGGCAATCCCGATGCCGCGGCGCTGGTGGGCATCCCGGTCAAGCGCGTGACCTTGCTGCTGTTCGCGCTGCTCTCGGTGCTGGTGACGGTGGCGGCCGTCGTCTCGATCGCCCGGCTCAACGCCGGCACCAATTCGCTGGGCTCGGGCATGGAGCTCTACGTGATCGCGGCCGCGGTGATCGGCGGCGCGGCACTGGCGGGCGGCAGCGGGTCCATCTTCGGCTCGGTGCTGGGCGCGCTGATCATGCAGTCGCTCGACAGCGGCATGCTGCTGCTCGACGTGGCGATCGGCAAGCGCATGGTGATCATCGGCCAGGTGCTGATCGTGGCCGTGGTGTTCGACGTGCTGTACCGCAAGCGCTTCGGGGAGGCTCGATGAGCGCGCCTCCTCCTCTCGTCGAGCTGCGCGAGATCCGCAAGTCCTTCGGCGGCGTGAAGGCGGTCGATGGCGTCAGCGTCAACCTCTACCCCGGCGAGGTCGTCGCAGTGCTGGGGCACAACGGCGCCGGCAAGTCCACGCTGATGAAGATGCTCGCAGGCGCCTACCCCGTCGACGCCGGCGAGATGTGCATCGCGGGCCGGCAAGTCCACATCCGCACGCCCTCGGAAGCGCAGGCGCAGGGCATCGAGACCATCTACCAGACCCTGGCCCTGGCCGACAACCTCGACGCCGTGGCCAACCTGTTCCTGGGGCGCGAAAAGCTCACGCCCTGGCGCACGCTGGACGACCACTTCATGGAGAACGAGGCGCGCAAGGTCTTCCGCCGCCTCAACAAGAACTTCACCAACATCCGCGTGCCGGTGCGGCGCCTCTCGGGCGGCCAGCGGCAGGTGGTGGCGATCTCGCGCGCGCTCTACTTCAACGCCCGCATCCTGATCATGGACGAGCCCTGCGCCGCCCTCGGGCCGGAAGAGACGGCGATGGTCGGCGCGCTGGTCAAGCAGCTGAAGGCCGACGGCGTGGGCATCTTTCTGATCACGCACGACATGCCGGATGTCTTCGGCCTGAGCGACCGTCTCGCGGTGATGAAGAACGGGCGCCTGGTCGGCACCTACCGCACCGCCGACGTGAACGAGGACGAGGTGCTCGGCATGATCATCGCGGGCAAGCGGCCCGAGGGGAAGGCGCAGGCCGAGCACGCTTCGGGATGACGACCCTCGGCGACCAGCAACTGGTCAAGCGCATCAACCGCAGCGTGCTGCTGCGCCTGCTGCGCGCCAGGCCGGGCCTCTCGCGAGCGAGGCTGGCGGCCGAAAGCGGGCTCACGAAATCCACCGTCGGCCTGCTGGTGCGCGAACTGCTCGAGGACGGCTGGCTGCACGAAGCCGATGCCGCCGTGGCCGACGGCCTGGGGCGGCCCTCCATCCCCTTGCAGATTCACGCCGGCGTGCGGGCCCTGATCGGCGTCGAGATCGCGGTCGAGACCTTGCGCGTCGTGTCCGTCTCGCTGCTGGGCGAGCTGCTCCATTCGGAGGCCCAGCCCCTGCGCGAGCAGGCGCCGCGCGCCGTCTGCGTGCAGGTCGCAAGCATGGTGGCCGCCGCGCACCGGCATCTGCTCGCCACGGGCCTGCGCGCCTCGGGCATCGGCGTCGGCGTGCCCGGGGCGGTGGACGACGCGACCGGCCAGGTCCGCTTCGCGCCCAACCTCGGTTGGCGCCGGGTGAGCTTGCTGCCCGGCTTGGTCGAAGCGCTGGCGCGGGAGGGCATCGAAGACGTGCCGGTGCAGCTGCAGAACGACGCCGATGCGGCGGCGCTGGGCGAATACGAGTTCGCCGGCGGCGAGGGCGGGGACCCGCTGATCTTCGTGAGCTGCGACGTCGGCGTGGGCGCCGGAGTGGTGCTCAACGATCGCCTTTTCACCGGCGCGCACGGCATGGCCGGCGAAATAGGCCACACCATCCTGCAGGTGGACGGGCCGCTGTGCTCCTGCGGCCGCCGCGGTTGCGCCGAGGCCTTCCTCGGCTCGCGCGTGCTCGGCGGCAGCGCCGATGCCGCGCCGCGCGGCGCGGCCTTCCTGGGCGTGCTGCTTCAGAACCTGTGGGTCACCTTCGAGCCGCGCGCGATCGTGGTCGGCGGCCACTCATGCCAGGCGCATCCGCGGCTGTTAGCCGGTGCGATCGAGGTGGTGCGGCGCTATGCCGGGAGTGCCGGCATGCAGGCGCCGGTGGTGCGCGGTGCGCGCCATGGAGAGTGGGCGCCGGCGGTCGGAGCGGCGGCACTCGCATTGCACGAGTACCTGCGGCCGCTCCATCCCGATTCGAAGGCGCGGCGCGCGCGCGCCGCAGCCTCCGCCATGCGGCATCAGTCCGCGTAGACCCCGGCCGCCTTGATGATCGGGCTCCACTTGGCGATCTCGGCGGCAACGAACTTCTTGTGCTCGGCCGGCTCGACGCGGCTGTCGCTGGCGACCACGGCGCCCAGGCCTTCCTGCTTCTTGATGAAGTCCGGGTCTTTCAGCGCGACCTTGAGCGCGTCGTTGATCTTCTTGGTGACGGCCGGCGGCGTGCCCTTGGGCGCGTAGAGGCCGTGCCAGATCGTGACCTGGAAGTCCTTCAGCCCCGATTCCTGCAGCGTGGGCAGGTCCTTGAGCAGCGGCGTGCTCAGGCGCTTCGAGGTGGTCACGGCGTAGGCCTTGACCTTCTTGGCCTCGATCTGCGGCGAGGTGTTGGTGGTCTGGTCGCACAGCAGGTCGATCTGGCCGCCGATCAGGTCGGTGATGGCGGGGGCCGTGCCCTTGTACGGCACCGGCGTCATCTCGGTCTTGGTCGCGCTCTGGAACAGCAGGCCGCACAGGTGCGAGGCCGAGCCCACGCCCGCGTTGCCGAGGTTGATCTTGCCCTTGTTCTCGGCGAGCCAGGCCGTCAGCTCCTTGTAGTTGTTGGCCTTCATCGTGGGCTTGGCGATCAGCGTCATCGGCACGTCGTTGACGATGCCCAGGTACTCGAAGTCGCTCTCGACCTTGAAGGGCACATTGCGCACCAGCGTCGGGACGGTCGCCATGCCGATGTGGTTCAGCAGCAGCGTGTAGCCGTCGGGTGCGGCGCGCGCCACCTTGGCGGCGCCGATGGAGCTGCCGGCGCCGGGCACGTTGTCGACCACGATGCTGACGCCCAGTGGCTTGCGCAGGGCCTCGGCCAGGTCGCGCGCCACCCGGTCGGTCGGGCCGCCGGCGGCGAAAGGCACCACGATGCTGATGGGCTTGCTGCCCGGGAAGTCCTGGGCATGGGCGCCTGCGGCTGCGGCGGCAATTGCCGTGAGGACGAGCAGTTTCTTCATGATCTCTCTCCGTGTTCAATCCAAGTCAAGGGGCCGCGATCTTATCGCCCGCCGTTGGGCGGCGACTACCGAAATGCCCTTAGGAAATCTTCCGCGATGTTTCCTCCCGCCGGCCTATCGGTCCCGCGTGCGGTTGTAGACCGGGCCCGGGCCGACCGCGATCGGCGGGCCCGCGTCGTTGGCCGCCCAATTCGGCGTGCGTGCCGACTCGTAGAGCGGGCCTGGGCCCGGCGCGATCGGCGGTCCCGGGTCGTCACGCCCCGATGACGAACTGCCCGGCGAGCTGAAGTTGTAGACCGGCCCGGGACCGGGTGCGATCGGCGGCCCGCCATCGCCACGGATCGAAGCGGTCGCGCGCGGCGTTGCTTCCACGGGCACCGGGCGGCGGCCGATCGGCGTGCCGGGATCGTCGCGGGTCCAGCCCGGCGGGCGGATCCACGGCGTTGCAGGTGCGGCCGCAACCGGCGGCTCCGGATCGCTCCAAGCCGCCGTGCGCGGCTGCCGAACCACCGGAGGCGGCTCGTCGCGCTTGCGTTCCGGCGCC
>DATFFA010000284.1:0-12896 GCA_035250605.1 Variovorax sp. | reverse complement strand
GCGGCCTTGCCGAGGACGTTGGCGATGGAGCGCAGCGGCGACAGGTCGATGGAATCGGCGCGGCCTGTGCGTTCCACGATCAGCGACTGCAGCTTCGCGACCAGCGCGGGCGCTTCCATCAGCGTCTGCAACAGCTCGGGCGCCTCGGCATGAATGCTCTCGAGTCCGCCCTGGACCTGCGCCGCGGTGTAGCCGGGCTCGGCGCCGCTCGCCGCCAGGGCGTTGTGCGCGATCGCGATGTCGCGCACGCGGATCGTGCCGATGCCGCGCGCCGTGCCGATGCCGGCGTCATACAGGTCGCGCAGCACCATGCCTTCGTCGGTCAGCGGGGCCAGCGCATTGAGGCGCATGGTGGGGTCGTGGTCGTCATCGGCATCCAGCTTTGGATGTATGCCTTCCCAGTAGCGGTCGAGCAGGGCCGTGAGCAGACGCAGGCCCATGGCGAAGCCGGTGACGCCCTGCGTGCGCGTGCATGCGCGCAGCAGCAGCACGGCGGCCCGGGCGTCCTTGGTGCGTCCCAGCAAAGCCTGGGCCTGCTGGGCCACGGCGCGCCACTCCGGCTCGACGGCCGGGATGACGGTGTCGCCGAACTGCTGCTCGGGCTTGCCCTGCGCAGCCGCTTCCAGCGCGGTGAAGGCCGGGTCGTACTCCAGATCGTCGCCGCAGGGCGAGGCTTCGCTGACGGGAGCCTGCAGTGCATCGACGAGTTCAGGTGTCAGCATGTTGCCTGTTCGAATTGACTGTCGATAATCAAAGATGCCCCTGCACGGGTCAATGCAACGAAGGAAATAGCATGAATGAGCCCGGTACACGCCGTTCGCCCTATGGACGACTCTCGAATGCGGGGGCTCGGCAGCGGTTGGCCAGGCTCGGCATCCTGTTGTGGCTCGTCGGGGCCGCCGGGTGTTCGAGCCCGCCGCCGCCGCCCAAGCCGATCACCACGCCGGTGGCGATGACGCTGGTGGCCGGCGCCGATGCCAATCCCGATGCGCGCGGCCGGGCCTCGCCGCTCACCGTGCGCGTCTATGCGCTCAAGACCAGCGGGGCCTTCGAATCGGCCGACTTCTTCTCGCTCTTCGAGAAGGACCAGGCCACGTTGGGCGCGGAGATGGTGCAACGCGAGGAGATGCTGCTGCGCCCCGGCGACAGCAAGAAGCTCGAGATGACGCTGGCCGCCGACATCAAGGCCATCGGCGTGATGGCGGCCTACCGCGACCTGGATCGCGCGCGCTGGCGCGAGGTGAAGGTGGTCGAGCCCGGCAAGGCATTGGTGCTGACGACCACCTTCGGCGCGCGTCAAATTCGCATCGAAACCCGGTAGCGCTGCCCGATCGATCATCGGGCCAGCGGCTGGTCGGTGGGCAGAAAACGCTGGAACAGGTCGGTGACGAATGCGGACTGGTCGCTGTCCTCGGGGGCGGCCACGAGATAGAGGCCACGCCAGCGCGCGAGCACATGGCCGCTGCGCGCGGATTCGAAAAGTTGCTGCGCGAAGGCGCGCAGTCCCGGCTGCAGGGCGCGCAGCTGCTCGACGAAGGCATGGATCGCCAGGCGGCGCGCCGGCTCCGGGTGTTTGCGCAGCAGGCCCATGCGCAGGGCGTGCAGCCGCAGCGCCAGGGGTTCGAAAAAGGCATCGGCGCGGGCCGGGGCGGCCGAGGTGTAGCGCAGGCGATGGCCCAGAGCCTGGGCCCGCGCCGCAGGAGGCAGGGCCTCGCGCAGCACCTCGTAGCCCGCGAGCCGCTCCAGGCCGGTCACGAGCAGGTAGACCGGCAACTGCAGCCGCAAGAGCTCCGCCGCCTCGTCGACGCGCCGGCGCAAGCGGGCCGCGTCGGCCGCGAGCTCCTGCGCACCGTCCAGCAAACGGGCCGCGCTCACGCAGACCACGATGCCGTTGAGCGGGAGGCGCTCGCGCTGATCGGCCAGCGCCAGCAGCGCCTGGTACCAGAGGCTGCGCTCGTACGGCGTGGCGGGCTCGCGCACCGCGGCAGGGCGGGCCTCGATGGCGACCATCGATGGCAGAAAACGCCACTGCCAGAAATCCTCACCCTCGGCTTCTTCCACGCCGTCGCGCGCCGCCGCGGCCATCAGCGCAGGCACGCCGGCGTCCTCGTCGCCGAGGAACAGCAGCCAGGGCAGGTCGTAGAGCGGCTGATGCAGGGCGCGCAGCGAGGGCGAGCGGAGCAGCCGCTCGCGCGCACGCGCGACCGCGGCGCGGGGGGCGGGCTGCGCGTGCTCCGCGTGCTCCGAAGACGTGGCCAGCGCCTCGATGCGCCGGCGCAGCAGGCGCCGCCGCGCGAAATAGCGCGAGCCCAGCATGAACCACCACAACGCGAGCAGACCGGCGAGGCACAGTGCCAGCAAGGCGCCGTAGTGAGCGGGCGGTGGGTAAAGCACGTTCATGCGGTTCCGGCGCACGCGGCTCAGCGCGAGACGGTTTCGAGGAACACGAAGTCGGCGATCGGCCGGCCCGCCGCCTCGCCGGTGGCCAGCGATTCGCGCAGGCGCTGCAGGTAGGCCGAGGCCAGCTCGAAAGGCGGGGTGTCGGCGCCATCGGCCAGCGGCGTGGTCGACGAGAGGGCGGTGATCAGCACCGTGCCGAAGGGCGGGCTCGCCAGCCAGCTCGAAGGAATGTCCCGGCCGAGCTCGAGGGCCTCGCCCGGGCGCATGGGCGGCGAGCCGCGGTTCGCATGCAGGTGCATGACGGCGCCGTCGGCCGTGTAGTAGTCGACCCGCAGGTAGCCTTCGTGGTCCGCATTGGTGACGCGAACCACCACCGTGTCGCCTTCGCGCAGCCGGCCCTCGCGCGCGGTGAGCACGGCGATCTTCAGTGGCTGCCGCTTCTCCTGGTTGCGCGCCTGGTAGGGCTTGAGAATGGCGACCACCTCGCAATGGGGCCAGATGCGCAGCTGCAGCGCGAAGTTCGCCGCTTCCACGCCCGGCATGGCGCGCACCTCGCGCTCGACGCGGGCCATGTCCTCCGCGGTCGGGACGAAGCCGCTGACGCGTGCCGTGCCGTCATCGCTCGCTGCGACCGCCAGGTCTGCGCAGGCGAAAGCCTGCAGCCGCTGCTCGACGCGCTGGGCCAGAGTGGGCGAGGGCGCGCGCGCGCCCAGCATGGACCACAGCAGGTAGGCCAGCGGAATGAGCAGTGCCAGCGCGCCGGCGGTGCGCAGCAGGGCGCGCTCGCGCCGCTCCGGCACGCGCGGGCCCGGCGGATCGGCCATGCCGTAGGGCTGCGGCGTGATGCGCTCCTCGGCCAGCGCATCGAGTGCCAGCGGGCGCACGGGCAGCTGCCGCCCGTGCAGCTCCTTGAGCTTGCCGAGCTCGCCGTCGTCGCCGCGCTCGAAGTAATACTGGCCCTTGAAGCCGTGGGCCAGCGCGTGCCAGTAGATCTCGCGCACCTCGCCGTCGTCGGGCTGCAGGGCCGACAGGTGATGGAAGAACTCGCTGTGCGCGTTGTTGGAATTGAAGAGCCGCACCTGCAGCGGCGTTGCGCCGGCAGGTCTTGCCGGGTGGCGCGCGATCACCTCGTCGAGCCAGGCGACGACCGCGAAGGAGGCCGATTCGATGTGTGCCGCCGAGATGCCTGCCGCCCGGGCTGCATCACGGGCCTGTTCGAGCAGCTGGAGCGCGCGTTGCTGGGCGGCTTCGGGCGCGGGAGCGGCCCGGCCGGCCGCGATGGCGGCATCGAGCTCGAGGCCGAAGGTGAACAGCGTGCTGAAGCAGTCGAACAAGCGAGCCATGAAGCGCTCGCGCTATTCTTCGGTGGCGACGGGAGCCTTGGGTTTGCGCCTGTCTCGATGGCACATGCCGATGTCCCTGTTGAAGCGGTGGATCTTGGATTCATTCTTTCAACGCCCTTGGGGGGCGGCCATACCGCTTGGGGACTATGTCGTTCGTGGAGCCGGCGAGCCTTGCCGTGTTTGGCGATCCGTTTTATCTTTCGTGTTACTTGTCGAGTTGACTGCGTGTACCACGCTTAATCTTTTAAGGCCTGCCTTATGAAAATCCTGATCGCCGATGACCACAGGCTCGTCATCGAGGCGGTCAAGGCCAAGCTGTCGGAGATCGAGCCGGGCATCGAGTTCGTTCTGGCGATGAGCGTCGACGAACTGCTCGCCGGCGCCTCCGACGACATCGACTTGGCCGTGATCGATCTCAACATGCCCGGTGCCGAGGGCCAGGCCCATGTGGACGAGATCCGGCGCCGTCATCCGGCCGTTCCGGTGATCGTGCTGTCGGGCTACGAGGACCCGGCCATCATGCGCAGTGCGCTGGAGCGCGGCGTGCTGGGTTTCATTCCCAAGGCCTACTCGCCCGAGGTCATGCTGTCGGCGGTGCGCCTGGTGCTGGCGGGCGGCGTCTACGTGCCGCCGATGCTGCTGTCCGCGGTGCCGCCGGGCGTGGTGGCCGGCGTGCCGCCCGGTGCCGGAGAGGCCGCGCAGCGTGCGTCTTCCGTGGCCACGGCGCAAACCCTCGATCACTTGCGCACGGTGCTCACCGAGCGCCAGGTCGAGGTGCTGCAACTGCTGTCGCAAGGCAAGCCCAACAAGCTGATCGGGCGTGCGCTCGGCATCAGCGAGGGCACCGTCAAGATCCACCTGGCGGCCATCTTCCGCGCGCTCAACGTGCGCAACCGCACGGAGGCCGTGGTCGCGGCGCAGTCGCTGACCGAGGCCTGAGGGTCTCGCCTCTTGCTTTTTTTCTACGCGGCTGCCACTGCACTGTGGGAGCGGCGGGCGCTGTCTCAGAAGCGCAAGCTCAGCAGATGCGGCAAGCGCGGAATCGCGACGGCCTGGCCCGTGCGCAAGGCCTCGCGATAGACGTGCAGGAGATGCCGCTGGAACAAGGTGACCTCGTCGGCCGGCCAGTGCTCCACGTAGCGCGCCTGGAGCTCCACCGCCGCGGCCCAGTCCCCTTGCTCGAAACGATAGCGCGCCAGCGCCATGATGCCGTTCGGATGTTCGGCCACCCACGCGGGCACTTGGTCGAGCCATCCCTGCACCTCGTGAAGTGCGCGGTCTTCGCAGGCGAGCCAGGCAGCCGCAAGGCAGGCGTTGGAGCGAACGATCCCAACCGATGAGACCGCCAACGTTTCGCGGAGCATCCGCCAGGCCTGCTGCCGGTCGATGCGCGCATGGGCCAGCGCGGCGCTGAAGAACTCGGCGAAGCCGTACAGGCAGGTGCCTTCGTAGAAGCGCCGGTTGGCCCCGATTTCGGCGATCAGCTCGCGCGCCAGCTCGTAGCGGGCGCCGGCGATGGCGAGCCCCGTGTTCATGGGGATCGCAACGCTGAGCCAGAGATGCCGCGCCTCACGCCCGAGCTCGCGCACCTGCTCCATGCGCTGCAGCGCGTCGCCGATGCGGGCGCAGCGCCAGTACAGCCAGGCGTCGGTCAGCTGCGACAGGAACCGGCCTGCGCGGGACTGCTGCATCGACGCCGATGCGAGCGTGGCCTGCGCCTTTTTCACGGACGCCTGCTCGCCCGCGCTGCTGTGCACCATGAGCTGCAACGCGAGCGTGAGCGCATGTCGCACCGGGGTGCCGGCCAGCCTCGCGCATTCCACGGCTTCGTCGATGGCCACCGTCGCATCGTGCATGCGCCCGGCGTCACGGTGGATGATTGCGATCCGGTGGAGGGTGCGCGCGAGGTCTGCATGCTGCGGGAGCGGCTTGCGGCTGAGCTGCGCTGCACGGTGCAAGCTCTCGAGCGCGGGCGCTGCGTGGCCGCGCAGGTGTGCGATGACGCCCTCCTGCCGCAGGCATTGCGCCGTGAGGCGATCATGGCTGCCACCTTGCGCCATGGCTAGCACGCGCCGGCCGATGCTTTGAGCGAGTTCGAACTCGCGTTCCGCGATCGCCAGCTCGCAGCGCTCCAGCAGTACCGCCGCCTTGAGGGCATCGTCGCCGTTCGATTCGAGCAGCGTCAGGGCCTGGTGGATGAGGGTCCGGGCGAGTTCGTTTTTCTCGAGCGCGCGATAGTAGGCGGCGAGTGCGCGCAAAACGCGCGCCTGCGCGGCGACGTCGGCCGACGCGGCTGCGCGCGCAAGCAGGTGCTGTGCCTTCGACGGGGTTTCCGGGTGTTCGGTCGCGGCCAGGCTTTCGACGTGCTCCACGTCCATTTCGAAGGCATGCGGCTCTGAAGCGACGCAGACCTGCAGGTAGTCCTGCGCGATCTGGTAGCGCTGCTCCCGGGCTGCGTGCAGGGCGCGGGTGAATGCCTCTTTGGCGAAGCTGTCGACGGGGATGCGCGCCGGCGCCTTGCCGGCGCGTGCGGACGACAGCTTCCGCCCGAGCGCGATGGTCAGCTCCGTCAGGTCCTTGCCGCGCAGCGGGGCGGCGTGGTCGAGCCGCATCTCGCCATGCAACTGCCAGCGCAGTTCGAAGCCGCTCTCGCAGGAATGAACCTGAGCCGCGATCACGGTCCGGGCGCCGATGGCGCGCACCTGCTCGATGGCGCGCTTGCCCGAAGGCCCGTCGCCGCCTGCCTTGATCGCGGTCACCACGTCGACGAGGGGCAGCACGTAAAACCCGGGCTGCGTGCAGAGCTCGCGGTTCAGGAGCGCCGCCAGGCCGAACTCGACCCAAACCAGTGCATCCCGGCCGGTGCAATTGTGAAAAGGGAGCGCGGCGACGGTGGACACCCGACCCGATTCGGAACGTTCCGGGGGCGCGGGCTGCGCCGCCGCATCGAGAGGGGCGCCGAATTCGCGCGCCGGAGGAATCGAGGCGGAATGCGGTGCCCCGATCATCGTGGACAGTGACATGGAACCACAATCAGAAAGAAGCCACTTCGTTCGCCGCTGAAAGCTGCCGGGCCGGTGGAGGAGCCCTTGTTTCGTTTGCGGCTGGCAGATTAGGCCTCCAGGCCGGCCGCGGCCTGGCCGACGCGACAATTCATCAGGTTGTCGGGCCCCCTGACGATCGCGTCGGCAGCACGACCGGCGCCTGCCCCTCGCAGATCGCGACCACCTGATCGCTCGCGGCCTGGTTTCGTGGAGGACTTGGGAAACCTTTGCTTCTCCCCCCGCGCAATCCTGATCAATTGTCACAACGCGGCCACACGGCTTTTGTTGCTCGGCACTATCGCAATCCTTAAGTCTTACATCCCGCGTGGTGGCGGCACAAGAAGCCCCTGGGTTACAGCTTCTTGCGAGCGCTGACACGCAATCGTTGGAGTTCAATGACATGTCTGCCAGAAATGAACTGCGTCGACGCGTGGTCGTGCTCGACCCCATGCTTCGCTCCCGTGAGCACATGCGTCGCGCCATCCGGGCGCTGGGCCACGCGCCGTTGGTCTTCAATGACCTGGAGGAGCTGAACCAGCTGCGCGGCAAATTGCTGCGCTGTTCGGCCCTTTGCGTGGGACTGCCACCCAACCCGGGCGAGCAACAGCTCTGGGTCCGCGCCGCCAGAAGCCTGATCGGCCGCGACGTGCCCTTGCTCTTCCTGGCGCGAGAAAACCCCGTGAAGGCCACCGAGACCTTGCGCTGCACTGCGGGAGACGTGGTCCTTGCGGCGCCTGCTTCTTTTGCGGACGTCTACATGGGCATGAAGGCCTTCCTGACGCAGCACGGCTTCTTTGCCGACGAAACGGGCCTGGAGTGGGGCGGCTATCGCTTTGTGCCCTCGACGGAAGCCGTGGTGGTCGACGGGATCGAAATTCCCTTGCGTGCACTGGACTTCGAGCTCGCGCTGGAGTTCTTCCACAACATCGACCGCGTGCTGACGCGCGAGTGGCTGCGCAGCATGGCCGTTGGGCTGGCGCCGGTCACCGGTGGGCGATGGCTGGATACCTGCGTCGGGCGCTTGCGCAGCCAGCTCGGACTCATCGCCTTCCACGGCTGCGAATGGAAGCTCAGCACCATCCGCTATGCAGGCTTCAAGCTCAGCAGGAGCCCTGGCAAGAAGTCGCCCGGATTGGTCGCGTTGTCGACGCGTGATCTGAAGCTCGAGGCATCGCCCGCCCTCGGTCTTTGAAGCGGCGAGATCTTTCAAGGCTCGGAGGGCGCATCCTCCGAGCTCAGCGGCAGGCCGATGAAGAAGGTCGTTCCCGCGTCCGGTGCACTGATGACATCGATCCACCCGCCATGGCGCGCCACGACAGTGTGCACAATGGTCAAGCCCAGACCCCAGCCGTGTCCCGCCTCGGGATCGGCGTTCGCGCTGAGCTGGCGCACCCTGTTGGGGATCATCAACTTCGCGAGCTGCTGCTCATTCATGCCGGTGCCGTTGTCCTGCACCGAAATCACCACCTCGCCATGCGGCGCATTCGCCTCTAGGTTTGTCTCGACGCAGATGTAGATGGTGTTCTCGGGCTGGCTGTAGCGGATCGCGTTCTGCAGCAGGTTCACCAGCGCCCGTGTCAGCAGCGACGCATCGGCCGAGAGCGAGGCCTCCGCAGCGCTGAGCCGCGGCTTGACCGTCAGCCCGCGGGCATGGGCCGCGGCCCATGTGGCATCGACGGCGTCGAGCACCACGGCACCGGCAAAGGTCGGCGCGAAGGTGTAGACCTTCGATTCCGCCTCCAGCATGTCCATGAAGCTCTCGGCCAGCTGAATCGTGCGCCGCGCCTCACGGCCCACGCCGTCGATCACATGCTGGATGTCGATGTTGGAAGCGCCTTCGACATACAGCGCCAGCAGGCTCAGCATGGTGACCTGCGGCCCGCGCACGTCGTGCGAGAGAAAGCTGAACCATTGCTCGCGTTCGCGCTGGGCCCGGCGTTCGGCGGTGATGTCGTTGAGCACGACCACCCATGCGCGTGATGCCGCCGCCCCCGAGCCCGCCTCGCCGAGCGATGCCGCCCGCAGCGTGAACATCCTTCCCTGCTCGGTCGTGTACTCGAGGCCCATGGCTTCGTCCCAGACCGTCGCTCCTTTCGCCCCGGACGCCCCTTCGATCTCGACCTTTTCCATGTCGGCGAGCAGCTGCAGCAGGTCGAGACCCTTGAGATGGTCGACGCCGCCGGCGGCCGGCCGCAGCACCGCGCCCGTGGAAGACAGCACCACCGATGTGGCGAGAAGACGCTGGGCCGCCGCGTTGCTCTGGCTGACGACCCCGTCGTCGCGGCAGATCAGCACCGGGACGGGCAGGCTCCACATGCCCTCCGTCAGCAGCGACTGCAGCCGCGTCAGGCGCTCGATCGCAAGGTCCAGGGCAGTCGCGCGGCGCTCCACCGAATCCAGCGGCGCCGGCTGCAGGGGCATCGGCGGCTCGAAGGCGCCGGCCGGAACAGCGTTCAGCAGCGCCGCGCGTTGGCGGAAGAACACCAGCAATGCGTCGAGGCGGCGCCAGCTCCAGAGCACATAAGCCGTGATCACGCCGCACAGCGGCGAGGCGAGCGGCAGGGCGAAGCGCCAGTGGACCAGCGCCAGATAGTCCAGCACGATGCACGCGAGCGAAACCGCGAAGGTCCATATCACCGCATGGCTGGCGCTGACGAGGAACAGCATCAGCACGAGCCAGATCGGCGCGGAGATCCACAGCACCCGGCGCCAGTCGGTCGGAATATCGATCGTGCGGCCGGTGAGCAGCGCATCCAAGGCATTGGCGTGGATCTCGACGCCCGGCAGGCTCGTGAGCGCGCCGATCCCGGCCACCGGCATGGTGTCGCCCAGGCCGGCATTGGCCAGCGCGCCCACCAGCACCAGCTTGCCGCGCACGATCTCGTCGGTGAAATCGCCCCGCAGCATGTCGAGGTACGACACGGTCGGATAGCTTCCTGCGGCGCCCGCGAAATCGACGCCGAAGCGCCCCGCGCGAACCCAGTTCTCCGTGGTCTGCAGACCCAGGACTTCCGCGCGCACCGGCTTGACCGGCTGCCTCGCGATCTCCAGGCCTACGTAGGGCCAGACCTGGTCCGGCCGGCCTTCGTAACGCCAGAGTGCCCGCACCAGGCCGTCTGCATCGGGCGCCGCGTTCGCGTGGCCCAGTCCTCGGGCGCGCTGCGCCAGTTCCTGGATCGGAAGCTTGAAAGTGGGCTGGACGTCGGGCAGGTCGTTCCGTGGAGCGGTGTAGTCGAGCGGCAGGTAGACCGGCAGCTTGGACATGGCCGCGGCAAGTGCCTGGTCCTGCGCCGGATCGGCGGAGGGCGTTTCGAAGAACAGGTCCAGCAGTACCGCGCGCGGCGCATGCGCGGCCAGGCGGTCGAGCAGCTGCGCATGCATCGAGCGCGGAAGTGGCCATGGCCCCAGAACCTCCAGGGTGCGCTTGTCGATGCCGACGATCAGGATGTCGCGTGCCGGGTGTTGCGCGCTGTCGAGCAGCATCTTGTCGTAGATGGCTGCGTTGGCCTCCACAAGACCTGGTTTGCCGTCCAGCCAGACCATGGTCGACGGCAGCAGCAGCAACATCAGCATCCACTCGAACAAGTAGCGACGGCGCAGTCGCTGCATGTACCCACCCGTCTCCACTCCCCGGCTCAAGGGGAGGTTACTTCGAAGCTGCCCCCCCATTCGGTCGGCGGCGACGACTCCCCCTCGGCTTGTTCGCGACATCGCCAGTAGTAGCGTGCGGGACCTTCGAGTGGGCCGACCGTCACGCCGCTCATGTAGGTTCCCGACTCGGCCACCAGGGGCGACGCGAAGTCGGGCGTGTTCGCGAGTTCGAAAGTATGACGTTGCCCCTGACGTGTTGTCCAGCGGATCTGCCATAGGCCGTTGCCCGCTGAACGTACCTCGCTGGTCATGACCTGTGGTGGTGTCACGAAGGTCACGCCCTCGCTCGCCTGCCCTTCGATACCTTGCGCATCGAGGGCGGAGACCCGCGTGTGATAGAAGCCGGTCGCCAGCGAGTCTTGCAATGCGAAGCGCGGTGCCTGCGCGCGCGACTCCGCCGCCAGGCGCAGGAAGCTCGCGTCGGCCGCGAGCTGCAGGCGGTACGCGGCCGCGCCCGCCACTGCTTGCGCTTCGACCGTGTTCTGGCTGGCCGGTGCGTGTTGCGCCGGTGCCGGCAGCAGCTTGCGCACATCAAGGGCCGGGCCCTCGGCGTTGAGCGGCAGGCCCTCGAGTGCCGCGACATCCGTGCTGCGGCGGCCACCATTCAGCTCGGTCGCCTGCACCTTGCCCTCGAGCACCTCGAGCGTTTGCGCCCCGCCTTCGGACGCCACGCGAAAATGTGTGCCCTTTACGCCCAGCGCGAAGCTGTGGGTGCGGATCTCGAACTCACGCTCCCTCTGTTTCTCCACATACGACTCGACCCGGCCCTTGAGCAGTTCCAGCTGCGTCCTGCGGCCATGCGCCTCGACCAGGCGGGCCGAGCTGTTCGAGGGCAGCACCACACGGCTCCCATCTGCGAAGCCCACCGTCAGGAAGCTGTCGCGACCGGTGCTCAGCAGATCGCCCGGCGCGAGGGTTGTTCCGGCGGCGAGTTGCTGCTCGGGCTTGGCGGCGCGCTGGAGCAATACGCTGCCCGAGACATGCAGCACCGCGGCGGGCCCGCCCAAATTCAGCAGCTGTCCAACACGCAGGCGCTCGGGTACCGGCACCGCGTTGCCGCGTTGAAGCTCGGGCCAGCGATGCGCCGACTCCATGTATTTGCGTGCCAACCCCCACAGGGTGTCTCCCGGCTGCACCAGGTAGGTCGACACGGGATTCGGCAACGCCTTTGCCGGCTGCGCGTGTGCGTGCGGCACGGGCAGCCCTGCGAGGCAAGCGAGCGCTGCGATGAGCCAGCAGCGTCCAGACATCCTACGCGCCGGCTTTGTCATCGATGTCGTTGGATCGGTCGCGCTCCGCCGCGCTCGCCTCGCGTTGCTCGCTGGTGACACGCTCCAGCCGGTAGCCACGTCCATAGACCGTCTGGAGGCGCAAGCCGCTGGCGCTGTGGAGACCGAGTTTGCTGCGCAACCGGTAGATGTGGCTGTCGAGCGCCCGGGAGGGCATTTCCTCGCCGTGCACGCCCAGCTTCTCGAGCAGGTAGGCGCGCGAAACCGCGTGCCCCAGGTGGCGGAACAGCGCCAGCGCCAGGCGGAACTCCCGGTCCGTCAGGGGGATTCGTGTGAGCGTGCCGTCGGGGGCCTTGAAGTGCACGCAGAGGTTCGGCTGGTCGAAGCGCCAGGCTCCGAAGCGCTCCTGTTCCGCGGCTGCCGTCAGGCTGGGTTGGCGGGTCAGGAGGCGGCGGATGCGGGCGCACAGCTCCATGGTGCGGAAGGGCTTCACCACATAGTCGTCCGCCCCGATGCCGAGGGCGCCGGCCACGTCGCGCTCCGCGCTGCGCGAGCTCAGCATGATCACCGGCACGTCGCTTTTCTGAAAGCTGCGCAGCCAGTGGAGCAGCTCGACGCCATCGAGGTCTGGCACGTTCCAGTCGAGCACCAGCAGGTCGAAAGTTTCTTGCCGAAGCGACTTGCGCAGAGTCTCGCCCTTGTCGAAGGGCACGCAGGTGATGGATTCCTCGCCCGTGTCGAGCCCCCGCTTCAGCGCGTGGACCAGGTAGCCCAATTGGGTCGGATCGTCGTCGAGTACTGCGATACGCATGGATTCTTTCGTCTCGTGGCTCAGCAGGAAGTGGGCCGGATTCTTCCCCTTTTTTTCGGCGCAAATCTCGTTAATTGTTGCGCCTTGCATGCCAAACCCCTCCTCCCTCGCGGCGCATCCCGAGGCGCTCCGGCCTTGGCTTTCGGAAGGGCCAATCTGGCAAATTGTGACGCCAAACGCACCGTAATGACATCGCTCGGCATCATCCACGCCTTTCCGACTGGACGGGCACGCATGCAGTGGCAATGAGGCGCGCTGCCCGCATCAGCGAAGGGTTTCAAGCCCTTCCGCTCATTGCTACAAAAAGGATGTCAAGCAGCATGAATAAGTCATACCGCACCGTGTGGAACGAAGCCCTCGGTGCCTGGGTCGCGGCCTCGGAGATTACCAAGGCGAGGGGGAAGCGGAGTCGGTCTGG
>DATFFA010000283.1:0-2191 GCA_035250605.1 Variovorax sp. | reverse complement strand
GCGGCGGTTCCTCCGCCATGCCGCACAAGCGCAATCCCGTGGCGTCGATGGTGGCATTGGCGGCCGCGCATCGCGCACCGCAGCGCGTGGCCGCGCTGCTGGCCGCCATGCCGCAGGAGCACGAGCGCGCCCTCGGCGCCTGGCAGGCCGAGCTGGCCGAATGGCCCCAACTGCTGATGAGCGCGCACGGGAGCGTGCGCGCCCTGGCCGCGGCCTTGCCCGGCCTGCAGATCGACGCCGCGCGCATGCGCGGCAACATCGAGCGCCTGCGCGCCGAGCTGCCGGCTGAAGCCGCCGAGGAGTGGTTCGACCCCGCCATGGCCGGGGCCGCTTCCACCATCGCGCTGGCGCAGGTCGATGCCTTGCAGGACCAGCTGAACCAAGGGAACAACGCACGATGACTGCATCCTCCTCCCAACCCGCCGGCGATTACGAGGCCGGCCTTCTCAGCCGGCGCCGCATCCTCGGCGATGCCTGGGTCGACAAGTCCCTGGCCAACCGCAACGCCTTCAACAGCGAGTTCCAGGAGCTGATCACGCGTCATGCGTGGAACGACATCTGGGGCCGCCCGGCCTTGGGCGACAAGACGCGCCGCTTCATGGTGCTGTCGATGATGCTGGGCATCCATGCCTACGAGGAATTCGCGATGCACGTGCGCGCCGCGCTCGACGGCCCGCCCGAGTCGCGCCTGTCGCCCGAGGAGATCAAGGAAGTGATCATGATGGCCGCCATCTACTGCGGCGTGCCGGTGGCCAACCATGCCTTCGGCATCGCCACCGCGATCCTTCGCGAGAAGGGCCTGCTCGAGGAACGCAGCAAGGAGGACAAGGCATGACTCGTCTCAACGTGCTGCGCGAGGGCGAGGGCCCGATCGTCGTGCTGAGCCATGCACTGGGCTGCGACCTGCACATGTGGGACGGCGTGGCCGAGGTGCTGGCGCGCGCACATACGGTGCTGCGCTACGACCACCGCAACCACGGCGCGTCGGAGGTGGTGCCCGGGCCGCTGAGCCTGCAGGCGCTGGCCGACGATGCCGCCGCGCTGATCGCGCGCGAGACCGACGGCGAGCCGGTGCATTTCGTCGGGCTCTCGATGGGCGGCATGACGGCGCAGGCACTGGCGCCGAAGCATCCCGAGCTGCTGCGCAGCGTGGTGATCGCGAACTCTTCCGCCTGGTATGCCGACCGCGCCCCCTGGCGCACACGCGTCGAGACGGTGCAGGCGCAGGGCGTGGCGGCCATCGCGCCCGGCGCCGTCGCGCGCTGGCTCACCCCCGCCTACGTGAGCACGCCCGAGGGCGCCGAGACGGCGCGCCGCCTGCACGACACCCTGGTCGGCACCGACGCGGCCGGCTACATCGCCAGCTGCGAGGCCGTGGCTGCCATCGACTTCCGCGAGAGCAACCGCGCCATTCGCACGCCCACGCTGGTGATTGCCGGCAACCAGGACGAGGCCACCCCGCCCGCCATGTCCGAGGCCATGGCGCAGGCCATTCCCGGTGCGAAGCTGGCCCGCATCGATGCCGCGCACCTCAGCGCGGTGGAGCGGCCGGTGGAGTTTGCGCAGTTGCTGATCGACTTCTGGCGCGGGCTCTGAAGCGCTGAGGGGCCATGGAACCCTAGCGCGTTGCGCGTTACTCAGGCAGGAGTACCTCCTTGGCAGGGGGTGCGAACCGTTTCACTGCCGGAGTCACGCTTGTGAGCTTTCATTTCGATCCCCAGTACGTCAGCCAGCGCCTCGGCGAGGTCGGGCCCGATGCCGAGAACCTTTCGGTCATCGTCCAGGACGACGACTCCACCTGGACACTCGCCTTCGAGAGCGACGTCACCGTTCTCATCCTCGCCGAATGGGCCGAGGAGCCTGCCCGCCTGGTCCTGAGTGCCGACATCGGCACGCCGCCGCAAGGCCGCGCCGCCCAGGTTCACAAGACCGCGCTTTCCTACAACACGCTGTGGCGCGACACCGGCGGCGCCCGCATCGGCATGGGCGGCGAGGAGGGGGATCTGCTCCTTGTGCGCGAGCTGGACCCGGAGAGCGTGCAGGGCGGCGAGTTCGCGCGAGTTCTCGAGCAATTTGCCGCGGTTGCGCAGTGGTGGGAAGGCTATGTAACCAGCGAAGAAATCGCCATTCCTGCATCGGCGCCGGCCATGGCGCAAATGGCGGCTCGGATTTAAGGAGAAGAACGGTGGGT
>DATFFA010000282.1:0-20435 GCA_035250605.1 Variovorax sp. | reverse complement strand
CTGTCGCGGCGCAAGGTCGAATCGACCGCGCAGGCGCTGGTCGAACACGGCATCAACGCCCTGCCCTACCACGCCGGGCTCGATGCCTCGATGCGTGCGGACCACCAGCGCCGCTTCCTGCGCGAAGACGGGTTGGTGGTGTGCGCAACCATCGCCTTCGGCATGGGCATCGACAAGCCGGACGTGCGCTTCGTCGCCCACCTCGACATGCCGAAGAACATCGAGGGCTACTACCAGGAGACGGGCCGTGCCGGCCGGGACGGCGCACCGGCGGATGCCTGGATGGCCTACGGGCTGCAGGACGTGGTCAACCAGCGCCGCATGATCGACGAGAGTCCCGCCGGCGAGGATTTCAAGCAGGTGATGCGCGGCAAGCTCGACGCCCTGCTCTCGCTGGCCGAGGCGAGCGACTGCCGGCGGGTGCGGCTGCTGCACTACTTCGGCGAGCACAGCACGCCCTGCGGGAACTGCGACAACTGCCTGAACCCGCCACAGGTCTGGGACGGCACGGATGCGGCGCGCAAGCTGCTCAGCACCATCTATCGCGTGCAGCAGCAAAGCGGCATCAGCTTCGGCGCCGGGCACATCATGGACATCCTGCGCGGCAAGACGACGGAGAAGGTGACGCAGTTCGGCCATGCGAGGCTCAGCACCTTCGGCCTCGGCAACGAGTTCAGCGAAGCGCAACTGCGCGGGGTGATGCGCCAGTTGATCGCGACCGGCGCGCTGGCGGTCGACGCGCAGGCCTACAACACGCTGCAGCTGACCGAGGGCTCCCGGGCGGTGCTCAAAGGCGAGGTAGCGGTGCTGCTGCGCGAATCGGTGTCTTCGCCAGGCGAGCGCAAGAAATCACGACGGGAGAAGCCGGCGCGCGGCACGCCGTCGCCGGCTGCGGCCACGCTGGACGCGACGGGCCAGGCGCGCTTCGCCGCGCTGAAGGCCTGGCGTGCCGAGGTGGCGCGCGAGCACAACCTGCCGGCCTACGTGATCTTCCACGACGCCACGCTGGCCGCGATCGCCGAGCGGGCACCGGCCACGCTCGAGGACCTGCAGGGCCTGAGCGGGATCGGCAGCAAGAAGCTCGAAGCCTACGGGACGGACGTACTCAGGGTCTGCGCCGCGTTCTCGTGAACCGTTCATAGGCCCGTCAGCACTAGCGCCGGGCGGGTCGGAGCAGGCGGTTCTCGAGGACCGGAGAGCGCACCAGGTAGGGCACGCGCTCGGCCTCGGCCTTGCGCATGGCGATGTCGGCCTTGCTGGCCGATGGCGGGGTGGGACAGACCCCGCCCCCGAGCAGATGCAATGCCACTGCAAGGCGCGCTTCTTTCGGATCGCCGAGCTCGTGCGTGAAGTCGTCCACCACCGCACAGGTCGGCGCGAAGCCGTCTCCGTAGTCGCCGAAGCCCTTGTCGTTGACGCCCTGGAACTGGATTGCGTAGTAGCTGGTGCCGCAGTTGTCCTGCGGGGTGAAGCCGTAAGGCTTGCCGCAGGTGCCGCCGCCGACCAGGTCGACGGTGATGCCGATGCCCCGCAGGCTGTTGACGACGGACTCGCTGGCCGAGCAGGTGTCGGGACCGCTCAGCACCGTGACGCGCGACAGCCCGAGCTGGGGCAAGGGGTACCCCGCGGGCAAAGGGAGCCCCGCATCCTCCGAAAATCCGAGGGCGATGGGATAGAAGGGCACGATGGTCTGCTCAGGCGTCAGTTGAAACGGATTCTTGCGGTTGTACTGAAGCCGCTCGAAGGTCTTGCCCTGGGTCGCCGCGCTGGAGCTCACCATGTACGCGAGCTGGCTCGCGATGTCGAGATAGCCGCCGCCGTTGTAGCGCATGTCGATCACGAGATCGGTGATGCCGATGGACTGGAACAGCTCCATCGTGGAGGTGAGCCAGTATTCGGCTGATGCCATGTGTCCATTGAAAAGCATGTAGCCGACACGCTTGCCGCCGTTGATGTTGAAGGCGTTCAGCGTCGGCACGGGATCGCGAGTGATCGACGCCGATGCGAGCGTGAGGGTGCGTTCGGTGCCGTCGTTCGCCCGCAGCTTGAAGCTGTGCTGCTCTCCTGCGCGCTGGGGCGCGATCGCCGCGTTGAATGCGTCGACATCCATCCCGTTCACGACATCGAGCCCGTCGATCTCGATCAGTCGATCACCGCGAGCGACCGCCGCCAGTGCCGCCGGAGAACCCGGCTCGGTGAACGCGATGCGAATGTCGCGCGGCACCGAAGCGCCGATGAAGGCGAGCTGCATGCCGTAGCCGATGTCGGCGCCGTTCTGCACCAATGCGCGCGCCTGCTCGGTGTTGGCGGTGAAATGGAAGCGGTCCTTGGGTTTGCCTGACGCGGTGAGCTTCGGCGTCTTCAGCACACTGAAGTAGGAAACAGGCGTGGCGTAGTCCTGCGCGAGCAGCGTGGTGGGGACCTCGTCGAACCACAGGTAGGTCTCGTCGATCCACGCGCGCACCCAGTCTTTTTCGTTGGCCAGGGTGCCCAGGCGATCTGCAAAGGCGGCGTTGGTCGAGGGGTCGATGCCGGCGCGCGGCGCGGCACATTGGGCGGACACCGAAGCCGACGGAACGATGGTGGCTTGCGGAGTGGGCGTCGGGGTGGGCGGGGGTACCGAGGGATCGGGCACCGCAGGGGTCGGCGAGGCGTCAGGAGCCGGAGCCGGATCTTCGGGAGTCGTGGATGGCGCCGCTGCGATGGGCGGAAACATCACCGCGCCTCCGCCGCCGCCCCCGCAAGCCGCCAGTGCGATGATCCAGGCCGCGCAGACTGCAGACCGCGCGAACTTCTTGTCGAGAATTCTCCCCATCTTTCCTCCAGTGCGATACGCCGGCGGAGCGCCAGCGCCGCGGGCATCCTAGGAGGCCTCCTGTCACGCGGGGTCCAGGCGTGACATTTGTTCAGGTTTCATCAGCGCAGCGCTCGACGGCCGCGCTTGCACGGCCTTGGACCGTGCCGGGCTAAGGCTGGGTCGGCAGCTGCGTCACGACCAGCCGATTCTCCCGGGCCGGCGAACGCACGAGATACGGCGTGCCCTGCGCTTCCGACTTGCGCAGCGCGAGCTCGGCCTTGCTCGACCCGGCCGTCGGGCAAGTTCCGCTGCTGCGCAAGCTCAGCGCAGCTGCCAGGCGCGCTTCTGCCGGGTCGCCGAGCGCGTGGTCGAAATCGTCGGCCACCGCACACGTTGGCGCGAAGCCATCGCCGTAGTCGCCGAAGCCCTGGTTGTTGACACCCTGGAACTGGATGGCGAAATAGGTGGTGCCGCAGTTGTCCTGCGGCAAGAAGCCGTAGGGCTTGCCGCAGGTGGCGGCACCGACCAGGTTGACGGCAACGCCGACGCCCCGCAGGCTGTTGATCACCGATTCGCTGGCGGAGCAGGTGTCGGGGCCGGCAAGCACGGTGACGCGAGAGAGGCCCAGCCGGGGCAACGCCTGCCCGGCCGGGGTGGAGAAGCCGCGGGACGTTGCGTGGAAGGGCAAGGTAGTCTGCGCGGGCGCCAGGCGAAACGGATTCTTGCTGTTGAAGAGGAGGCGTTCGAACACAGCGCCGCTGGTGGCGCCCGCCGAGCTGACCATGGAGGCCAGTTCGCTCGCGACATCGAGCAGGCCGCCGCCGTTGTAGCGCATGTCGATCACCAGGTCGACGATGCCGGCACCCTGCAGTTGGTTCACGGCCGCGATCAGCGCGGCCTCCGCGGTCGCCAGATGGTCGTTGAACTGCATGTAGCCGACGGGCCCGCTGGCGGTGGCGATGGTCTTCACGTTCTGTACCGGAACGCGAGTGACGCGCGCAGCGGCCAGCGAGAGCGTGCGCTCGGTGCCGTCCGGGGCACGCAGCCTGAAGCTGTGGGCTTCACCTTCGCGCGCCGGCGCCAGGCCGGCGTTGAGCTTCGTGGTGTCGCTGCCGTTGGCGACGTCGATGCCATCGATCTCCACGACGCGCGTGCCGCGCACGATGCCCGCCTGCGCCGCCGGCGAGTTGGGCTCGGTGTAGGCCACGCGCACGTCTCGCGGCGGCGATGCGCTCAGGAAGGCGAGCTCGAGGCCGTAGCCGACATCCACGCCGCCCTGCGAGAGCGCGCGATAGGTGGCCGTGTCCTGCGTGAAGTGGAAGCGGTCCTTGGCGCGCCCGGAGGCTGTGAGAACCGGCGTCTTGAGCACGCTGAACCACGCGATCGGGGTGGCGTAGTCCTTCGACGCCAACGTGGTCGGCACTTCGTCGAACCAGAGGTAGGTCTCGTCGATCCAGCCGCGCACCCAGCGCTTCTCGTCGACGGTGGTTCCGCTGCGGTCGAGAAAAGCCGCCCCCGTGTCCGGATCGATGCCGGTGCGCGGCGTGGCGCAGAGACCGGCAACGCTGGAGGAAGCGACGATGGCGTCGTCCTCGGCGGCGGGCGCGGCCGGCTGCTGCGATGTCGCGGCCAACGGCAGGAAGGCGCCGCCTCCTCCTCCGCCGCCCCCACAGGCGCTCAATGCCACTGCGGCCGCGCACACGGCCAACAGCGCAGCCAGGCGCTGCAATCCAAGCTCCATGAAGATCTCCCTCGCACGCCGGCGCCCAGCGCGACGGCGTCTGTCTCAGTGAACGAAGCCCATGCCGCGCGATTCGCGTACCTCGGGCTTGATGCGGTGCTCGGCCTCGAGCTGGTCCAGGAACTCGTCGGCCGAGAAAGCGACGGCAAGGATATCCGTCTGGCGCTTCACGGCCGCGAAATCGCCCGGGCACAGCTGCTGCAGCCTGGCCAGGCGCTGCTTCCGCTCGCTCGTCAGGCCGGCGGCATCGCCCGCCAGCGCCTCGGTGACGAACATGCATTCGCGCTGCACCGGCGTCAGCGGCATGAACTTGATCTTGAAGGTGAAGCGCCGCAGCGCCGCCTGGTCGAGCCGGTCGAGCAGGTTGGTGGTGCAGACGAAAATGCCGTCGAAGCGCTCCATCCCCTGCAGCATCTCGTTGACCTCGGTCACCTCGTAGGTGCGCTGGGCGCCGCGGCGGTCCTGCAGGAAGCTGTCGGCCTCGTCGAGCAGGAGGATGGCCTGCTCGGCCTCGGCTTCCTTGAACATGGCGGCCATGTTCTGCTCGGTCTCGCCGACGTACTTGCTCATCAGGTCGCTCGCCTGCTTGATGATCAGCGGCCGGCCGATGGCCCGCGCCATGTACTCGGCCAGTGCGGTCTTGCCGGTGCCGGGCGCGCCGTAGAAGCACAGGGTGCCGTGGCCGCGCGCCTTGAGCGCCTCGACGACGCGCGGGATCTCGAAACGGCACTCGACGTTGAGCATGTCGAGGTCATAGGTGGTCACGCTGCGGCGCGCGCCCAAGCCTCCCTGCGTGCCGAGCGCGAGGTCGGCATTGCGCAGCTGGCGCTCGATCAGGCTCTCGATCGAGGCGCCCTCGGACATGGCAAGCCCCGCGAAGCGCACCGCGGTGCGGATCTGCGCCGGCGTGAGGCCCTTGCGGGCGGCCAGCTTGGCGGCGAAAGCCTCGGACACGGCCACGCCCTCGAGCGTCTTGCGCACCAGTTGCTCGCGCGCACCCGGCGGGGGCGACTTGAGCTCCAGGTGGTAGGCGAAGCGGCGCCGGAAGGCCGGGTCGATCTGCTCGATGCGGTTGGTCACCCAGATCGTGGGCACGGCATTCGATTCGAGGATCTGGTTGACCCAGGCCTTGCCGCTCACGCTGCCGCTGGCGGAGGCGGGGACCTGCTCGGCGCGGGCCATGAGCTGGGCCGCCTCGGTGCTGATCGGCGGGAACACGTCCTCGACCTCGTCGAACAGCAGGGCCGCCTGCGCGCTGCCCTTCAAGAAAACCTGCGCGATCTGCAACGACCGGTAGCGGTCGCGGCCCGACAGCGAATTGCCGTCGCGGTCGGCGTACTCGACCTCGAAGAGCTCCAGGCCCGCGGCCTGCGCGACCACCTTCGCGAGCTCGGTCTTGCCGGTGCCGGGCGGGCCGTAGAGCAGCACGTTCACGCCCGGCTCCTTGCGCGCTACGGCGGCGCAAAGCAGGGTGATGAGCATCTGCGCGTCTTCCTGGACGAATGCGAAGTCGTTCACCGCGAGCGCGCTCTTGGCCGACGGCCGCGTGAACACGGCCATCAGCTCGTTGTGGTCGCGGTACTCGCGCATCAGCACGGGCGGCAGCTTCTCGCTGACCTTCATCAGGTCGGCGAGGTCGGTGATGTTGTGCTCGGAGATCAGGTTCTCGACCAGGCCGATGCGTTCCAGCCGCGAGCCGGCACGCAGCGCCTCGCCGACGTCGCTGGCATTGACGCCGGCGACCTCGGCGATCGCGGCATAGGCCTCGGGCGCGTTGTTGACCTTGAACTCCACCAGCAGCGAGCGCAGGTCGCGCTGGTAGCGCGCGAGCGTGCCGTAGAGCAGCAGCGCGCGCTCGGCCTTGTTGAGCTGCAGCAGGCCGGCGAGCGCATCGATGTTCTTCTCGACCAGGGTCGACTGCTTGCGCAGCGCATGGGTAAGCCAGTCGCGCGTGGCAGACAGCACGGAGAGCAGGTCCTTGGGCTGGTCCTTGGCGTACTCGTCGAGGTAGAAGAAAAGCGTGCCTTCCTCGTACGGGCCGCGCCAGACGCCGTGGCGCTCCAGCAGCGTGCGGCCGTCGAAATGCTCGACGCCCTTCCAGACATCGTTGCCGGCGCAGCGGCGGCCGAGGAATTCGCGCAGGCGCTGCAGCACGGCCAGAGGCCAGACCAGATGGCGGCCGGTCAGCGAGAGCAGGCCGTTGAGGTCGCGCCGCACGTTGAAGCGCGGGCCCTGCTTCGCCGCCAGGGTGAGCACGAAGTGCGAACACATGAGCTCCAGGACCGGCGCTTCCTTGAGTCCGGGCGACGGCAATGCATGGCCGCGGGAAGCCGCGGCCACGACATCGGCACCGGAACGCTTGACCATCGAGCAACCCCCAGCTAGGAGAACACGGAAACTGATCGCGACCATAGCGCAGAGTTTTGGCTTGGGGAAGACTCGGGGACAGTAAAAACCCGGATGTTGCGATTCCGTCCACAATGCCGGCCATGCTTGGAATCGACGACATCGAACGCGCCGCCGAGCGCCTGCGCGGGCAGGTGCTCGATACGCCCTGCGTGGAATCCCGCACGCTGTCCGCGATCGTCGGCGCGCAGGTCTTCCTCAAATTCGAGAACCTGCAGTTCACGGCCTCCTTCAAGGAACGCGGGGCCTGCAACAAATTGGTCGACCTGTCGGAGAAGGGCGTCCGGGGCGTGATCGCGATGTCGGCCGGCAACCACGCCCAGGGGGTGGCCTACCACGCCCAGCGCCTGGGCCTGCGGGCGCTCATCGTCATGCCGCGCTTCACCCCCGGTGTGAAGATCGAGCGCACCCGCGGCTTCGGCGCCGAAGTGGTGCTGCACGGCGACACGCTGGACGCGGCGCGCGCCCATGCCCTGGCGCTGGCGGAGCAGGAAGGCCTGGCCTTCGTCCACCCCTACGACGACGAGGCGATCATCGCCGGGCAGGGCACCGTGGCCCTCGAGATGCTGGCGGTGGCGCCGCGGCTCGATGCCCTGGTGGTGTCGGTCGGGGGCGGGGGCTTGATTGCCGGCATGGCGCTGGCGGCCCGGGCCCGACAGCCCGGCATCGAGATCGTGGGGGTGCAGACCCGGCGCTTCCCCACCATGGTCAATGCCGTGCAGGGCACGAACCACCCGCTGGGGCAAAGCACCATCGCCGAGGGCATCGCCGTCGGAACGCCGGGCGTGCTGACGCAAGCCATCATCAGCGAGCAGGTCAACGACCTGCTGCTGGTCGACGAGGGCGACATCGAGCAGGCGGTGCTGATGCTGCTGGAGATCGAGAAGACGCTGGTCGAAGGCGCGGGCGCAGCCGGGCTGGCGGCGCTGATCCGGCATCCCGAGCGCTTCAAGGGCAAGCGGGTCGGCCTGGTTCTTTCGGGCGGCAACATCGATCCGCTGCTGCTGGCCGCCATCATCGAACGCGGGATGGTGCGTGCCGGCCGGCTCGCCCGGGTGCGCGTCAGCGCGCGGGACGTGCCGGGCTCCTTGGCCCAGATCACGGCCACTGTGGCAGAAGCGGGCGCCAACGTCGACGAGGTGCATCACCAGCGCGCCTTCACCATGCTGGCGGCGCAGAACGTCGACATCGAGCTGGTGCTGCAGACCCGCGGACGAGCCCATCTGACGGCGGTGCTCGAGGCCCTGCGCCAGGCCGGGTTCGAGGCGAACGAGCAGCGCTGAAAGTGCTGGCAAGCCCCTACACCGCCGGGCGCGGGTCGGTCGGTAAAATGGCCTCAGTTTTGCGTACCCGAGGAATAACCATGTCCAATCCCACCCCTGTCGATCCGGCCAAGTCCGCCGCCGTCGAGGCCGACGCCGTCGAGTCGATCGTTCCCCTCATGCCCCTGGTGTTGCCCATCGCCGGCGGGGTTTTGATGCTCCTGCTGGCCTCCATCGCCGTCTACATGGCCTGACAGCCGGCTGCGGCTGCGGCGGACACTGCACGGACCGCCGCCGTTCCAGGATTGCGACCCCCGCCTCGGGGTGCGCGATCCCCTCTCTCCCGAGACGCGAAACGTTTTTTCCAACGGACCTCGGCGGCCCCCGGCCCCTGAGCCCCGTTCGGAAAGACGATTTTTCAACTTAGGAGACTCTATGAACGCACCGCTCAAGGGCCTTGCCGTGCAGGCACCCTCGTACGTCAAGAACGCGAAGCTGATCGCCTGGGTGGCGGATATGGCCGCGCTGTGCAAGCCCGAAGCCATCCACTGGTGCGATGGCAGCCAGGAGGAATACGAGCGCCTGTGCCAGCTGCTGGTGGACGCCGGCACCTTCAAGAAACTCGATCCGGCCAAGCGACCCAACTCGTTTCTCGCGAGTTCCGACCCGAGCGATGTCGCACGCGTCGAGGACCGCACCTTCATCTGCTCCGAGAAGAAGGAAGACGCCGGCCCCACCAACAACTGGATGGCGCCGGCCGAAATGCGCACCACGCTGCAGCCCCTGTTCGACGGCTGCATGAAGGGCCGCACGATGTACGTCGTGCCTTTCAGCATGGGCCCGCTGGGCTCGCCGATCGCGCACATCGGCATCGAGCTGTCCGACAGCCCGTACGTGGCGGTCAACATGAAGATCATGACCCGCATGGGCAAGGATGTGTACGACGTGCTGGGTGCGGAGCGCGAGTTCGTGCCTTGCGTGCACACCGTCGGCGCACCGCTGCAGCCGGGCGAGAAAGACGTGGCCTGGCCGTGCAACAAGACCAAGTACATCGTCCACTACCCCGAGACCCGCGAGATCTGGAGCTACGGCTCCGGCTACGGTGGCAATGCGCTGCTGGGCAAGAAGTGCTTCGCCCTGCGCATCGCCTCGAACATGGGCCGCGACGAAGGCTGGCTGGCCGAGCACATGCTCATCCTGGGCGTCACCAACCCGGAGGGCAAGAAATACCACGTGGCGGCGGCCTTCCCCAGCGCCTGCGGCAAGACCAACTTCGCGATGCTGATCCCCCCGGCCGGCTTCGAGGGCTGGAAGGTCACGACCATCGGCGACGACATCGCCTGGATCAAGCCCGGCGCCGACGGCAAGCTGCACGCGATCAACCCCGAAGCCGGCTACTTCGGCGTCGCGCCCGGCACCAACATCCAGACCAATCCGAATTGCATGGCCAGCCTGGACCGCGATGTGATCTTCACCAACGTGGCGTTGACCGACGACGGCGACGTCTGGTGGGAAGGCATGGGCGAGCCCCCGGCCCACGCGATCGACTGGCAGGGCAAGGACTGGACGCCCGCCATCGCCAGGGAAACCGGCGCCAAGGCCGCCCATCCGAACGCACGCTTCACCGTCGCCGCCGCCAACAACCCGGCGCTCGACGACGCCTGGGACGACCCCAAGGGCGTGGCGATCGACGCTTTCATCTTCGGTGGCCGCCGCTCAACCACGGTGCCGCTGGTGACCGAGGCGCGCAACTGGGTCGAGGGCGTCTACATGGCCGCGACCATGGGCTCCGAGACCACCGCCGCCGCCGGCGGCCAGCAGGGCGTGGTGCGGCGCGACCCCTTCGCGATGCTGCCCTTCGCCGGCTACAACATGAGCGACTACTTCCAGCACTGGCTGGACCTGGGCAAGAAGCTCGAGGCCGCAGGCGCGCGCCTGCCCCGCATCTACACCACCAACTGGTTCCGCAAGGGCGCGGACGGCAAGTTCGTGTGGCCGGGCTACGGCGAGAACATGCGCGTTCTGAAGTGGATGATCGACCGCATCGAGGCCAAGGGCGAAGGCACCGAGCACGTGTTCGGCGTCAGCCCGCGCTACGAAGACCTCAATTGGACCGGCCTGGACTTCAGCGCCGAGCAGTTCGACACGGTCACCCACATCGACAAGGCGGCCTGGCAGGCCGAGCTGAAGCTCCATGCCGAGCTGTTCCAGCAGCTGGCGCACCACCTGCCGAAGGAGCTGCCGGCGACCAAGGCCGCGATCGAGCAGCGGCTCGCCGCCTGAACGGGGCACCCAAAGAAAAAGCCGCCCGAGGGCGGCTTTTTTCATGGGCGCGGCGGGATCAGTAGTGCTGCCCCAGGTTCACCCTGCGCAGCGCCGAGTACAGGGTCGGCACGCTGTCGTCGGCGAGCTTCGCCGATGGCGCGGAGGCGGTCACAGCCGCTTCCGCCGATTCTGCTTCCTGCCGAGAGGCGATCGCTTGCAGCTCGCGAATGATGCGCGGGTCGAGCTTGGCGTAGGCCAGGAATTGCGCATCGGCATGGGCCGCAGCGCGTCGGCGAGCGGCGGCGCGTGCCGCGGAGACAGCGCGAACGGCCAGCGTGCGGGCGGTACCGGCGAAGAAGGCGAGCGTTGCAAAAGCCACGCCCCACAGCACGAGCCAGGCGACGAGCAGGCCGCCGTCGTTCCAGGTCGACATGAGCTTGTCGGCGACGACGAGCAGCGAGGCGACGATGGCCGCCAGCAGCAGGGCTGCGAGGCCGCGCGCGCCGTCGAAGCTGCGGCGGGCAGCGCGAATCTGATCGATGACGGCTTCCGCGCGGGCGACGCCCGGGTGAGTGGCCGGTTGTTCAACGTGGACAAAGCTGGTCATGGTGAAAGTCCCTCCTAGGACGACGATTGGCGGATGCCGGTGCAGCGATATTAGTGGTTTCCCTAGTGCTTTTCTACTTTAGCTTCATGATGTCTATCATTCACATCAATGATAGATGTCAACTTTCGCACGTTGGACCTCAACTTGCTCCGCGTCTTCGACGAGGTGATGGCGGAGCGCAACCTCACGCGCGCGGCGCGGAATCTCTCGATCACCCAGCCGGCCGTGAGCAATGCCCTGCGGCGGTTGCGCGAGACGCTCGGCGACGAGCTGGTGCGCCGCTCCGGCGCGGGGGTCGAGCCCACACCGCGGGCGCTGGCGGTGTGGCCGACCGTGCGCGATGCCCTGCGGCAACTGCAGCATTCGCTGGCACCGGGCGAATTCGATGCCGCGGTCGCCGACGACACCTTCGTTCTTGCGATGGCCGATGCGACGGCGGCCGAGCTGATTCCCGGGCTGGTCAGGATCGTCGAGGAAGAGGCGCCGGCAATCTCCCTGCGCGTTCTGCCCCTGACCACCCGTGACCCGCGACGGCTGCTCGAGAGCGAGGAGGTCGACATGGCCATCGGCTACTTCCCGGCGGTTGTCGCCAACCTGGCGGCGCGCGGCCAGTCCGATGCGGCCCTGCTGCCCTTCGAGACGCAACGCCTCTACATCGGCGAATACGTCTGCGTGATGCGGCTCGGCCATCCGCTGGCGGACCAGCCGCTGACGCTCGACGCTTTCTGCGCCGCGCGGCACCTGCTGGTGAGCTTCTCGGGCCGGCCCTACGGCTTCATCGACCAGACGCTGGGGGCGCTGGGGCGGGAGCGGCGCATCGTGGTCACCGTCAACCAGTTCTTTACGGCCGGCCGGGTGGTGGCCAATTCAGACCTGTTGACGGTGCTGCCTCGCCATTTCGTCAAGGTCACGGGGATCGACGAGCAACTGGTCCTGCGCGAGCTGCCGTTCCAGCAGCCGCAGGTGCACGTGGACGCCATCTGGCACCGCCGGGCGCAGCACGGCCACGCCCATGGATGGCTGCGGCAAGCGCTGTTGCGTTCCGCGAGGGCGGCCTTTGCCGGCGCGCCGGGCGGCCCGGCTTAGCGGACGACGCTGAGCCAGGCGCTGGCGGCAGCGCGCAGCTCCTGGGCTTGATGGGCACTCATGCCCGCACGGGAATCGGCGCTTTCCATCAGGGCCGCGGCGGGGCTGGCAGGGGCTTCCAGGGTCTTGGCACGGAACAGGCGCGCGATCTGGGCAAAAAGGGTGAACATGAAGCGTGCGCGGCCGGTGGCCCGCGCTGGAGTGATGATGAAACCAAGATTAAGGGTTTTCCCCAGTATTTCCAGCGCAAGGTTATGCGTGTCGCGCATAGGGATATTCGCCTAGACTGGCCGGCATGAAGCTCCAGCTGCTTTCCGATCTGCATCTGGAAGTGCATCCGCAGTTTCGGATCTCGCCGGCGGCCGGTGCCGATCTTCTGGTCCTCGCGGGGGATATCGGGTCCTATCAGGCCGGATCACGCCTCATGGCGCCCGATTTCGGCCTCACCCGGTTTTCGCCGCGGCATGGCTGGCCGACGCCGGTGCTCTACGTGCCGGGCAACCACGAGTACGACAACGCCGACTTCGACCAGACCCACGAGCGCCTGCGCACGCTCTGCCAGGCGCTCGACATTCTGTGGCTGGAGCGCGAAACCTGCGTCGTCGGCGGGGTCCGCTTTGTCGGCACCACCCTCTGGGCCGACTTCGATGCCCTGGTCGAGCCCGGCGACAGCATGACGGAGGCACTGCGCAAGCGCGGCAAGGCGATGCGCGCCGCGAACTTCTACCTGGAGAAAGCCCTCACCCTGCGCGCCGGTGAAGTCTTCCTCGCCGAGCCTCTGAGAGAGCACTCACTGACGTGCCAAGCGTGGCTGCGCAATGCGTTGGCCGAGGACTTCGATGGCCCCACGGTGGCCGTCACGCACTTCGCGCCAAGCTTGGCCAGCGCCGATCCGCGCTACGGGCTGAGCCCCGGCACCGCAGGCTTTTGCAACTCGCTCGACGAACTGCTGCCCAGGGCCGACCTGTGGCTGCACGGCCACCTGCATTGCGCTTTCGACTATGTGAAGGACGGGTGCCGGGTGGTGGCGAACCCGCTGGGCTATGTGGGCAAGGGCGAGCAGGAGGGCTTCAGGCCCGGCCTCCTCATCGAGGTTCCGCCAAGGCGGCCGGACCGCGCCGCCTGAGCGTCCGGGCTCAGGCCGGTTTCACGCCGGCGCGGCCGGCCTCGACCACGAAACGCGCCTGGGTGTGGAAGCGCGCATCGGCCACCACCGGATGCGCGGTCGCGCGGAACTCGCAGTGCAGGGACTTCGGCGTGGCCTCGATCAGGGCATAGCCGCGCTCGTCCCCGCGCGCATGGCGCACGTCGGGGTTGTCTTGCCGCAACCAATCCATCGAAGTCCGGCTGGCGCCGCGCGAACTGATCGAGCCGCCGACGAACTCGCTCGCGACCACCGGCGATGCGGTGTCGTTGGGCACCACGCGCAGATCCGCCGCGACGTACCGGTGCACGTCGCCCCCCAGTACCACCACGTCGCGCAGGCCGGCGTCGGCGATGCCCTGCAGCAGCTGGCGCCGCGCCTCCGGATAGCCGTCCCAGCCGTCGGTCCAGAACTGGCGGCCGCGCGGTGCCTCGAGGCTGGTGGGACTCATCTGGGTGGACTGGCCCAGCAGCTTCCACTGCCGGCCGGAGGCGGCCAGGCCCTGCGCCAGCCAGCGCGACTGCTCGGCGCCAAGCATGGTGCGCGTCGGGTCCGCCAGCGTCTCGCAGCCGATCACGAGCCGGCCCCAGTCATGCGCCGGATCGGGGCAGGCATGGTGGCTGCGGTATTGGCGGCAGTCCAGGGTCCAGAGCTCGGCCAACCGGCCCCAGGCGAAGCGATCGTGGATGCGCATCGCCGCGCCTTGCGGCGGCAGCAGCAAGGGCATGTGTTCGAAGTAGGCGCGGTAGGCCGCGGCGCGGCGCTGCAGGAAGAGCCCGGGCTCGGTGTAGGCCGGGTCGCGGTCGTTCGCATAGTCGTTGACCACTTCGTGGTCGTCCCAGGTCAGGATCCACGGGTGTGCCGCATGCGCGGCCTGAAGATCGGCGTCACGCTTGTAGAGCGCATGGCGCGCGCGGTAGCCCTCCAGCGTCGTCGGGATGGGCGCGCCGTGCCGGCGCAGCTCTGGGGTCCGGCTGCTGCCTTCGTAGATGTAGTCGCCGGCGAACAGCACGAAGTCGAGTTCGCGCCCTGCGATCTCGCGGTGTGCCGCGTAGAAGCCATGCTCGTAGTTCTGGCAGGCCCCCAGCGCGATGCGCAGGCGCGCCACCGCGGCATCCGGGGCGGGCGCCGTGCGCGTGCGGCCCACCGGGCTTTGCGCTTCTCCGCACTGGAAGCGATACCAGTACTCGCGCTGCGGCGCCAGGCCCTGCGCATGGACGTGCACGCTGAAGGCGCGCGCGGCTTCGGCCTGCACCTCGCCCTGCGCCACCGGCCGCTTGAGCTCGGCATCGCCGAAGATCTCGTAGCGCACGGCGCAGCGCTGCAGGCCGTCGAGGCCGGGATCGCCCTCCGCCGCCAGCCGGGTCCAGAGGACGACGCTGTCGTGCCGCGGCTGCCCGCTGGCGACGCCGAGCGTGAAGGGATTCGAGCGCCAGCGCGGCGCCGGCTGCGCGCGCAGCGGGCGCGCCGCCGACCACCCGCACAGGGCGAGCCACAGTGCGGCGCGGTTGAGATCTCGACGGCGAATGTCCATGGCCTTTTCTACAGCAGTTCCTCGCCCACCCAGGGCAGCATCAGCCAGTTCTTGAAGCGCAGCCAGAAATAGCCGCCCGGCTCGTCGTCGTGGACGATGTCGTTGCCGTCTGCATCGACCTCCAGCCACTGCACATGGCCTCCTTCCGGCGAGAGCCTCAGCCGGTAGACAGTGCCGGCCCGGCTGGGGCCGCCGACCAGCGTGTTGTAGTCGGCCACGAGCTCCCGGCTGTCGATCAGAAGGCCGGCCTCCGTGTTGATCGCCGCCGAGCGGTGGTCCATGTTCATCGAGCCGATGAAGAGCAGGCGGTCGTCGATCACCGCCAGCTTGGCATGCAACCGGCTGATCGAGCTGCCGAAGTCGCCGAACCTTCCGGACTTGCCGGTGATCGTGGGCCCGATCTCGCGGATCGCGACCCCGATGCGGAGCATCTCGGCGCGGTAGCGCGTGTAGCCGGCATAGGCGAGCGGCTCGTCGGTTGCGCCCAGCGAATTGGTCACCAGGAAGATCTTGCCGGGCCGACCGCCAGTCGCCCGCCGCATCATCTCCATGCCGCGCCGGCCTGGAATGAAGTAGGGCGAAACGATGGTGACGTCGCTGCGCGCCGAGTCGAAGGCCCGCAGCGTGCCCTCGGTCACGCTGCCGCGGAAGGCCTCGGCGTCGTTCCCGCGCACGATCTTGCCCGGGTCGTCGACATAGAACTGCGCCCGGGCCCAGCGCAGCTCGAGCGTGCCCGCCTCCAGCTGGTGGCCGACGGAGCTGCGCTCCATCACGTCGTGTGAAGGCAGCGGCAGCTCCGGGATGGCGGCACGCACCGCTTGGTCGAAGTGCCGGCGTGCCGCGTCCGGCGACGGCGTGCGCGCGACCACGTTGCCGACCGGACGCACCTGCTCGCTGTTCCAGTAGCGGTCGAAGCTCTGCGACATCTCGCGCACGACCGGCCCGCAGGACAGCACATCCATGTCGATGAAGTTCGCGGCGCTGCCGTGCATGAAATATTCGCTTGCGATGTTGCGTCCGCCCGTGACGGCGCAGCTGTTGTCGCCCACCAGCAGCTTGTTGTGCATGCGGTGGTTGATGCGGCCGAACTCGTGCAGCGAAAACAGGAAGCGCGCTGCGAGCGATCCGGCGCGCGAGGGCAGCGGATTGAACAGGCGCAGCTCGACATGGGCATGCGCAGCCAGCCCCAGCAGCAGATCGTCCTGCCCGCCGGTGTAGAGATCGTCCATCAAGAGCCGCACGCGCACGCCGCGCGCGGCTGCATCGCGCAGTTCACGCAGGAAGAGCAGCCCGATCGGGTCGCTGTGGATGTGGTAGTACTGCACGTCGAGCGACTTCTGCGCTTGCCGAATCAGCGCGATGCGTGCGTCGAA
Source organism: Variovorax sp. (assembly GCA_035250605.1). Taxonomy (GTDB): domain Bacteria; phylum Pseudomonadota; class Gammaproteobacteria; order Burkholderiales; family Burkholderiaceae_C; genus Variovorax. Next base: position 4,220 of record DATFFA010000282.1, on the reverse strand, counting down.
GGCGAACTCGGCCTGCGGCAGCAGCCTGAAGCCCGACAGTCCGGGCTGTCCGGCCGGCGCCCCGGCGGTGCCGACCTGCGCCAGCCGCGTGCCCGACACCTCGGTCATCGCGCGGCTGGCCGGGGCCGGCACCGGTGCAGGCAGCGTGGCGCAGCCGCCGAGCCACGCCACGGCGAGGAACGAAAGCGCGATGCGCCATCCGGGAAGCTTCGGCATGCGCCGCAATGTAACGCCGTGCCATGGCATGTCCGCATCGCCCCCTATGATCGCGCGCATCTTCGAAGGACAGCGGTAGCAAGGGATACGCGTGCTCAACGGCTTGTGGCTCGGTTTTTTTCTGGCGGCAGCGCTGGCTGCGTTCTCGCGCTGGCTGGTCGGCGGCGATCCCTCGGTGTTCGCCGCGCTCGTCGAGAGCCTGTTCGCCATGGCCAAGCTCTCGGTCGAGGTCATGGTGCTGCTTTTCGGCACGCTCACGCTGTGGCTGGGGTTCCTGCGCATTGCCGAGGCGGCCGGGCTGGTCGCCGGGCTCGCGCGCGTGCTGGGCCCCTTGTTCCGGCACCTCATGCCCGAAGTGCCCGCGGGCCATCCGGCGCTGGGCCTCATCACCATGAACTTCGCGGCCAATGCGCTGGGGCTCGACAACGCGGCGACGCCCATCGGGCTGAAGGCGATGCGCGAACTGCAAAGCCTCAACCCCAGCGCGACCACCGCCACCAATGCCCAGATCCTGTTCCTGGTGCTGAACGCCTCCTCCCTCACGCTGCTGCCCGTCACCATCTTCATGTACCGGGCGCAGCAGGGCGCGGCCGATCCGACGCTGGTGTTCCTGCCGATCCTGCTGGCGACCAGCTGCTCCACGCTGGTGGGCTTGCTCTCGGTGGCCTTGGTGCAGCGGCTCAGGCTCTGGGACCCGGTGGTGCTCGCCTACCTGCTGCCGGGCGCCCTGCTGCTCGCCGGTTTCATCGCGCTGCTCGCCACGCTCTCGGCCGCGGCGCTGGCCTCGCTGTCCTCGCTGCTGGGCAACCTCACGCTGTTCGGCATCGTGCTCGTCTTCCTGCTGGCGGGTGCGCTGCGGCGCGTGAAGGTCTACGAGTGCTTCGTCGAGGGTGCCAAGGAAGGCTTCGACGTGGCGAAGAACCTGCTGCCCTACCTGGTGGCGATGCTGTGCGCGGTCGGCGTGCTGCGGGCTTCGGGCGCGCTGGACATGGTGCTCGCCGGCATCCGCTGGGCCGTCGGCCTGGCGGGCTGGGACGCGCGCTTCGTCGATGCCCTGCCGACCGCGCTGGTCAAGCCCTTCTCCGGCAGCGCCGCGCGCGCGATGCTGATCGAGACGATGCAGAGCCAAGGCGTCGACAGCTTCGCGGCACAGGTCGCGGCCACCATCCAGGGCAGCACCGAGACCACTTTCTACGTGCTGGCCGTCTACTTCGGCGCAGTCGGCATCCAGCGCGCGCGGCATGCGGTGGGCTGCGCCCTGCTCGCCGAGCTGGCCGGGGTGCTGGGCGCGATCGGCGTGGGCTACTGGTTCTTCGGCTGAACGGCTTGCCAAAGGCCATGCGACCCGGCGCGACAGCGGCGCGCAGGGTGATCGGCCAGAATAGCCTCTCACTTCCAGCTTCCCCGTGACCGCACCCGACCAGGCGACACCGCCCTCCTTCACGACCGACGAATTCCGCGACGCCCTCGGCATGTTCGCGACCGGCGTGACCATCGTCACCGCGCGCGCGGCCAACGGGCGGCTGGTCGGGCTCACCGCCAACTCCTTCAACTCGGTGTCGCTGGCTCCGCCGCTGGTGCTGTGGAGCCTGGCTCGCAGTGCAGCCTCGATGGCCGCACTCAGCACCGGCTCGCACTACGCAGTCAACATCCTGGCCGCCGACCAGAAGGCCCTGGCCGAGCGCTTCGCATCGAAGGACGTGGACCGCTGGGCCGATGTCGCCTTCACCGAGGGCGTGGGCGGCGCGCCTGTGCTGGCCGGCGCGGCGGCGAGCTTCGAGTGCTTCAACCGCAGCCGCTACGACGAGGGCGACCACGTGATCTTCGTCGGCGAGGTCGAGCGCTGCACGCACCGGCCGGGCGCCTCGCCGCTGCTGTTCCACGGCGGGCGCTTCTACACCGAGCACCCGCTGTAGCCGCGCTCGCTCAGCGCCTGAGGCTGAGCTTGTAGCGGAAGGTGTCGGCGCGGTAGACCGCGGTCTCCAGATGCACCGGGCCGCCGCCGGCCAGGTGCAGCAGGCGCTCCACCTTCAGCACCGGCGCCCCGGGCTCGAGCTGCAGCAGCTTCGCCTCCTGCGGCTTCGCCAGGCCGGCGCCGATTTCGAGCTGGGCTTCGCCGATCTCCAGGCCGCCCTCGTGCTCGAAGATCTCGATCAGGTCGCGCCGCGAGAAGTCCACGCGCGCCAGCCGCTCGCCCAGGAAGCGCGGCAGGTAGGAGCTGTTGACCGACAAGGGCTCACGGTCCAGGTAGCGCAGCGTCTGCAGGTGGTACACCGTCTCTCCCGCAGGCAGCTGCAGCTGCCGCGCCACCGCGGCCGGCGCCTTCACCTCGCGCCAGGCCAGCCGCTTGCTGCTGACGGCGTGCTGCTCCAGCGCGAGCGCCTCGTTGAGCCCTTGCAGCCGGTTGAGGCTTTGAGCCGCTTTCGAATGGGACACGAAGGCCCCTTTGCCGTGCAGCTTGACGATCAGCCCCTCCGCCTGCAGCGCGCCCAGCGCCTGCCGCACGGTGATGCGGCTGACCCCATGGGCCGCCGTCAGCTCGGATTCGGAAGGCAGCTTGGCCCCCGGCGCCAGCTCGCCGTCCAGGATGCGCGCGCGCAAGGCGTCGCGCAGCTGCGCATGCAGCGACTGCGGGAGCTCAGGCATGGATGGCCCCATCGCCAACGTTGGCATGCGACATGCGTCGCTTGTCATAACTTGTCATAACAAGTAGATTAGGCACCGCCAGGGTGCTTCTTTTCCGTTCATTCACCGACCGAGGAAATCGACCATGTCCGCAGCCCGCGCCTTCTCACGCTTCCATTCCGCCGCCGCCGCGCTCGCGCTCGGTGCCGGCGTCGCCGCCGCCCAGGCCCAGGGTTATCCCGCCAAGCCGATCACGCTGATTGTGCCGTTCAGCGCCGGCGGCGGCGTCGATGCAACGGCGCGCCTGCTCACCGCCAAGCTGGGCGAGCAGCTCAAGCAGCCGGTGGTGATCGAGAACGTGGCCGGCGCGGCCGGCACCATCGGCACGCAGCGGGCGGCGCGTGCGCCGGCCGACGGCTACACGCTGCTGTTCGCGGTGGCCAGCCCGCTCAACGTGGCGCCGCTGGTGGCGCCTTCGGCGGTGCGCTACGACAGCTTCAAGGACTTCGTGCCGGTGGCCACCGTGGGCACCTCGCCCTTCGTGCTGATCGGCAAGGCCGCCCTGCCCGCGCGCACCACGGCCGAGCTGATCCAGCTGGCGAAGGCGCAGCCCGGCAAGTTCAACTTCGGCACCGACGGCGTGGGCACCTCGCTGCACGTCACGGCCGAGATGTTCAAGCAGCGCGCCGGCATCGACCTGATGCACGTGCCGTACAAGTCGGGCCCGCAGGTGCTGACCGATGTGGCGGGCGGCCAGGTCGACCTCGCGGTGCTGCCGCTGTCGCTGGCCCAGCCCTTCGTGAAAGACGGCAAGGTGCGCGCCTTCGGCGTCACCTCGGCCGCCCGTTCGCCCAGCGCGCCGGACATCCCCGCGCTGGGCGAGACACCCGAGCTCAAGGGCCTGGAAATGGACGCCTGGCTCGGCGTGCTCGCCCCCGCCGGCACGCCGGCTGCCGTCGTCTCGACCTGGATCCGTGCGCTCGACGCCACGCTCAAGGACCCGGAGATCGCGCGCAAGCTCGCCGACATTGCGGTCAAGCCGCAGCTGATCGCCGGCCCCGCCTTCGCCGACTACCTGGCGAAGGAGCGCAAGACCATCGCCGGCGTGGTGCAGACCGCCGGCATCAAGGTCGAGTAAGAAAGAAGGAGCGCACCCATGCTGATGTCGCTCGCCAGTGCCTGGATCGTGCTGCCGGCCGTGCTGCTGGCCGGCGGGCTGATCGGCGCCAGCGGCATCGGCGGCGTGCTGCTGGTGCCGGTGCTGACCAAGTTGGGCGAAGTGCCGCTGCCGCAGGCGATCGCCGCGGCCTCGCTGGGTTTCGCGCTGCCGGCGCTGGTGGCGCTGCGTCCGCTCCTGCGCGAGCGCGCGCAGGCCGCGC